>JBEQLD010000142.1:0-3201 GCA_040326115.1 Mariprofundaceae bacterium | reverse complement strand
CGCTTCTGGCAATTATACTCTTCCACAGCCGTACGCTTACCAAAGCCGTTTTCTGAAACAGCCAGCAGACATGCACGCTCTACCACCAGTGACATGGCAATGACGGTGCTACCCTTCGGCATGCGCATGCCTGTCACACCACGTGTGCTGCGGCCCATAGGCCTGGCATCGGTTTCAGCAAAGCGAATCGTCTTACCACCACTGGAGGCGAGCATAATATCCTGCTCTCCATTGGAACGAGCTACACCGATTAGATCATCATTATCATCAATCTTGATGGCGATAATGCCGTTCGCCCTGATATTCTTGAAATCAGACAGCTTGGTCTTCTTAATCACGCCGTTGGCCGTTGCCATCACGACAAAGTGCTCTTCACCAAACTCCCGAATTGCCAGCGTAGTGGAGATGCTCTCACCTTTCTCTACCGGCAACAGGTTGATTAACGCCTTACCGCGAGCGGCACGGCCAGCCTGAGGTATTTCGTAAACCTTCTTGCGGAACACACGTCCACGATCCGAGAAGAAGAGCAGATAATCGTGCGTGGAAGCCACCATCAGCTGCGCCACAAAATCCTCTTCCTTGGTGGTCATTGCAGTTTTGCCTTTTCCACCCCTGCGCTGGGCACGGTAGAGAGAGGCTGCATTACGTTTGATGTAACCCTCATTGGAGATGGTTACCACCATATCCTCTTCGGTAATCAGATCTTCTACTGATAGCTCGGCGGTCTCATCCATAATCAGAGTACGACGCGGATCAGCAAATTTATCGCGCACCTCTTCGAGCTCATCAACAATCACGCCCATTAGAAGCTTTTCATCGGCCAGAATGGATTTCAGATATGCGATCAGTTTCTGAATCTCTTCAAACTCTGCCTTGATCTTATCACGTTCCAGCCCGGTCAGACGCTGCAGACGCATATCCAGGATCGCCTGAGACTGTTTGTCAGAAAGACCAAAACGTTCCATCAGGCCAACCTTGGCTTCAGCACCGGTCTGACTGGCACGAATCAGCTTGATCACTTCATCAATCCTATCCAGAGCAATCAGAAGACCTTCCAGAATATGTGAACGGGCTTCAGCCTTGGACAGATCAAACAGACAACGACGGGTAACCACCTGACGACGATGATCGACAAAGTGGAGCAGTAGTTCACGCACACCGCATAGTTTGGGTTGCCCATCAACCAGTGCCAGCATGTTACAGCTGAAGTTGCACTGTAGCTGGGTATGTTTATAGAGATTATTCAGGATCACTTCCGGAATCTCATGCCGCTTCAATTCAATAGCGATACGCATGCCATCACGATCAGACTCGTCGCGAAGGTCGGAGATGCCTTCCAGCTTTTTGTCGCGAACAAGGTGCGCGATATTCTCGATCAGTCTGGATTTATTTACCTGATACGGCAGTTCATTAATAATCAGAGAGACACGTTTGGTGCGCACATGGGTTTCAACCAGGGCCTTGGCACGCATGGTGACCGAACCTCGTCCGGATAGAAATGCCTCGCGCATACCCTGACGACCATAAATGAAACCACCTGTTGGAAAATCAGGGCCGGGCATGATCTGCATCAACTCTTCATCATCAACATCAGGATTTTTAATCAGTTCGATAGTTGCATTGATACTCTCACCCATGTTGTGTGGTGGAATATTGGTTGCCATACCAACCGCAATGCCCTGTGAACCATTAATCAGAAGGTTCGGGAACTTGGCTGGAAGTACTTTTGGCTCAGAAAGCGAGTCATCATAGTTCGGGCCGAAATCGACTGTATCCTTATCGATATCAGCCAGTAGCTCAGCAGCCACCTTGCTCATTCTGGCTTCGGTATAACGCATGGCTGCAGGCGAATCGCCATCTACCGAACCAAAGTTACCCTGACCATCAACCAGCAGATGACGCATACTCCATGGCTGTGCCATACGTACCATGGCATCATATACAGCTGTATCACCATGCGGGTGATATTTACCGATCACGTCACCGACAACACGGGCGGACTTCTTGTATGGCTTATCATGGGTGGAGCCAAGATCCTGCATGGCAAAAAGGATGCGCCGATGCACGGGCTTCAGGCCATCACGGGCATCAGGTAACGCACGTCCGATAATTACACTCATGGCATAATCAAGATAGGAGCGCTTCATCTCCTCTTCGATTAAAACAGGAACAGCAGGATTCAGATTCTCTTCCATACTATGTTCTCCAAAACTATTAAAATGGTGCCCTCGACAGGAGTCGAACCTGTGGCCTACGGTTTAGGAAACCGTTGCTCTATCCATCTGAGCTACGAGGGCACTGGCGGCCTGCATGATAGCTGTATAGTGCCCATCCTGCACCCTCCAACTGACATTGGCCTATCTATCTGATTTATAAGTTATTTTTAGCTGTTTTTAATAAGAAACAAGACTGTGAATCGGTACATCCTTGAGTAAATCACTTCCACCCAGAAAACCCAGCTCAATGACGAACAGACAGGAGACCACTTCTGCACCAAGCTGGCGCACCAGATCCACTGTAGCCCGGGCGGTCCCTCCCGTTGCCAGCAGATCATCCACAATGACAATTTTATGCCCTTTGCTCAAGGCATCCCGGTGAATTTCAAGAACATCAAAGCCATACTCAAGCTCATACTCAATCGAATGAACCTCTGCAGGAAGCTTGCCGGGCTTTCTTACCGGCACAAAACCGATACCAAGCTGTGCTGCCAGTGCCGCACCAAAAATAAATCCCCTAGCATCAATACCAACGATGGCATCTGTACCCTGGGGTATCAGGCATGCCAGCTGCGAAATAGAGGCAGAAAAAGCCTCGCCATCTGCCAACAGGGGTGAAATATCTTTAAATACAATTCCGGGTTTTGGAAAATCGGGGATATCCCGAATAAAATCGTGCAAATTTACTGCAGTATGTGGGCTCAAACAATCTCCTCCAGGGTGACCTTCTCTGAGTCCATAAGTGTACGTAATTTCTGTAGAGCAACAACCTGTATCTGACGAATACGCTCGCGGGTTACACCCATGTGCTGGCCAATCGCCTCGAGAGTCCACGGATCACTGGTTTGATCCAGGCCATAGCGAAGACGCACCACCTCCTGCTCTTTCGGAGTCAGCTTACTCATCCAACCGCTCAACATATCATCGCGAATAGTGGCATCGAGGTGATCCCCCGGCAGTTCGGCCGAAACATCCTCGGTAATAT
>JBEQLD010000141.1:0-3269 GCA_040326115.1 Mariprofundaceae bacterium | reverse complement strand
ATGCATCCCAGCTCTGGTTCATGCAGAACACTATGCCCGCACCAATCATGACAAGACCGAGCAACAGATTCAGTAGGTGCTGTCCTTTAAAGGTAACTGGACGACCGGATATCAGTCCCTGCAGCTTGCCAAAGGCGATAATGGATGCAGTAAACGTAATCGCGCCGATAAAGGTACCAAGGAAAAGTTCGATCCGGCTGGCCAGATGCAGACCACCTAAAGCATCTGCAATACCGAAGGCTGCAGGATCATAAAATGCCGATACCGCAATCAAAACAGCCGCAAGGCCAACAAGTGAATGCATAAAAGCAACCAGCTGCGGCATATGAGTCATAGGAATGATACGCGCGACCGAACCACCAATCAGGCCACCCACAGCCAATGCACCGAAGATCCAGCCGTAGTTCTGCACACCAGGAAGCTGAAGCGTTACCACAATAGCGATCAGCATACCGATCATGCCAAACAGATTGCCGCGACGGGAGGATTCCGGAGACGATAGCCCTTTCAGGGCAAAGATGATCAATACTGCAGCGATCAGATAGGCAAGCGCCACCATGTTTGCACTCATCATATTCCCCTCAGCTCCGCTTCTTGAACATAGCGAGCATACGTTGTGTCACCATAAAGCCGCCAAAGATATTAACGGCAGCCAGACCTACAGCCACCAGGCCGAGGATTGTTCCCAGATTCATCTCAAGCGGGCCTGCTGCAAGAACCGCACCCACAATCACAATACTGGAGATGGCATTGGTCACACTCATCAAGGGTGTATGCAGTGCAGGTGTTACATTCCATACCACGTGATAACCGACAAAAATTGCCAACACAAATACGGTGAAAGAGAGAATGAAGGGATCAGCTAAATCCGTTACCTGCGCTCCGGCCTGAACCGCTGCCTGTGTTGCATCCATCACACCCTGACTCATGTTTTACCCCCAGCCCCATCATCTGAATCACCACCAAAGAACTGCGGTTTCATCGCCTCGCCATCCCAACAGAGGAGTGCCGACTCAAGAATTTCATCTTCCATATCAATATTCAGCCCCTCTTTTTCAGAGTCGAGCATCAGATCGACAAAGTTGAACAGATTGCGTGCATAGAGACTGCTCGAATCCGCAGCCATCAATGCAGGTATATTGCTGATACCAACCAGCGTCACGCCATCTTTCTGCCATACCGAATCCAACTCGGATAACGGGCAGTTACCACCCATCTCAACTGCCATATCAACAATCACCGAGCCCGGCTTCATCGCACCAACCGCCTCTTCGGTAATCAATACCGGAGCCGGACGGCCCGGAATCAGTGCCGTGGTAATAATAATATCTGCAGCCACTGCGTGCTGATGAATCAGCTCCGCCTGCTTCTGCTTGTATTCATCAGACATCTCTTTGGCATAGCCGCCTGAGTCCTCTGCATCCTCTTCACTCGGAACCTCTACAAACTTGGCTCCCAGACTCTCAACCTGTTCTTTGGCAGCCGGACGCACATCAAATGCCTCTACCACCGCTCCCAGCCTGCGTGCTGTCGCAATCGCCTGAAGCCCTGCCACACCTGCACCCATCACCAGCACCTTGGCCGGCTGCACCGTACCCGCAGCCGTCATCAACATCGGCATGAACGAGCGATAGTGTTCCAGCGCCAGCAGCACCGCCTTATAACCTGCCACATTGGCCTGAGATGAGAGCACATCCATGCTCTGAGCCCGTGAAATACGTGGAACCATCTCCATAGAGAAGCATGTAAGCCCTGCAGTGTTGTAGTCGTGAAGCAGTGGATTGGTGAATGGTGAGAAGAGTGCAGCAACCGCAGTGTTCTTCTCAAGCTGGCCTATTTCATCTTTGGATGGGGCACGAACTTTCAGAACCAGCGCTGCAGATTTGCAAGTATCAGAAAACGAGTCAGCAACCGTCGCGCCTGCATCAATAAACATTCTATCGGGGATATTGGAGGCTTCACCCGCACCCTTCTGGACAATAACTTCGCAGCCGGCAGCAATATATTTTTTTACTGTTTCAGGTGTGGCTGCCACTCTGGTTTCGTTGGTAATGGTTTCGGCAGGAACCGCGATGCGCATTTCATCTCCCCGGATGTACTAGAATTCTCATTAAAATTAAAACAGCAGCTACCTGCTGCAAGGAGTCGGAAGTTTAAACCTCCGAATCTGTTTTACAAGCTAAGTTCGATTTTTAAAACCACACTGTTTTCAAGGGCAGGCAGCTCAACATCCACCAGTTCAGAAGCGGGTACATAGACATGCGGATAGCGGTAAAGATCATCATCAAGCACCTTGCCATCAAACATAAGCAGATCGAGATCCAGTGTTCTCGGTTTCCATGAGCCTTCCGAACGGTCACGACCGTGCTCATCTTCCAGCGATTTAAACCAGCCAATAAGTTCCTCGCGATCAGGAACATTGCCAATCAGACAACAGGCATTGAGAAAGTCATCCCCATCCATACCGACGGCTTTGGATTGATAGACACCAGAAAACTTAACATCTGAAAACCGTTTTTTAATCTCTGCTGCCGCATCGGCCAAATGCTGTTCAGGAGAGATGTTTGATCCCATCCCTACCAGAGCTGATGGCATTATCCCCGCTCCCCACGTTCAATCAGCACTGCAACATTTTCAGAGCCGCGAACAGCACCCGGTTTGGACATCTTCAATCTCAGCCATGGAACATTGAACTCAGTGAGCACAATCTTTGCACACTCCTCCGCCAGTGACTCAATCAGACCGAAACTCGACTCTTCAACATAGGATATCAGCCGTTTGGAGACAGATTTATAGTCCAGCGCATCAGAAATATCATCGCTTTGAGCTGCTTTGGAAATGTCCCACGCCATCTTCAAATCAAGACGGACGCTCTGCCGAATATCACGCTCCCAGTCATAAATCCCAATGACTGTTCGAACTTCCAGACCTTCAATCAAAACATAATCAGTCGCGTTCATTTCACCTCCCAACCTCACTAAAAACACTCAAAAACTTGACACAAGCCAATAACCTTACACAATTCGCGCCTTTTTTAAGGGCTTGAAAGGGGAGATACACATGGCTTCAGATACAATCAAAGTAACAGAAGAGATCGTTTCCTGCTCCGATAATGGGCAACATCCACTGGTCTACATCAAACTTAGCAATGGTAAAGGCAACTGCCATTACTGTGGCCAGTCATTCCAAACGGTTGACGAAAAGCAGCCTGAAGCCGCCTGACTCTTCAACCGCGATTATTCAGCTGCGCTGACGCACCACCTCAAACA
>JBEQLD010000140.1:0-3315 GCA_040326115.1 Mariprofundaceae bacterium | reverse complement strand
GATGCGATAGGGGCCGATACCAAATGATTCGGAGCCGTGGAGGGTGATATGATGCTCTCGAACTTTTGACTCAATATGCTTCAGGATATTCGGACCGAATCTATTCGAAGGCATGGCAATGAATAGATAATCAAGATTTCCCGTGGCTGGTTTCAGATGGGATGTAGATGTCTGGGTGGGTGTTGTCAGGTCAACAATACTTTTCAGCGGTGTTAGCCACTGCTCAGCCGGAATGGAGTAGAGCAACGGTTTAGGAAGCCTGTCATAGAGCGTTCTGACTTCACGCCGATAGAATGTTGAGTGCTGTAGAATTGATTGTTTCTGCAGAGCCTGCCAGTGCTGTTTCAGGCATGGAACCTGACTCGCATTTGCATGTCTGGCACTTCGGGAAAAGTGTCCGATCAGAATGGCATGTTTGAGAGTCTCTTTATCATCATGCCAGCTGATTCGCATCGCCTTCACATTGGCAGCGCTGTAGAGATAGTGCTGACATGCAGCCAGATGCAGCCACTCAATGCCGGGGGCGGTGGGTGGTTCAACAGCTTTGATTTCCTTATTAAGGCCGGGAGCGATTCGCTCCATGGCACGGTGATCACGTAGCAATCCAAGACGGGTGCGATCAACCTGCAGCCCGAAAAAGAGATAGTTACCCTGATTCATCCACTCGAGAAGATCTGCACAGGGACGGTACTCATCTCTGAGCTTCTCTGTCATGGAGGAGAGCTTCTCCCGCATCTGTTCAAAATCACACACAGAGAGATCTACAGTACGGAGTATGGCACCGATATCCTGATAGATAACCGTGCAGTCCGGAACAAGCGTGGCCGAGAGATGAAGGGTAATAAACATGAAGTTATCATCGGATTGTTGATCCGGATGGCGAAGATAGATGTCACATAGTTCATCATCACACTTCAGGGCAGCCACCATGGTCTGCTGGCTGATAGGCTGAATGTTACTGCGCAGCAGATAGCCTTTGATGGCATCAAGATAGAAGGGTTGATCAGGGCAGCGGATGGTCAGCAGATGACGATGAATGGCGCCGTGGCTGACCGTGCGAAAACGAAGGTCGATACGTTTTTTGCTGGCCGGACTGTCCGGGTGCGGTAGTAGTTTAAGTGAGTCATGTAACAGTGCGGACTGCAGCCGTATTGGAAGTTCTTTTATGCCCTGCTGGCGTCTGGCCTCATCAAGGAGATCCATTAATTGGCGTCGAAGAATTCTCATGTAATAAGTGTAGTCCTTTTTACGCAGTTTTGTTCTGTCTCTTTCTATCCATGATGGCCTTGGGAAGCCACATGAATTTGACGTTTTGGAACTAATACGCTTACATAAATCAGGAGAGGGAGTCTGCTTGGAAGGGGGTAGTGCATGGTAAATCACACTGCGGGCCACAGGGATAGATTAAGGGAAAGGTTTGCACAGAACGGGTTTGATGGATTTCATGAGTATGAAATTATCGAGCTGTTACTGACCTACGCCATCCCGCGCGTTGATGTAAAACCGATTGCCAAACAGCTGCTCAAAATGTTCGGAACGCTGGCTGGTGTGTTTGATGCGCCACTGGCTGAGTTGAAACAGATTGAGGGATTGGGTGAAAAAGGAGCGGTGTTTTTAACACTGGTTCGGCAGGTGGAGGTGCGATACCTGGCTTCAGACCTCCCCGGAAAATCAGTGTTTGATCGGCCGGAGAAAGTAAAAGCACATCTGCGTCTTCTGGTGCAGGGGCGAGGCATGGAGTGTTTTGGTGCTATCTTTATGGATCAGCAAAACAGACATGTGGCCACACAGATTCTGTTTGAAGGAACGGTTGATCGAGCAGCGGTCTATCCGCGCAATCTGATGAAGCGTGCTTTGGAGCTTGATGCCAAGGGCCTGATTCTTTTCCATAATCATCCGGGCGGCACACCGCGGGCAAGTGATGAGGATATCAACCTGACCCATCGTATGTCCGAAGCCTGTACACCACTGGATATCAAGGTGCTCGATCACTTCCTGATTGCCGGAAAAGAGGTATTATCATTCAAAGAGAGCGGCTGGTTCTGAATGTCCGCTTTCGGCCAAAAGCGGACATTCGGAAATTCATATCATTCCCCTCTATTCGCAGAGGCTTTGCTTCCACTGAAGCGCTCATAAAGACATGGTAAAACGAATAGTGTCAGCAGAGTAGAAGAGACAAGTCCTCCAACCACCACGGTGGCCAAAGGGCGTTGAATTTCAGAGCCAATGCCTGTAGCCAAGAGTAATGGAATAAGTCCAAGGGCTGCGATCATGGCGGTCATCAACACAGGTCTTAGCCGGCTCTCGGCACCATTGCGAATAGCTTCATTGATGTCTTGGCTGTCTCCTAAGTGTCGGTTAATCGCATCAACCAGAACCACTCCATTGAGCACCGCCACACCAAACAGAGCAATGAAGCCAATGCTGGATGGCACAGACAGATACTGTCCCGATACTAACAAAGCCAAAATGCCACCAATCAATGCCATTGGTACATTGAGCATAATTAGTGCTGCCTGCCCAATCGAATGAAATGCGAAATAAAGCAGTAGGAAAATCATCAGCAGTGATAGCGGAACAACCACCATCAGTTTGGCCTGTGCCCGTTGCTGATTCTCAAACTGACCGCCAAACACCACCGTATAGCCTGGCGGCAAATTGACTTCACTTTGGATGCGTTGATCGAGTTCAGACACAATGCTGCCCATGTCGCGCCCTTCAATATTGCTCTGAATGACTACACGGCGTTGCACATCATCACGCTTAATCATGGGTGGGCCTTGCTCCACGCCAATTGATGCCACATCTTCGAGGCGAACCCATGCACCATCAGGGGATTGCAATATCAGGCTGCCAATAGCTTCGATATTATTGCGGTAATCCTTCGCCAATCGTACATAAATATTAAAACGTTCGTTACCTGAAATCACTTGTCCAGCAGATGCGCCACCAATGGCATCAGCGACAAGCGTCATCACATCATCCACGGGGATACCGAAACGATCCAACTTGCTACGATCAGGGCGAATCACCAATTGTGCTTCCCCTTCAATTTGCTCCATCTCCACATCGCGAGTGCCTTCAACACTTTTTGCGACTATTTCGATTTCTCTACCCTTTTGCGCTAGCACTTTCAGATCAGGACCAAAAAGCTTGATGGCCAACGCTGCTTTGACGCCTGATAACAACTCATCAACACGCATGGCAATTGGCTGAGTAAAGGAGTTCAGAATACCCGGAACAACTTCCATCTTTTCGCGCATGAGATTCTGTAGCTCTTCTCTGTTGCCGGCGCTTGTCCAATCAGAAACATTT
>JBEQLD010000013.1:0-27240 GCA_040326115.1 Mariprofundaceae bacterium | reverse complement strand
GTGCAACATTGAAACGCTACCGTCCGAAAGGCATGGGCAAAATGCGTCAACGCTTCCGCCGTCGTAGTCACATTACTGTGGCTGTGGCTGAGCGCGGCTAAAGGAGCTTTTAGATGGGACAAAAGGTTAATCCAATTGGTTTCCGCGTCGGCATTACCCGCGGCTGGGAATCAGTATGGTACGCAGAAAAGAATTTTGGTGAGCAGCTGCGTACAGATATTCGTATGCGCCGCTATGTAAAGGCACGTCTGAAACATGCCGGTATCTCCAGAATTGTTATTGAGCGTCCTGCTGATAAGGTAAAAGTTACTGTTCACACAGCTCGTCCGGGCGTTGTGATTGGTAAGAAGGGCTCTGAAATTGAAGCGCTACGCCGCGACCTGGCTAAAGAGTTTGGTCTGCAGGTGGATGTTTATATTGTAGAGATTCGTCGTCCTGAAGCTGAAGCTCAGCTTGTTGCTGAAAACATTGCATTCCAGCTTGAGCGTCGTATTGCTTTCCGTCGTGCGATGAAGCGTGCAATGCAGGGTGCGATGCGCATGGGCGCCAAGGGCATTAAAGTTCAGTGTTCAGGCCGTTTGGGTGGAGCTGATATTGCGCGTATCGAAGGATACCGTGAAGGACGTGTTCCTCTGCACACTATGCGTGCGGACATTGATTATGGCTTTGCAGAAGCAAAGACCACTTATGGAATTATTGGTATTAAAGTCTGGGTTTTCAATGGTGAAAAGCTTGGCAATACCACTGAGACTGAAGCGTAAAGAGGCTTGTAGATTATGTTGCAACCTAAAAAAATTAAATGGCGCAAGCATCATAAAGAGCTGCAGCGTATTCGTGGTAAGAGCGAACGCGGTGCCAGCCTGAACTTTGGTGGCTTTGGCCTGAAGGCAATGGAACCTGGCCGTATTACTGCGCGTCAGATTGAAGCAGCTCGTATTACTATGACTCGTCATATTAAACGACAGGGCCGTGTATGGATTCGTATGTTTCCTGATCTGCCTGTATCCAAGAAGCCTGCTGAAGTGCGTATGGGTAAAGGTAAAGGCTCTCCGGAATACTGGGTGGCAGCTGTGAAGGCTGGCCGTATCCTTTATGAAATGGATGGTGTTGATGAAACATTGGCACGCGAAGCACTGACTCGTGCTGCAGCCAAGCTTCCGATCCGTACCAAGATTGTTGTTCGTGGAGTTGGACGATGAGCGATATGAAGAAGGCAAAAGAGTTGCGTGAAATTTCAGATGCAGATCTGAAAGAGCGCATGAATGAATTGGCTGCAGAAGGCATGAAGCTACGCTTCCAGAAAGCCACCATGCAGTTGACCAACACAGCTCGTGTTGGCCAGGTACAGCGTGAAATCGCTTGTATTAAAACAATTCTTACTGAGCGCGGTTAAGGGGTTAGATGATGTCTGAAACAAGTAATAAGCGTCGCCTTGAAGGCGTGGTTGTGAGTAACAAAGGTGAAATGACCGTTGTTGTTCAGGTGGAGCGTAAGTTTCTACACCCTCGCTATCGCAAGACTATTCGTTCACATAAAAAATATATGGCACACGATGCTGAGAACACCTGCAATATTGGCGATACCGTTCGTATTGTTGAATCCAAACCTATTTCACGCAGAAAGCGTTGGGTGATGGAATCAGTTCTGACTCGTGCTGAGCAGCTGTAAGCGAGGTATAGACGATGATTCAGACTGAAAGTGTTTTAGAAGTAGCTGATAACTCAGGCGCTCGTAAAGTTACCTGCATTAAGGTGCTTGGTGGATCCAAGCGTCGTTATGCGAGTGTTGGTGATATTATCGTTGTGGCTGTGAAAGATGCAGCACCAGGCGGCAAAGTGAAGAAGGGTGAAGTACAGCGCGCTGTTGTTGTTCGTACTGCTAAAGAGTTCCGTCGTAAAGATGGTAGCTCTATCCGTTTTGACGAAAATGCAGCTGTACTGTTGACCAAGGCAAACGAACCGATTGGTACCCGTATTTTTGGCCCTGTAACACGTGAGTTGCGTAATAAGGGTTATATGAAAATTATTTCTCTAGCTCCAGAAGTTCTGTAGTTAAGAGAAGGTGAGGCAAAAGATGGCGACAAATATCAAGTCCCGAATCCGCCGTGATGATGAGGTGGTTGTGATCGCAGGCCGTGACAAGGGCGCGCGTGGCAAAGTGATTCGTGTAATCGCTGCTGATAACCGCGTACTGGTTAACAAGATTAACATGATCAAGCGTCATACACGCCAGACTCAGGATAGTGCCGGCGGCATTATTGAGAAAGAGGCACCTATCGCAATTTCCAACGTGCAGTACTACTGCTCGAATTGTGATGGCGGTGTACGTCTTGGCGCAAAAGAACTTGAAGATGGACGCAAGGTTCGCACCTGCCGCAAATGCGGTGAAGTGCTGGATCGTTAGGAGCTGATGTAATGGCACGTTTGAAAGAAGATTATAAAGCACGCGTTGTGCCCGCTCTTGTGAAAGAGTTTGGCTATGGCAATCAAATGCAGGTTCCGACCGTTAGCAAGATTGTGATCAACATGGGCGTGGGTGAAGCGTCTCAGAATCGTAAAGAGATTGACGGTGCTCTGGCTGATATGACTGCAATTGCTGGTCAGAAGCCGGTCATGACCCGTTCACGCAAATCGATTGCGAACTTCAAACTTCGTGATGGCATGATTGTGGGTTGTAGTGTGACTCTGCGCGGTGAGCAGATGTGGGAGTTCCTGGATCGTCTGGTGAATATCGCACTGCCTCGTATTCGTGACTTTAGAGGCGTTAGCCCTAAATCATTTGATGGCCGTGGTAATTTCACTCTCGGTGTTAAAGAGCAGATCATTTTCCCTGAAATTGATTATGATAAAGTAGATAAGGTTCGCGGCATGGATATCACTATCTGTACCACAGCCAATAATAACGATGAAGGACGCGCACTGTTGAAGCAATTCAGCATGCCGTTCCGTAAATAAGAGGAGCTTGAAATGGCGACTAAGGCTCTGATTGCAAAGTGCAATCGCAAACCAAAGTTTAAAGTTCGTGCATATACGCGCTGTCAGCTATGTGGACGTCCGCATTCCGTTTACCGGAAGTTCGGCATGTGCCGTATCTGTCTGCGTAAACATGCCCTGGCCGGTGAGATTCCGGGCATGATCAAATCTAGCTGGTAATTGGAAACGGGTAGGAGATAAGTTCTTATGATGATGGATAGAATTGCCGACATGCTGACTCGCATTCGTAATGCGCAGACAGCCGGTATTGAAAAAATAGAGATGCCTGCAAGCAAAACATTGCTTTCTATGGCTGAGATTCTGAAAGAAGAGGGTTATATCACTGCTGTAAAAGCATATAACCACAAAGGTCATCGTTTTTTGCGTATGACACTTCGTTATGATGATGAAGGTGCACCTGTGATCCGTGAGATCAAGCGTGTTTCCAAGCCTGGTCGTCGTGTTTATTCAGGTGCTGAAGAGCTTCCTCGCGTTCGCCGTGGTTACGGCGTTGCCGTAGTAAGCACTTCACAGGGAATTATGACCGATAAAAAAGCACGTGCAGCCAAGATTGGCGGCGAAGTGCTTTGTACGGTATTTTGAGGTAACACACTATGTCTCGAATTGGTAAACAACCTATTACTGTACCTTCCGGCGTTGAAGTTAAATTTGATGCTGAAAGCGTAATCGTTAAAGGCTCTAAAGGTGAAATGACATCTCCTCTTTTTGATGGTATTTCGCTCTCACAGGAGGGGGCTGTTCTTCAGCTGGCCTGTGCAGATCTGGGCAGCAAGAAAATGAAAGGCAACTTTGGCCTCTGCCGTGCACTGTTGGCTAACAACATCATCGGTGTGAGTGAAGGATTCAAGAAAGTTCTTGAGCTACGCGGTGTTGGTTATCGTGCACAGGCTCAGGGTAAGAAACTGAATCTGTCACTTGGCTTCTCGCATCCGGTTGTATATGAAATTCCGGAAGGCGTTGATGCAGTTGTTGAAAAAAGCAATATCACCATCAGCGGTTTTGATAAGCAGAAGGTCGGGCAGGTAGCTGCTGAGATCCGTGCTTATCGTCCACCTGAGCCTTATAAAGGTAAGGGCGTTCGTTATGTTGGTGAGTATGTTCCAATGAAGGAAGGTAAGAAGGCCTAATTCTTCGGAATTAGTGCAGTTCTTAAAAAGTTTAAGCAGGAGATACATTAGATGTCTGCAAAGCGTTACGAAAATAGTGCAGCAATCCGACGTTCGCGTCGTGTTCGCTCACGAGTAAAATCAACTGGCCGTTTGCGTCTGAGCGTTTTCCGTTCAGCTCGTCACATCTATGCCCAGATCATCGATGATGCCGCGGGTAAAACCCTGGCAGCTGCATCCAGTCTCGATAAAGAGATTGCTGGCGGCGGAAATCGTGAATCTGCGGAAGCAGTTGGCAAGCTGCTTGGTGATCGTGCATCCAAGGCTGGCATTAATGAAGTCTCTTTTGATCGTGGTTCTTTTTCATACCACGGTCGTGTAAAAGCTCTGGCAGAAGGCGCACGCACTGCCGGATTGAAGTTCTAGGAGTATATTCCATGATCAATGCTGAAGAGTTGGAACTAACAGAGAAACTGGTAACTATTAACCGTATCTCTACTGCGACTGCCGGTGGACGCCGCATGGGCTTTACTGCCCTGATGGTTGTTGGAGATGGTAATGGACATGTTGGTTTTGGCCATGCCAAGGCTAAAGAGGTTCCTGAAGCTATCCGTAAGGCAAATGAGATTGCTCGTAAGACAATGATCTTTGTTCCGCGTAACGAGGGAACTATTCATTATCAAGTTACAGGTCGTCAGGATGCGTCCCGTATTTTGATGAAGCCTGCAAGTGAAGGTACCGGTGTAATTGCCTGTGCTGCAGTACGTGCAGTGCTGGAAGCGGCTGGCGTTAAAGATATTCTGACCAAGAGTCAGGGTTCTCGTAACCCAATCAATGTAGTTCGGGCAACATTTAATGGCCTGAAAGAGTTAGAAAGTCCGGAACAGATTGCCGCTCGTCGCGGTAAAGCTGCCTGATTTTAAAAACATTAGAGTTTAAGTAGGAGCAAAGGGACATGGCCAAGAAAAGTGTTATCCGTGTTCGTCAGATCAAGAGTGGCATCGGCTACTCTAAAGATCAGAAGGCGACCCTGACAGGTCTAGGCTTCCGTCGTATGCATCAGACGGTTGAACTGGAAGATACACCATCCGTACGCGGCATGGTGAACAAGGTACGTCACCTCGTACGCATCGAAGATGCGGAATAAGGCGGGAGAGAATTCATGAAACTTAATGATATTCAGTCAACAAGCGGTTCTCGTAAGGATCGTAAGCGTTTGGGTTGTGGTATTGCTACAGGCCATGGTAAGACTGGCGGACGTGGCCATAAAGGTCAGAAGTCTCGTTCAGGCGGAAAGCTTATGCGCGGTTTTGAAGGCGGTCAGATGCCTTTGATTCGTCGTGTTCCAAAGCGTGGTTTTACTCCGCTTTCAAGAAAAGAGTTCCAGATCATCAATATTGGTCAGCTTGATAAGTTCAGAGCTGGAAGCAAAGTTGATGCTGCTAAACTATTTGAAGCAGGTCTTGTGCGTAACGCAGTTGATCCGATCAAATTGCTTGCTACAGGTGAACTTTCCAAGAAGATCTCTCTGTCAGTATCTGCTGCATCAGCATCAGCGAAAGCCAAGCTTGAAGCCGCTGGTGGCTCTCTGGCTCTGACCGAGGCCGAATAAGATGGCGCAAGGTCAGCTAGGGGGATTGGGGAATATTGGAAAGATTCCAGAGCTGAAGAGCCGGATTCTTTTTACATTGGCAATGCTGATCGTTTATCGTCTGGGTGCACATATTCCTGTTCCCGGAATTGATGGCGCTGTTCTGGCTCAATTTTTCAGCCAGGCTCAGGGAAGTCTACTGGGAATGTTTGATATGTTCTCAGGTGGAGCACTCTCCCGTCTGACTATTTTTGCTTTGGGTATTATGCCTTACATTTCAGCCGCAATTATTTTGCAGTTGATGACGGTTGTCTCTCCCAAGCTTGAACAGTTGAAGAAAGAGGGTGAATCCGGGCGTCGTAAAATTACCCAATATACCCGTTATGGCACCGTGTTCCTGGCATTCTTCCAGGGAATCGGTATGTCGATTGGTCTTGAGTCCTTCTCTGTTTCCGGCCAGTCGGTTGTCATTGATCCGGGCTTTGAATTCCGTGCTATTACTGTGATTACACTTGTTGCCGGTACTGTGTTTCTGATGTGGGTGGGTGAGCAGATCACCGAGCGTGGCATCGGTAATGGTATCTCCATGATCATTTTCGCAGGTATTGTTGCAGGTCTTCCTGCCGCCATTGGCGGTACTCTGGAGTTGGCACGTACGGGTGAGTTTACAGCCTTTACAGTACTTGGTCTTTTTGCCATGGCGGTTCTGGTTACTGGCATGGTGGTCTGGTTTGAGCGTGCACAGCGCCGCATTCCTATTCAGTATGCCAAACGTCAGGTGGGTAACCGTCTGTATGGTGGCAAGGCATCATTCCTGCCATTGAAGGTCAATACAGCGGGTGTGATTCCACCGATCTTTGCCTCGTCCCTGATTCTTCTGCCTGCAACATTTGCACAGTTTACCAAAGGTCAGGAAGGCTTTGGCTGGTTGGGTGATATCTCTGCGATTCTTTCACCAGGGCAGTGGCTCTACATGGCGATGTTTACTGCGTTGATTGTGTTTTTCTGCTTCTTCTATACCGCAATCGTTTTTAATCCGAAGGATACTGCGGATAATTTGAAGAAGAATGGTGGTTTTATTCCGGGTATTCGTCCGGGTCAGAAAACTGCTGAGTACATTGATTCAGTGTTAACTCGAATTACAGTTGTAGGCGCCGCATATGTAGCACTTGTATGTCTGTTGCCTGAGTATTTGATTAGTGAGTTGTCTGTTCCCTTCTACTTTGGCGGAACCAGCTTGCTGATTATCGTGGTCGTGACCATGGATACCATGAGTCAGATTCAGTCTCATCTGATGAGCCATCAGTATGAAGGCCTGATGAAACAGGCGCGCCTGAAAACCAGCCGTTAATGAATATTGTTCTGTTTGGTCCGCCTGGTGTCGGGAAAGGCACACAGAGTGATAATCTGGTTCGTGAGTTAGGCATTACGCATTTTGCGATGGGTGATATTCTCCGCGCCGCTGTTAAAGAGGGCACAGAGCTTGGTTTGAAAGCCAAAGAGTTTATGGATGCCGGCAAACTGGTTCCTGATGAACTGGTCATCGGCATGATTGAAGTACGTATTATGGACCCTGAAGTGGCGGGTGGATTCCTGCTTGATGGGTTTCCGCGCAATGTTTCACAGGCTGAAGCTTTGGCGCTAATGCTTGAGAAACATGGTAAAACCATTGATCGTGTCGTCTTTATGGATGCCCCGGAAGATATGCTTCTGACGCGTCTGACTGGCAGATTGATATGCAGGGCTTGCGGTTTTGGATTTCATCGGCATTATTCGCCCCCCCGCGAAGAAGGGCGTTGCGATCGATGTGATGGAGAGCTCTACCAGAGAGACGATGACAAGGAAGAGGTGATAAGCCAGCGCCTTGAAGTCTACGGTGAGCAGACAAAGCCGTTACTTGAGTATTACAAGGCTTTTCCGGCGTTCAGAAGGTTGGATGCATCAGGGGAGATGGACGCAGTTTGTGAGGCGTTGATGAAGGCGGTTAAGAACTAGAACATGGCAAAAGAAGATATTATTGAGATGTCGGGTGAAGTGGTTGAAAAGCTTCCCAATGCAATGTTCAAGGTGAAGCTTGAAAACGATCATGAAGTGCTATGTACAATTTCAGGCAAGATGCGGAAGTTTTATATTCGTATTTTGCCCGGTGATAAGGTGACAGTTGAAATATCTCCTTATGACCTTTCGCGTGGACGTATCAGTTACCGCGAGAAATGAGCTTCGGCTTGTTGTTAGGTATAGATCGGCAGACTGGTTTGTCTGCCAGTAAAGAAACGACGGGGGTAGATCTGTGAAGGTCCGTGCGTCAGTTAAGAAAATGTGTAATAAGTGTCGGGTTATCCGACGCAAAGGCGTGGTTCGCATTCTGTGCGAAAATCCACGTCATAAGCAGCGTCAGGGTTAACCTGGCTCACTGCTTGATAAGGAGGCTTAAGTGGCACGTATTGCCGGTGTAAATATTCCGACGCATAAGCGCGTTATAATTTCTTTGACCTATATTTTTGGTATTGGTCGGACTAATTCCCGTGATATCCTGGCTAAGGCCAAGGTAAGCGAAGACGCTCGCGTCAAAGATCTCAGTGAAGCTGAGGTTGATACTATCCGTGATATTATTAATGCGGATTATACTGTTGAAGGCGACATGCGCCGTGAAGTAACCATGAATGTCAAACGTCTGACAGACCTTGGCTGCTATCGTGGCCTGCGTCATCGTAAAGGCCTTCCAGTTCGTGGTCAGCGTAGTAAAACTAATGCCCGTACAGTGAAAGGTCCTCGCCGCACTGTTGCTGGCAAGAAGAAATAAGGTTTGAGGAAGTAGAATGGCTGCACCTAAAACAACTAAAAAACGCACACGCAAGAACATTGCTAACGCAGTGGCTCATGTAAAGGCGTCTTTTAATAACACAATTATTACTTTTACCGATGAATCAGGTAACGCAATCAGCTGGGCAACCAGTGGAGCTGCAGGTTTCCGTGGTTCACGTAAGAGCACTCCATTTGCTGCGCAGGTTGCTGCTGAAGAAGCTGCACGCAAAGCGATGGATCATGGAGTCAAGAATGTCTCCGTACTGGTTAAAGGGCCTGGTTCAGGTCGTGAGTCCGCTCTGCGTGCGATTGCTGCAGTAGGTCTTAACGTTGTTTCAATTCGTGATGTTACCCCAATCCCGCATAATGGCTGCCGTCCTCCAAAACGGCGCCGCGTTTAGGAGTTTTAGACAATGGCTCGTTATCTCGAGGCTAAATGCCGTCTATGTCGCCGTGAAGGCGAGAAGCTCCACCTGAAGGGTGGAAAGTGCTATTCTGATAAGTGTCCGATTGAGCGTCGTCCGTATGCTCCGGGTATGCACGGCCAGAGCCGTCGTCAGAAAGTTTCCGATTATGGAATACAGCTGCGTGAAAAGCAGAAAGTTAAACGTATTTATGGTCTGCAGGAAAAGAAGTTCCTTGCTTATTATAAAGAAGCGGATCGCATGCCTGGTGTTACCGGCTTGAACCTGCTTTGCCTGTTGGAATCACGTCTGGATAACATCGTTTATCGTATGGGCCTGGCATCATCACGTACTGAAGCTCGTCAGCTGGTTCGTCATAACCACATCACTGTAAATGGTAAATGGATGAACATTCCTTCTTATCAGGTTCCGGTTGGCTCCAGCATTGCTATCAATGAGAAGGCTACAGAGCACCTGCGTGTTTCTGCATCTCTTGAAGCTGCATCACAGCGCGGCACTGCAGAGTGGCTTGATGTTGATTTGACAACAAAACAGGCGACCTATCGTGAACTGCCTGTACGCGAACAGCTTGATCCGGGTATCCGTGAACAGCTGATCGTAGAATTGTACTCCAAGTAATCGTTGAGGACACAAGTATGGATCTGATTAAACCACGTTCGATCACGGTTGAAGAAATCGTACCCGGTCGCACAGCAAAGATTAGCTTTGAACCACTTGAACGTGGTTATGGCACGACTATCGGCAATAGCCTTCGTCGCATGCTTCTCTCATCTCTTCCTGGCGGAGCGGTAACCTCTGTCAAGTTTGATGGTGTGACTCATGAATATGATACCGTTAAAGGTGTTCGCGAAGATGTGATGGATATTATCCTGTCACTGAAAGAGCTTGATCTGGCTATGGACATTGATGATGCCTCATCCATTACTCTGGATGCCAAAGGCCCGGCAGTAGTAACAGCTGGAGATATTCAGTGCCCGGCAGGTATTTCAGTCATGAACCCGGAGATGATTCTGGCTCATTTGAATGAAGATGCTACGCTAAAATTTGAAGCGGTTGTTGAAAAAGGCCGTGGTTATGATCCGGCTCAGGAACGTGAGTCTGATGATCGTCCTGTAGGTTTCCTGCTTGTCGATGCTCTCTATTCACCGATTCGTCGCGTGGCAACCCGTGTTGAGAATGCACGTGTAAGCCAGAAGACCAACTATGATAAACTGATTATGGAGATCGAGACCAATGGTTCGATCTCTCCGGAAGAGGCTATTGGCGCCGCAGCTCAGATTATTCAGGATCAGCTTGTTGTCTTTGCTGACTTCAATGCGCTTGAAGATGAAGTTGCAGAGGATTCCGACGACGTTGGTATCGCGGATGTTCTGGCCCAGCCGATTGATCATCTTGACCTCTCAGTCCGTTCGATGAACTGCCTGAAGAGTGATGATATCTTCCGTGTTGGTGATCTTGTTCAGCGTACTGAACAGGAGATGCTGCGTACTCCGAACTTTGGACGCAAATCACTGACTGAGATTAAAGAAGTACTTGAAAACATGGGTTTGAGCCTGGGTATGAAGCTGGAAGGCTGGCCTGCTGACGAATCCACAGAAGCTAAGGATTAAAGAGGTATCAGACGATGAGACATCGTAAACATCGTGGTTCTCTAGGACTACCAACCGGACACCGCCGTGCAGTAATGGCTAACCTTGCAACAGCATTGTTAACTCACGGTCGTATTGAAACCACACAGGCTAAAGCCCGTGCTGTTCGTCCATACGTTGAAAAGCTAATTTCATTGGGTAAGGCAGGCGATTTGCACTCTCGTCGTCAGGCATTGGCTAAACTTCGTCATCGCCCGATTGTTGATGTTCTTTTCAATGATGTGGCACCTGTATTCGCTGAACGCACAGGTGGTTATACACGCATTATCAAGACTCGCTTCAGAGCTGGTGATGCTGCACCGATGGCGATTATTGAGCTGGTAGACAAGATTTCTGCCGGAGAAAAAGAAGAGGTATCAGAAGAGTAACCTGTTCTAATTCAATCTTAAAAAGAGGCTGCCCATGGCAGCCTCTTTTTTTTGTTGCTACAAAAGATTAAAAATAGTGTGATATTCCATTGACCCGAAGCCGATTCCCCGCTTGAATGCCGCGCTATGAGAAAAACCTTATCCACCCTACTACTTATTGCTGTAACCCTATTGATTTCTTCCTGTGCAGGTATGCCCGCACTTGTGACGTGGCATGAAGATGATAAACCTGACTATGCAAGAACAGGCGTTGGCGGAGCCTCCGCATCAGCACCTTCACGTGAAGCGTTGGATATTCCTCCTTCACTGCGCGGAGATGTTGAAGTTCCTATGCCGGATCAGATTGCAACTGGTGCTGTAAGCACAGGTGCCGCTGATAAAATAGCAGTTGCAGGCTTGAGTGCTGCTGACAAAAAAGCAGTTGCAGGAAAAAGTGTTGCATTGGATGCAAGGGTGTACGAAGCAGACGCTGCTCATGTCTTCTCATCTGTTGTTGATGCTATGACTGCTCTGGATCTTCCTGTTCAGGGTGTTGACTCACCAAGTGGTACTATCACAACCGATTGGATTCGAAAAAATTCAAAAACAAGAAGCGCAAATTTTGGCGGTTTCTCACCGTTTGGTTCCGGCGATGTTGTAATTGCTGAACGCTGGCGTTTTGTGGTCCGGGTTTTTCGTCAGAAGAGTGACGAAGGTACTCAAGCCCGTTTGGAAATCCGTACTGTTGGCCAGGCATTTATGAATAAACACTGGGTAAACCGTCAGATTAAAAGAAAGGTGAGTGCAGAACTTTTCTCAGCAGTGGAAGAGCGGCTTTAAAGCAGCATATTAATCAATAAAAAAAGCGCCTGTTGAGGCGCTTTTTTTATTGGGAATGCATAAGCTGTTGCAGTGCTTGTCCGGGATCATCCTGTCGCATCAATGATTCCCCAATGAGAAAACCATAGACCTGATGTTCATTCATTAACTGAATATCATCATGGGTAAAAACTCCGGATTCAGTGATGACCTGTTTACCCTCTGGAACTCTATTCAAAAGAGAAGTAGTAGTCTGAAGAGTGGTTTTAAATGTGTGCAGGTCGCGGTTGTTTATGCCTAAAATCTCTGTATCCAGAAGAAGTGCACGATCAAGCTCTTCGGCATTATGAACTTCCGGGAGAATAGAAAGTCCTAACTCTTTTGCGATTGTGGTCAGCTCCATAGCCAAAGCATCATCAATCATAGCAAGGATGATCAGGATGCAGTCAGCGCCCATTGCACGGGCTTCTACAAGCTGATAAGGGTCAACGATAAAGTCTTTGCGCAGGATCGGAATATCAACCGCCTGGCGAATTGCCCGTACGTAATCATCTGATCCCTGAAAATACTTCACATCAGTCAGGACAGAGAGGCAGACAGCCCCTCCGGTTTCATAAGACTTTGCAATCCAGACAGGATCAAAATCTTCACGGATAATCCCTTTGGATGGTGATGCCTTTTTAACTTCTGCAATCACAGCATTTTCATGATTGATTATTCGTTTGCTTAACGCACCGGAGAAATCAAGGGGTGAATAGGATTTGGATTGCTCCAGCAGATCCTGTTCAGATACTCTCTTTTTACATGCCGCGACCCACTCTTTTTTATATGCAGCAATTTCGGATAAAATTGATACAGAGGGAAATGAATCAGATGGGATTGAGCTCATGCGTTTTCCGTGGAGGCCTTCTGGCTAAAAGCAACGAGTGCAGCGAGTGTTTTCTCTACTTTGCCTGAATCAATCGTTTCAGCAGCCAATGCAATGCCTTCGCCAATGCTTCCAACTCGTTTGGTGACCCATAGGGCGGCACCTGCGTTAAGCAGAACAATGTCTCGTGCTGCGCCGGTTTGGCCTGCAAAGATATGTTTGATGATCTCTGCGTTGAAAGTGGCATCGCCACCTTGTAGAGCTTCAGGCGTGGCAAAGGGCATGCCGAATGCGGAAGGATCGATTTCAAAGGGTTCAATATCCTGACCCTCTTCAACTAGAAAAGCATCAGTAATGCCGGTTGTTGTAATTTCATCCAGTCCATCACGCCCGTGCACAACCAGTGCGCGCTTGGTTCCGAGTTGCTTTAATGCGTCAGAGACCAGTTCAAGCTTATCTGATGAGTATACACCAAGCAGTTGATACTCGGCCGCAGCAGGATTGGTCAGCGGGCCAAGTAGATTAAAAAGAGTTCTGACTCCCAGCTCCCGACGTGCAGGCCCGGCATGACGCATGGCTGGATGATGATTGGGTGCAAAAAGGAATCCGATACCTACTTCATCAATGCAGTTGGCAACTTGCTCAGGAGAGAGATCTAACCTGACCCCCAGAGCCTCTAAAACATCTGCAGCACCGGACTTTGAGGACATGGCCCGGTTACCATGCTTGGCAACGGCCTGGCCACATGCAGCAACTACGATAGAGACAGCGGTGGATATGTTAAATGTACTGGCACCATCACCGCCTGTGCCGCAAGTATCCAACAGTTCTTTTGAGGCTGGATGAATATGGGTGGCAGCACTACGCATGGCACGTGCTGCACCTGCGATCACTTCGGCAGATTCACCTCGAATGGAGAGCCCGATTAGAAGCGCGCCAATTTGGGCCTGCGTAGCATCTCCCTGCATAATCAGATTGAAAACCTGCTCGGAGTGCTCGCCTGAGATGTTATTACCTGACTGCAGGTCAAAGATTGCCTGTTGAATGGGATTGATGGTCAGGTTACTGCTCATAGAGAGGCCTCCAGGAAGTTTTTCAGCATCTGGTGTCCATGCTCGGTTAGAATCGACTCAGGATGGAACTGAACGCCATAGGTGGGGTGTTCACGATGCTGCAGGCCCATCAGTTCTCCTTCAGCAGTCCATGCCGTGCGAACAAGGGCATCAGGCAGAGGTTCTTCAACGATCAGGGAGTGATACCGTGTTGCAATAAAAGGGGAGGGGATGCCTTTAAAGATGCCTTTTCCTGTATGTTCAATCGGGCTGGTCTTTCCGTGCATGAGCCTCGGAGCACGAATCACATTGCCACCGAATACCTCTCCAATGGACTGGTGTCCCAGGCAGACACCTAAAATGGGGATATGCCCTGAGAAGCGTTCCACAACACTTTTGGAAATGCCCGCCTCATGCGGTGTGCATGGGCCGGGTGAAATGAGAATGCGGGCCGGGTTCATATCTGCAATCTCGTCCAGTGTGATCTGATCGTTACGGAATACTTCCGGTGTTTCGTTCAGCTCACCCAGATATTGAACCAGATTGAAGGTGAATGAGTCGTAGTTGTCTATGACGAGAATCATGATTCCCTACCTTGTTGGGCTTCAGCAAGCGCGACGGCGCGGAACATGGCAGTTGCCTTGTTTACACACTCGATATGCTCTTTTTCCGGTACTGAATCGGCAACAATGCCTGCACCGGCCTGAATATGGATTTCTCCACCATGGATTACGGCAGTTCTGATGGCGATAGCCGTATCCATACGCTGGCCACCAAATCCAATATAACCCACTGTGCCTGCATACGGGCCTCGAGAGACAGGTTCTAGCTCGTGGATGATCTCCATGGCACGTACTTTGGGTGCACCGGAAACAGTTCCTGCCGGGAATGTTGCGGCCAGCAGGTCAAGACTGTCTGAATCTTCACTCAGATCGCCTTCAACCTGAGAGACGATATGCATCACATGCGAATAACGTTCAATGGTCATGGAGTCAGTCAGGGTTACAGAGCCGTATTTGCTAACGCGGCCAAGATCATTGCGGCCAAGATCAACAAGCATAACGTGCTCAGCCAGCTCTTTGGCATCCTGCAACAGATCTTCTTCAAGTGCTTTGTCCTCTTCTGTGGTCTTGCCACGAGGCCGGGTGCCGGCAATCGGGCGAACCACAGCCCTCTGCATTTCCCGGCGAACCAGAATTTCCGGAGATGAGCCGACCAGAATCGTATCGCCGATATGCAGGTAAAACAGATAGGGCGATGGATTGATATGACGCACCGCACGATAGACATCAAACGGTGCACAGCTCAGCTTTTTAGAAAAACGCTGGCTCAGTACCACCTGGAAGATATCACCGGCATGAATGTACTCACGCGCCTTTGAAACGGCTGCTTCAAAGTCGGCCTGAGTGGTTTGAGCCACAGGAGGTTCGGTCAGGGTTGTATCGGCATCCAGGTTCAGTACCTGTGCCATTTCACCCTCATAGAGACTTTCCTCCATACGATCCAAAACGTTCGCAGCCTCTTCGGCCTCGTTCTCAGGCAGGCGTACACAGCAGGTTAGGGTTCCCTTCAGATTGTCGAACACCATAAAGCGATCAACCAGTAGATAGGCGGATTCAGGCGCGCCAACCGGGTCAGGAAGGTCGGCAGGGATATCTTCGAATTGAGATACAATCTGATAACCAAAATAACCGACGGCCCCGCCAGCAAATGGCAAGTCATCTTCCGGGATAAATTCCTGATTGAGAACATGGTCACGCAACCAGTCGAGAATGCCGCATGCAACCGTCTCTTCACTGCCATCGCGATGAAGTAGATGAGTTGAGTTGCCATTTGAGGTTGCTCTGCATGCCGGGCTGATGCCCAGAATGCTGAAACGCCCCCACTGTTCGCCGCCCTCGGCAGACTCAAACATGAAGCAGTCGCCACGATTAACAAGACGGGAGAAAACGCCCGGTGGGGTTAAGCAATCGGCAGAGAGTGTGCGTCGAAACAGCTTCATCGGATCAGGCTCGGAATGAGGTTGACACTGCTATGTGCCCGTGGCTGTATTCGCGGCCGCAAAGAGTCGTGAGATTCAATGCTCCGGGGCCATAGCTCAGCTGGGAGAGCGCCACACTGGCAGTGTGGAGGTCAGCGGTTCGATCCCGCTTGGCTCCACCAGACAAAAGGCCGGGAATCGTCATTGTGCGATTTCCGGCTTTTCTTTTTCTAACACTGCTGTCTGTTACTGTTTTCATTGCTGCGAAACATACATTTTCTACTGCAGCCGGGCTAGGCTGGATTCATAATGATTATTAGGCTTTAAAAGTTGGCCGGCCACGGCTTGATGTGTCATTGCCCTATAACTTAGCTGGTCACATCATCAACTTGCATGACTTCAAACGCACTCATCTCCGAATCCTGAATGCCCAGATAGAGTGGTGGCTCATTTTTTCGATGGATATTGATTTTGGCGTTAAAGACATAGCGTGTCAGTCCGTGTTTATCGCTGATCAGGTAGCGATTGATACCGAAGCTGCCATCTTCATGTTCACTGCCCGTCAGATAGCACTGTATCGACTCAACGACATCTCCGGATAGTTCGATGCCGTGAAGTTGTCCGATTGAATCTCTCGTGCGCTTAATGAACTCTATGGTATTGATTCGCTCAACTTCCCCATTTTGGGGATTGGGCATCGGAACGTCGAAATCACCAATCAGAACCTGACATGGAAGGGAGCGTTCAATCATGCGGGCGAGTTCAATGGTGACATCACCAACAATGTAGCTGAATGTGGTGGGGCTCAGGCTTACAGCCTGATAGTACTCGTAATGGGCACCGACATGCAGGCATGCCCGCAGTAGTGGTGTTGTCCTGCCTGTCGATTTTCCTTGTGCAATGGCATTGTCGGCGAGGATCAGGTGGAGAAATTTGTAGAGGTCCACATTGGCTCTGATATTGGTGGTGCGGCTCCATATATAAAAGCCATCACCTGTCGTGGTACGGGCAAAGTTGATTTTGATTTCACGATCCAGAAGCTTGCTATGTGCTGCATTTACTGAATAGGAGAGGCTGTTTAGCTGGGTCACCTGCTCCAGAGGCGAGAGAAGAGAGAAGCCAACAATATCAAGCAGTGCAACAGCTCTGTCCTTAACCAGAGAGATGCTGAAACGCCTGACCAGTGCCGTGATAAGCTCAAGTGATAGGCCTTCTCCCGGTGTGAAGGGAAGTTTGATGTAATGGGGCTCAATATCAAATGCTTTGGCTGTTTGTTCCAGACTTTCAAGTGTTGTCAGCTTGGACCCGGACACGACGTTTTCGATTAGCGATTCGTCCAGAGCATCACTGCTGCTCCTGTTTGGAATATCGACCATTTCGGCAATGCGGTAGTGAGGTGCGACCAGCAGAGCCATGCCTTGCCCGTTTGGTGCCCAGCAGAGAACAGTATTACGACCCAGCTCCCATAAACTGTGGAGAACATCGTCGATAATGATGGTGTATTCATGAGCCAGGCTTTCGGAGATTCCCGGTGGCGGTGGATAGTCCTGAAAGGTATCCATCCAGCTGGCGTGTTTTTTTCTGCCTTCCATTTTATGTGGCCCGATATGCACTGTTTGCAGGTTGCATACCTTGATATTAGACCAGTTATGATGAAATGGTGGGATTGAAGCTATTTTCTATTCATTAAAGTGATTGATGAAACAAAAAAAACCGGGCTTCAAAGCCCGGTTTTTTTTGAAAGTCCCTGTTTGAACTGTTAGAAACGTTCGAGAATATTACGGTGAACAGTGATATCGTGATTATCTCGAATGGTTGCCATCCAGCGTGCAAAACGGACGGCGCCCTTGCCTTTTTCCACCTCAAGACGCATGGACTCTTTCTGGGCCTCAAACTCGCTTTCGGCAGGTGCAACAATCTCTTTTACCTGAACCACTGCAAAACCTTGTGATACTTCTATTGGAGATGTGATTGCAGATCCCCGGGCGATTTTAAATGCCTGATTAAGGATGTTGGTTGTAAGCCAGCCTGATTCATCACCAACGCCGTTGCTGCGTACCTTCTTGGATATATATTTTGGCTGCCCATAGCTCTGTGCCAACTGATCCATAGTAGTATTGCCAGCTTTGGACAGAATCTCTTCAGCAAGTGTTTTTGCCTGAATTCTGGCCTCTGAGTTTCGAGCATCTTCATAGACTGCGGCAGCTGCATCAGCAAAGCTTAATGTGCCAGGCTCAATGCGGTTGAGAACTTCAATGGCCACAAAACGTCCGTCATCCAGCTCCCGAATAGCCACAGCTTCACCGGGCATTACAGAGAAAGCAGAGACACGAAGCGATGGATCGGTTGCCAGTAAAGAATCACCTAGAGCTTCACCAGCGCTGAGCGGACCGATTTCGGTAACTGTAAGATCCAATGTTGCTGCAGCCGCAGCGAGAGAATCTTCCATGCCCAGGGCATCATCCAGATCCTGTGACAGTTTATAGGCTTCTTCACCAGATTTTTCCTTTCGGATCTCATCGGCCAGAGAATCGTAGACATTTTTCAGAGATGTCTCTTCAGCAGTTTTGATCTCTTTTAACTGGATAATATGAAGGCCGAACTGTGTTTCGATGACATCACTGACTTCACCTTTGGCGAGGTTGAAAGCTGCAGTATCAAACTCAGGAAGCATGGCCCCACGAGGGAAGAAACCCAGGTCACCACCCTTTCCAGAGGTGACATCATCGGAAACCTCTTTGGCTACAGTGCCAAAATCTTCACCGGCGACCAGACGTGCTTTAGCGGCTTCGATTTTTTTAAAGGCGGCGCTACGCGCTGATTCATCTGCGTTATTAGTCATGCGAACAAGTATATGGCTGGCACGACGCTGTTCAGGTTTGGTGAATTCTGCTTTACGTTCATTGTATGCTGCTTCTACATCAGCACTGTCAACGGCCATCTCGGTGGCAAATATCGCTGGTGATATTTCAACAGCCACCAGCTTCACTTTTAGTGCTGAGCGATAGTTCTGCAGGTTGGCTTCGTAGTAATCACGGGCTTTGGCATCATCGATTTTAATCTTATTAAGCATCGTTGCCGGATCGACAATAATGGCAGAAAGAACTCGCTGCTCAAATTCACGATTGAAGTTATCACGGATATCGTTGTCAGTGACCTGAGCAGAGCCAACAACAGCCTGTTGAAGTGCATCAACCATGAGGTTCAGGCGTTGCTCGTCTTCATAGTCGCGCGTGGTTCTGAATCCCATATTGCGAGTCAGAACTCTGTAGCGGTTGGCATCAAATCCATCGGCGGACTGGAATGCCGGATCACTATGCAGGCTTGCCAGAAGGGCTGCTTCCGGTGCGGTCAAGCCCATCTTAGCAGCTTCATTAAGCATCAGCTTTCGGTTAATCAATGTCTGGATGGTCTCTTCTTTAACACCGAGTTTCTCAACAAGCTCTTTTGAAAATTGATTTCCCATCATGGCACGGTAGTTATTCAGTTGGCGTTCATAAGCCTGACGAAATGCGCCATCTACAATAGGTTTGCCATCGACTTCAGCAACAGTTTGTACCTGATTGCCCGTGAAAAAATCACCAACTCCCCACAAAGCAAAAGAGAGGGCAATGCCTCCAAGGATTACTTTGGCGATCCATGATTGTGCCTGATTGCGCATTGACTCGAGCATATTGCCCCCGAAAAACTTTATTAATTACCTCAAAATTGAGGAAGCGGGACGCTACTTAAGGGGTGCGCGCTCCGCAAGCTATGCATGTATATGACAGTTTTGTGATGTGTCGCACTTGTAATTCCTGTCGTGATGCCTATAAACACGGTATGCGAACATTTCAGGCATATCTTGAAGGTTGGAACTGGCGCGCTGAGCGTGTCGGTGATCATACTGTCCGCCTTTTTCACGGGGTGGTCAGATTTTATCACCTTTCAGTGGCTGTTTTGAGCATGATTGTGAAATTAAAATGGCTCTCTCGTCCGGCTGTAACTCACGTGGTGATCAGGCAAATCTATTTTACAGGTGTCCAGGGGTTGCCGTGGGTACTGTTTTTTGCACTCGGTGCAGGCGTGATCGCTGTATATAATATTGTGACATTTTCCAAGCAGATACAGGATCTTTCTCTTATTGGCACATTGATAAACTGGGTGCTGATACAGGAGATGGCACCTTTTTTGGTATCTATTTTTCTTCTTGCCCGATCAGGTGTGGCAATCGTGACAGAGATCGGGACTATGCATGTCCGGGGAGAAGATGCATTTCTTCGTAGTATGGGCGTGCACCCTTATGAGTATCTGCATCTACCCAGAGTGATTGCTTTTGCGGTTTGTGGTCTTATTCTTACTTTTCTGTTTGTTGTTGTATCGGTTTGGGTGGGAGGCCTGTTTGTCTCCTGGACTCAGACGCTTAACTTTTTTGAATTTTTGCTTGAAGTACGGCGCGGGGCTGATCTTGAGATGCTGCTGGTGATGATGCTGAAGGGGCTATGTTATCCGATGCTCTCATGTATGCTTCTGCTGGATCAGGCATGTCGGGTTGGTCGGGATCCAAACCAGATCCCTGTCAGGGCAACCAATGGCGTGTTGGGGGCACTGATTCTGATGGTTCTTCTGGATGTGCTCTGGATCGGTATGAGGAGTTTTATGTGAGTGATGTGCTGAAATGGAATGATATTCAACTGTTTGGAGATCTTCTCGAAGCAGATGAAGTCTCTCGAGGTACAAATGTCCGCATCGTGATGAACAATCGTTTTCAATACGCATTTCTAAGCCTGATGTTTCCAGATATGGGAGCGCAGGGATCGCTGGCCTCCTCTATCTGGCTGGAGAGTGAGGGGAAAAATTATTTCGCAGGTACGCCTCTGTTTTGTCTGAAAGTGGGCAGTATGATCCGGCACCGTGGGCTGATGGCGAACTTGAGCCTGAGAGAGAACCTGCTGCTGCCTTTTCTTTACAATTGTGATGCTGCCTCCCTGGAGAGAGCAAAGAGCAGGGTTGACGAAGTGGCAGGGTTTCTCGGATTGGAAGGCCTGGATACACAGGCTGGTGAGCGCTCGAATTACACCCATGCACTGATCAGCCTTGGTCACTGCATTTTGCAGGAGCCGGACGTGATTGTTGCTCAGGAGGTGCATGTGGGCATGTCTCCGGATCGACTAAAGATGTTTGCAACCAAGGCTTCCGAGGCATTGAAGATGCTGGGCTCCGGGGTGCTTTACCTGAGCGCTAGCGAACATGAAGGATCAGGTATGAAATTTGCACGCACACATGAGATTGTGGATGACTCCGTGCCGGACGTGAGTGGCATATGGTAAAGCATGATGATTTTGTCTCCAGCACACGCAGACAGGTTGGCTGGTTTGTGATGCTGGGTGTTGGTGTGCTACTCCTGCTTTTGTTGGTGGTGAGTATACGGGCCAATGTTTTTTCGAAAGAGTTTTATGTCTATTTTTACCCTCCTTCAGCAGGGGCGTTTTATGAAGGGCAGCCAGTGAAATTTCAGGGTTTTGCTATTGGATATGTTGATAAGATTGAGCTGGAAGAGATGGGTAAGGTAAAAATTACTCTGGAGCTTCTGGATCGTTATCGGCAGATGATTCATAAAACATCGGTAGCCAGGGTTATTAAAGAGGGTTTGATCGGAGAGCAGGTTGTTGAAGTAAGTGCTGGTGATGAAAAGAAACCGGCCATTGTTGAGGGCGATATACTGGGCTATGAGACAGAAGCCTCCTTTGAACAGCTGCTGGCAGATCTTAAGCCGGCTGTTAGCAATGCAAATGTGCTTCTGGGGGAGCTGGCCTCGTTGGCTGTTTGGATGAACGATCCGGATGGAGATGTGCGTGTTGCGATGTCCGGCCTGAGAGAGGTGACTCAGGGCATCAGAGGCGGGAAGCTGGAAGAGATGGTTAAGCAGCTTACCGGCACGCTTGAGCATCTACAAAAGTTTGCTCAGGATCTGAATCAGGAGCGTGTGGCAAAAGAGCTTTCAAACTCATTGAAAATGATGGCGAAGATATTGAATGATCTGGAGCCGTTTTCGGAAGCCATGGGTGAGAAAGGAACGGCTACAGTTGAGAATATGAATTCACTGCTTAAAAATGTAGATCAGCTTTCAAAGTCACTGAACATTGTGGCAGCTGATCTCTCGGAAATGACACCGGAGCTACCGGGTCTGGCGCGAGAATCGAGAGAGACGATAACAGAGATAAAACGCCTTATTAAAAACCTTCAGGGCTCATGGCTGGTCGGTGGAGACAAGGGCAAGGCAAAAGATGAGGGCGCAGTTGTAGCTCCGCCTGCACTGGATCTCCGACCATGAAACAGGTCATTGCTTTAGCTATTTTGCTGCTGTTGGCCGGGTGCGGAAGTTCCGGGCAGAAAAACGTCGTAGACAATCCCTATGCAGAGAGGATGAAAGAGTTGAGCCGCAATGGTGTGGCTGCAATGCAACGTGAACGATGGCTAGTTGCTGAAAAATTACTTGATCGAGCGCTGCAGGCTGCCCAGTTGGCCAATAGCCCCATTTTGATTGGACAGGCATGGTACAACCTTGGAACACTGCACATCTCGTCAGGCAGTGATAAAAAGGGAGAGGATGCACTCAAACGGGCTATCAGTGTGGCAGAGCAGCACCAGCAGCAGGTTACGCTTATGCGGGCTAAAATCGCTTTGGCGCGGCTGCATCAGAAGCAGGGGAAGGGAGCCTGGCAGCCGGATGTTTTAGCCGCATCCATGCCGATAGATATACATCTTGCTCTGGCACGGCTGGCACATCTTCAGAAGAGATACGATGTTGCCCAGCATGAATACAGATTGGTATCAGGTAGTAAAAATTCGGATAGGGCATCCATGCTTTATAAGACTGAGGCCCATATGGGGCTTGCACTGATTGCGGAGCAGTTTCAGGATCATGGAACTGCAAGGCAGGAGGCCAGGCGAGTATTGGATTTGAGCCGAAAGATTGGCACGCCAAGACTTGCGGCACATGCGCTTCTATTGAGTGCAAAACTGGAAGGAAACAAGGCCGCCAAAAAAGATTATTTAGAGGATGCATTGCCAATCTATGAGGCACTGAAAGATGAGCGTGGACAAAAAGATGTGCTTTTCCGGTTGAAAAAGCTGGCTGAAGAACAGAATGATTCAACAGAGGTAGAGGCAATTCAGGAAAAGTTGCAGCTGCTTGAAAAGTGATGATTCTGTATACAATTATTGTGATTGAAAAACTGGTGAGGTATTAAATTTCAAAATGAATTCGGAAACAGAGTTTATGATCAGAGAGGAAAAAGAGGGTTCGGAAAGCGTCTGCCTCTATGTGCAAGGTGATCTGGATGCTGACACTTCATCCCGGCTTAAACGTGTAATGAGTAGTTGTTTTTCCAGTGATTTACAGCGTGTTCAGGTTGTGCTTGATGATGTTCCCCGTATGGATTCATCAGGTGTTGCAACGCTTGTTGAAGGGCTTAGATGGAGCCGGGCATCTGGCAACAGTTTTGTTCTTTCGGGGTTGAACAACTCCATCCATGATCTGTTTGTGCTGGCAAAGCTGGAGAATGAGTTTGAGATCGTATCCGGAAGTGTAAAACAGTGAGTTTTGCTGATCTGCGGGAATTTATTCAGGAGCTTGAATCTCAGGGGAAATTAAAACGCATTAAAAAAGAGGTGAGTGCCGAATTGGAAATAACGGAAATTTCTGATCGGGTGCTGCGCAGAGGTGGTCCGGCACTGCTTTTTGAAAATGTTAAAGGTCATACGATGCCCATGTTGACCAACCTGTTCGGGACGGCAGATAGGGTAGCTCTGGGCATGGGACGGGATAGTGCCGATGAGTTAACTGAAGTTGGAGAGTTGCTGGCATACCTGAAAGAGCCTGAGCCACCCAAGGGTTTGAAAGATGCAGTTCAAAAGCTACCTGTATTGAAACAGGTACTTCACATGAGTCCAAAAATCGTGAAGAAAGCCCCATGGCAGGAGATTGTATTAAAGGGTGATGATGTTGATCTGAATCAACTGCCAATTCAGTCCTGTTGGCCGGAAGATGCAGCCCCACTGCTCACATGGGGACTGGTGGTTACAAAAGGTCCGCATAAGGATCGTCAGAATCTGGGCATTTATCGCCAGCAACTTATCGGAAAAAACAAACTGATTATGCGCTGGCTCAAACATCGTGGTGGAGCACAGGATCATCAGGAGGCCGCGGCCGAGGCCAAAGCCAAAGGTGAGGCGATAGAGAAATTCCCGTGTGCAGTAGTAATTGGAGCAGACCCTGCGACCATTTTGGCTGCGGTCACACCGATTCCTGATTCACTTTCCGAATATCAGTTTGCAGGGCTTCTGCGTGGTAAAAAAACGGTATTGGCGAATTGCCTGTCAATTCCGCTGCAGGTTCCTGCCAGTGCTGAGATTGTATTGGAAGGACACATCTCTTTTGATGAATATGCAGATGAAGGGCCATTTGGTGACCATACAGGATACTATAACGAGGTAGAGAAATTCCCTGTTTTTACGGTCGAGACCATGTCGATGCGCAAAGATGCAATCTATCACTCTACCTATACCGGCAAGCCGCCTGATGAGCCTGCTATTCTGGGTATGGCATTCAATGAAGTTTTTGTGCCTATTCTGAAAAAACAGTTTCCTGAAATCGTAGATTTTTATCTTCCCATGGAGGGTTGCTCATATCGGGTAGCAGTTGTTTCGATACGTAAGGGATACGCAGGGCACGCCAAACGTGTGATGTTTGGGATTTGGTCATATTTAAGACAATTTATGTATACCAAGTTTATCATTGTTGTGGATGAGGATATTGATTGTCGCTCCTGGCAGGAAGTAATCTGGGCCATGTCGACCCGTTCTGATCCGGCACGTGATTTTACGGTTGTCGAAAATACACCGATTGATTATCTTGATTTTGCATCACCCGTTGCAGGGCTAGGATCGAAAGTTGGTATTGATGCGACAAACAAGTGGCCGGGTGAGACTGAACGTGAATGGGGCCAGCCCATTACCATGAGTGAGAGTGTGAAACATCGAGTCGACGAAATCTGGAATGAATTGGGATTAGAGTGATTTTTTTTCGCAAAAAATGTGCTATAAACATGGTTTAACTGTTACTGTCGTGAAGATTGATTACGAAATGGGTGGAATATGCAAATAGTAAAGGTTGCCATTGCTGCTGTTCTGTTTGTGCTGCTGGGAGCGGTCACAGTCTATTTGGTGGTATCCGATGAAGATTATGGCACGGGTCAGGGCAATACGGTTGAGCTGGGCCTCTCTGCATATGAGGATGGCAGGTACGAAGAAGCACTGCACTGGTTTGAAAAGGCTGCAAGACAGGGTGATGCTGAGGCGCAATATCGTTATGCCAAAATGTATCAGCAAGGCAGAGGAATTAATCGGGATGATGCACAGGCAGTTCGCTGGTTTAGAATGGCGGCAAAACAGCTGCATGCAGAAGCTCAGTATCAGCTGGCAACTCATATGGAGCATAGCCGGGGCATACAACAGGTTGAGCCAAGAAAAACGGCTGCCTGGTATCAATTAGCTGCAAATAAAGGGGTGGCTGCGGCCATGTTCAGGGTTGCGAATCTTTATGCTGAAGGGCGTGGTTTTGAGCAGAGTAATGAGAACGCCCTGAAATGGACGATTAAAGCCGAGGCGAAAGGAGTTGTTGAGGCAGAGGCCTATCGACAGCAACTTGTATCGCGTATTAAAAACCAGGCCAGGGGTGGAGATAACGAAACGCAGTATATGCTGGCTATGATGTACCGAAATGCAGTTGGCGTTAAATTTAATGGCGTTAAATTTATGTATTGGCTTAACCAGGCTGCAACTGCAAACAATGTTCAGGCGCAGTTTCAGTTGGGTCGAGTCAGAATTCTAGGTGTAGGCGCTGCGCCGGATGAAAAAAAAGCTTTCTATTGGCTCCTGCGAGCTGCTCAAAAGGGACATGTTAAAAGCTCATCGGCTGTAGGTGTGATGTATGCATTGGGTCGAGGTACGAAAAAAGATTTGGCAAAAGCAGAGAGATGGATGCTCAAGGCTGCTGATAAAGGCAATGTAAGGGCACAATTCAATCTTGGTATCATGCATGCTGAAGGTTTAAAGGGATCCCGAAACAACAAAGAAGCGATTAGATGGTTTACAAAAGCTGCGGATGCAGGCTTTGCTGAAGCTCAGAACAATCTCGCAGTGATGTACGCTGTGGGCAGATCCGGATCTGCTCCAAACATGAAACAAGCCTTTCACTGGTTTCAAAAAGCGGTATCCGGTAGTGCAAAAGCTCAGTTAAACCTTGGCTTGATTTATACCAGGGGTGTTGGCGTAACACCTGATGATGATGAGGCTGCTCGATGGCTGTTTAAGGCTGAAGCAGGCGGGAATGCCCGTGCCCACGTTGTGCTTGGTCTTTTTTATGACCTGGGGCGTGGTGTTGGGCAAAGCGAAAGTGAAGCGGCTAAGTGGTATCATCAGGCTGCAGGGCTGGGAGATGTGGATGCCACCTTCAACCTGGCGGTACTCTATTATAATGGTCAGGGATTGACGCGTGACCTGATTCAGTCTTCCAGGCTATTTCAAAAACTGGCAATTCGCGGTGATGCAACGGCGCAGAATATACTGGCCAGTATGTATGCTGAAGGGCGAGGTGTTGATTTTAATCCGGCGTTGGCTGCGAAATTTTACCTGGATGCAGCAAGACAGGGCTATGCATTGGCTCAATTTAATATGGGGAATGTCTATCGCAGGGGTGATGGCGTAGACCAGGATGATAAAAAAGCAGTCTACTGGTATAGGGCTGCTGCTAAGAAAGATTACGCTCCAGCCCAGAATGCTCTGGGATACATGTACGCTGAAGGGCGCGGGGTCGTTGAAGATAAGAAGAGTGCTAAGAAATGGTTTAAGTCAGCAGTTGATAATGGATTATCCATTGCCAATCAAAACCTTTCCAAGCTGAAAGCCAGCGGCAGTGGCTATACCCTGATGAGTACAAAGATTGAGAACAGGATTCGTGCCACGATATTAACTGAAGACCCATTCAACCTAAACCGCTGGCTTGAAATGCACAGAATTCCAACTATCGAGTTATAATCGAACCAATAACGTATAGATTTTTTTTTACTTTCTTGTAACAATTCGTGCTGCTTTGGGTGCTTCGATGAGATCTCTTATCATGAAGTGAAACGGGAAGTCCGGTGCGGTAATCAATTTCGATAACCAATTCCGGCGCAGCCCCCGCTACTGTAAGCCTGACAAAGCTGTTTGGAATGCCACTGGTATTAATACCGGGAAGGCTAGACAGCTGAGGATGATGGCAAGCCAGGAGACCGGCCTAATGCGAGAAACCTACGGGTTTCAAAACGGATTGGGTCTCGGTGGGAGATTGGTCGTGGGCTAGTCGTCTCTACCAGTGACTTCCGACAACCAGATTTTTCTCCATTGATGTCCAACCCGCATATTATCTGCGCGGTGGGCGCAAACTGGAGAAGTTTTGCAAATTAAAATTCATAAAAAATTAAAATATGTTGTTCTGATTGGAGCAGCACTATCTCAACTCCTGATGGTTTCAGCTCAGGCTGAAGAGGTTCTGTCACCCCTGGTCGTAACAGCAGGGCG
>JBEQLD010000139.1:0-3348 GCA_040326115.1 Mariprofundaceae bacterium | reverse complement strand
TACTAAAAAATTAAAACTAAAAACTAAAACTAAAAACTAAAAATCAATGCTCTACCGGCTGATGTGCAATCGAGAGATACACCACCGTTAGAATCATAAAAATAAATGCTTGCAGCAGGCCGATAAACAGATGGAAGAATGACCATGCAAGACCTACAAAGAAACCGGCAGTCATCGCGACAGCTCCACCGCCAAGTAGCAATGATGCAATCAGCAGGAAGATCACTTCACCTGCAAACATATTACCGAACAGACGGAAAGAGAGTGAAAGCGGCTTGGCAATCTCTTCAACCAGTTTCAAAATCAGATTGATTGGCATAACAATCGGCTTCAAAGGAAGCGGCACCAATGAAGTGAACGGCTCCATAACAAGCTCTTTCAGGAAATGGACCGGCTTCAGCTTGAACTCATAATAGAGCACAAGGATAAATACACTCACACCCATCGCTGCAGGCAAATTCAGATCGTTGGTCGGAACCGGACGGAAATGCTCGGCACCAAACAGGTGGGCCACATTACTAATCAGATACGCAGGAAGAACATCGAGTGTATTACAAAGAAGAATAAATACGAAAATGGTGAATGCCAGTGGTGCAACCAGTGGATTGTGAACCGGGAAGTTGTCGTTCACGGTATCGTTGATAAAAGTAACAACGGTCTCCATGAAGTTCTGGGCGCCTGTAGGGGCCTCTTCAACAATCCTGCCTTTTAGCCAGATACCAAAACCAATCAGTAGTGATGCGATGGTTACGGTAAGAATCATTGTATCTATATGAATCTGCATGAATGGGTTGCTTTCATCTACAACGTACGACCAGTACTGTAGATGTGATGCAATTCCGTCGCCAGCTTGATCAGACAATTCCGCCACCCCTAGTTAATTTATTAGCTCTGTTCTGATTCGATTTAAAACAACCGGAACTGAACTCAATCTCTCTTTTTATCAGCAGCCTGCGAGGTAAGCCTCACAATATATACATAACCACCAACATAAGCCGAAAACATTCCCGCAGCTACTGCGAGAAGATGAAGCCCGATCAGGTTTGCGCAAACAAGCACAACAATCAGTAGAAGAAAACGCACGACCGCTGAGCGATACAACACTCCCCGACCATCAACTCCCTCCACCTGAGACGAGCTAACGACACTCCGGGCAAGTAGAACACTGTTCAAAGCCACCAGAATGCCACCTGACAATACTGAGATCGCCATGATCCCTGAGAGCCAGAACAACACAAAAAACGAGACCACCAATGCAGAAAGAGCTTGTATCCGGGACATCCCGTAAAACTGTTGCTGCCATGCTGTAGAAGGTTGCTGTTGATTTTCAGACAAGCTTTGAGCCTCCCTCTTCAACAAATGATAAACCCTCTTTTTTTGCGGTGGCGATTTCTAACAGCGAATAGCCTAAAAAGCAAGCCCTGATCGCCATGAAAAAACAGTAGTAACTGAAGGGTTACTGCTTATTCGTAGACAGCACGCAGTGCAGCAAGATAGCTCTCGGCCCGACTCTTTCCATCCACCAGAACCACATCGGGATCTTCACCCAATGCCTCAACCGAAGCACGGGCATACGCAGCCCGCTCCGACTCGCCCATCTCTCCCCAATCAGAGGCGTCGACAAGCTTATCGCCCGTCTTGTCAAACCGGGCATCCACAGAAAGTCCGTCATCTGCGATAGCTGCCAATGGCAGTGCAAGCACTGCCACCAACAACAAATTCCGCAATCCGATCAACAACTTAATAACGGTAGTGGTCCGGCTTGTAAGGACCATCAACAGGCACACCGATATAATCAGCCTGCTCCTGAGATAGTGGTGTCAGGTTGACGCCAACCTTGGCCATGTGCAGTCGTGCCACTTCCTCATCCAGCTTCTTAGGCAGTGTGTACACATCATTCTTGTACTCACCTGTCTGCGTGAACAGTTCGATCTGTGCCAGGGTCTGGTTGGTGAAGGAGTTGGACATCACAAAGCTTGGGTGTCCGGTTCCACAGCCAAGGTTCACCAGGCGACCTTCAGCCAGCAGCGTGATGCGGTTGCCATTCGGGAAGATAATCTGATCCACCTGTGGCTTTACATTGTCCCACTCATATTCCTTCAGGCTTGCTACATCGATCTCATTATCGAAGTGGCCGATGTTGCAGACAATAGACTGATCCTTCATTGCAATCATGTGGTCGTGAGTGATCACGTGGTAGTTGCCGGTGGTGGTGACAAAGATATCGCCCAAGGCACATGCATCATCCATGTTCACTACGCGGTAGCCTTCCATCGCCGCCTGCAGTGCGCAGATCGGATCGATTTCAGTGACCCAAACGGTTGCGCCCATGCCACGGAATGCCTGAGCACAGCCTTTACCCACATCGCCGTAACCCAGAACAACGCAGATCTTGCCTGCAATCATCACGTCGGTAGCGCGTTTAATACCGTCAAGCAGTGACTCGCGGCAGCCGTAGAGATTGTCGAACTTGGATTTGGTAACTGAGTCATTCACGTTGATAGCAGGGAACGGCAGCTCACCACGCTCATGCATCTGATAGAGGCGATGAACACCTGTCGTAGTCTCTTCAGTCACACCCTGAATCGCATCACGACGGGTAGTGTAATAACCAGGCTGACTAGCCAGGCGTTTTTTGATTGAAGCAAAGAGATACTCTTCCTCTTCAGAACCCGGGTTATCGAGAACAGATGCATCCTGTTCAGCTTTAGCGCCCAGAACCAGCAGTGTTGTTGCATCACCACCATCATCAAGGATCATGTTCGGCGTACCGCCGTCATCCCACTCCATGATGCTGTGGCAAAACTCCCAATACTCTTCCAGCGTTTCACCTTTATGAGCAAAGACCGGGATGCCTTCAGCAGCAATCGCAGCAGCAGCGTGATCCTGTGTAGAATAGATGTTGCACGATGCCCAACGCACTTCCGCACCGAGGGCAGTCAGTGTTTCAATCAGTACACCAGTCTGGATGGTCATGTGCAGAGAGCCTGCGATACGTGCACCCTTCAATGGCTGCGTGGCCGCATATGTTTTGCGGGTTACCATCAGACCAGGCATTTCGGTTTCAGCGATGGTCAGCTCTTTGCGGCCCCACGAGATATTTTCAGCAGACATATCTGCAACTTTAAAATCAGTAAATTGTTCGGAATTGGACATCCTCATACTCCTATATAATTAATCGTCTTATAAAAATATGAGCACAGTTATACATGTAATTCGACTGAGCCTGGCAAGTTCTAAAACCCACTGCAGTGCTCCTCAGTCTAGGCACAAACCCTAATACGAAGTTGACAGCTCCCGCACCCATGGACGGGTGCCAAAATAAGGTGCATAGCACTTTATTTTGTG
>JBEQLD010000138.1:0-3394 GCA_040326115.1 Mariprofundaceae bacterium | reverse complement strand
GCAGTGGTGCATTGATCTTGCGCTTGCCTCCCTTCCACTGCCCCTTCAGCAAGGTGAGGTAACATTTCACTACCTGTCTATCCTGTTGAAGCTTCTGAAATGCACGCAAAGCACTGCGACGCTTGGCAATGACGAGGCAACCGGAGGTGTCGCGATCAAGGCGATGGGCAAGCTCCAGATAGGGAGCATCGGGACGAAGAGCTCGCAGCCCTTCAATCACACCATAACTCACGCCACTGCCACCATGCACAGCCATGCCGGAGGGTTTGTTGATGATCAAGAATCGTGAATCTTCGAAAAGGATCGAGTCCTGCAAGGATTGAAGAACTTCTTCGGATTCGGGGTTAGCTTTTGTTTCAGACATGTGCCGCCCCTCTTTAATCGTCCATTTCTCACAGTGGCTTATTATGACCTGAAAACAGCAGAGATGTGAATGGCTGTTTTCAGCCAAAGCGGACACCCGAAACCCACCATGTTTGACTATAATAACAGTATGACAACTCATAATAAAAAGGAGGTGGCATATGACAGTTGATCTACTTCTTGGATTGTTGGGATGGTCTACTGTGATCAATTTCGGACTGTTGTTGTGGTGGTCTTTGTGGATCATCTTTGCTCATGATTTTGTTTATCGCATGCAGAGCAGGTGGTTCAGAATTCCGGTAGAAAAGTTTGATGCCATTAACTATGCAGGCATGGCTTTTTATAAAATCACCATCGTTGTGTTCAATATTGTTCCCTATCTGGCATTACGAATTATCATGTGAAAGATATAGACCATATTTAAGATCAAATGGATTCATCATCACTCTTCCTGCTGGCAGCAGATGCAACGCTTCTGCTGCACGTGCTTTTTGTTGCCTTTGTCGTGGTTGGCCTCGTGCTTATATTCGTCGGAAAATTTCGTCGATGGCTCTGGGTTCGGAATATCCGGTTTCGAGTGACGCATCTTCTAGCCATTGGTTTTGTTACCGTTCAATCCTGGTTTGGCGTGATCTGCCCGCTTACTACACTCGAAATGGAACTGCGTTCACGGGCCGGTGATTCCGTATATGCGGAATCTTTCATATCCCACTGGTTGGAGGCCCTTTTGTACTATCAGGCACCATCATGGGTCTTCGCGGTCTGTTATACGGCGGTTGGAGCCGTGATCATTGGCAGCTGGTTCTGGGTGAGACCACGGCGTTAGACAATCTTCTCTACTAATTTTTCCAAAACTTATCTTTGTGGCCGCGCCCACGCTTGTCACTCTTGCGGGATTTATCGTTGTAACGACGATCATCATCGTCATCATATTTACGATCTGACCTTTTATCGTAGCGGCCTTCACTCTTGCGCTCTCTATTATCACGTCTGAATTCTTTCTTCTTATACTTATACCCCTTCTTCAGTGACTTGTTTTTGAGCTTCGTAGGCAGTTTTAGCACATCTTTCATATGCCAAGGGCCTTTAAAATGTTTGGCGGACTTCCAGAGCCCCCTGACATCCCTGTGAAAATAGATGCCGTTGAAAAAATAGATGCCGGGATGTCCTATAACGGCATAGGCGCCAACACCCGTATCAAAAACCATCTCAACACCGTGCTGGTGGTGATGTCGATAGCCATGTGCAGGTGCATGTGGAGGTGGACCATGCTGTTTATATGATTTTACCTTCACATGGCCGGGGGGATAAGGCGTGAGAACGCAGCCTGATAATAGAGCAACGCTAAAAACCAGAATCAGAATGACAGAAAGCTTTTTCATGATACACCTCCAAGCCTTATATAGTGTAGACCATGAGCCGAGGCGGTGGGAGGCGTGAGCTTTACCTTAATATATTGATGTTACAGAACTTATCTTCCAAAGACTTTTCTGAGTATTTCCGTGGTTCGTTTTGCAGGATTCTTCCGAATCGCCGCCTCTTCAACTGCGATATAATGAAAAATGCCTGATAGGCCACCATCCACAACATGTGAAACCAGATCAGCCTTCACATTCGGTACAAACGGCAGACCCTGATACTGCCCCATCATGTTGTCATATGCCCGGATGGCTCCCACCTGTGCCAGAGTCTTCTCAATAATCGGGCGCATCTCTTTTGCCAGAGGGGCAGACATCTTGCCCTTGAAATATTGCGTTGCCGCATCATTGGGGCCTTTGTAGATACGTTGCACATCCTTGATGGTCATCTGACGAATTGCATTGCCAAACAGCTTCTTCGCTTTGGGTGTAGCTGCTTCGGCGGCGCGGTTGAGTTTCAGTTCCAGATCATCCATCAGATAACCCATACCGATGCCGTTGAGCAGGGAGTCGACCCGCTTGAGACTGCGTGGCAGAGGGATGTGAATCTTTGTATCCCGATTGAAGCCATCAGTTTTACCAAGTTGTTTCACTACCCGTTCGGAGCCGACTCGAAGGGCATCTTTGAGTCCGGCACTGATTTCAGAGTTGGAGAGCCTGGCTACTACAGAGGAGCGCTCATTACCCTCAAGCTGATTCAGAGCTCTGTCGAGAGAATCGAGCCAGCTGGCATAAGCTGGACTACTGGCCATCAATAGTGAGAAAAACATGACTGGCAACAGACGGTAAAACATTGAGACCTCCCGGCGATCAAAATAGCGATCGATAATGAACAGTAATCGTGAGGCTTTTCGATAGCCACTCTTTGATCTATGGTATCCACTATGTTGATCAACCGAAGCTCAATCTCATTACAAATAATGCTCCCTATGCTGATAGCTCCGCTCCTTATGATCGGAAGCATGGATGCAACTGCAGCAAATAAATGCGCCGCATGGGAAAAGACGCTTAAGAAAGAGCAGTACATCATCCTTGAACGTGAAGAAGAGCTCTCCCTTAAAACAAAGAAAAACAAGGCAAAGTTTGATGATCAGGAAGAGCTGGAACGGTTGATCGAACGTCATCATGCATCCATCGAATCGTTTAACCTGAAATTTGATGATTTCAACCGGACATGCAAAAAACGGCGTGCCTCCACCGGCAAATTAAAGACCGTAAGCAAAGCTGTAAAACCTAAAGAGAAGGTCATTCGTGGCATCATGCCGCCTGAAGAGGTGGCGGCCAGTAAAGCACTGATCAGTACGCTCAAGGGCTATTATATTCAGGCCGCAGCATTCAAACGCCGCGTCATCACTGATGCCAATCAGGAACGCCTGAATAAAAATGGCTATGAAACAGTCGTCATCACCCGTCCCTACATTTATGCACTCTGGGTTGGCCCATACTCAAACAGAACCGATGCCAAGGCAGCTAAAGAGGCGATTCTCAATGACTTCAGGATGGATGGTTATCTGATTCGGTTTAGGTAGTTGATTGATCCGGCTTCAGGCTTCCTGCCTTTTGCCTTACACGCATTTGAAAATGTGATTTCCAAATACTCACTAAAGCCACCC
>JBEQLD010000137.1:0-3432 GCA_040326115.1 Mariprofundaceae bacterium | reverse complement strand
CTTTGCATACTGGATCTCCTGACTGCTCAATAGCGCTGTCAGGGCATGAGGTGTCAGCCACCCCATCTGTTCAGGAACTTCGGGGCCAAAACCGCAATACGAAAGATTCAAGCCGAATGCCGCTGCCCAATTGACAATTTTCCCTGGTCTGGATGTCTCATCCAGTTTGGTAAAAGCAAGTTGATCCACTTCCAGTGTTCCGGCTTTTGACAACATCTCCATACCATCCATTTCGTCCATATTTGCCGGCATGACCAGTACACGGTTCGTACATGGAATTTTGTCCCACAACATGCGCTGTTTTCGAATCCCACCCGCACGCCGGACATTCCAGCCTTCGCTATCTACTAGCAGGAGTTGTGCCGATTTGGTTGCCTCCAGTGCCTGCTCTACATCGCTCTCTGTTCGAATGGTGTAAAAAGGTATGCCGAGAATATCTGAATAGGATTTCAGCATGTCTGTTCCGCCCATACGGTCTGCATCGGTTGAAAGGATTGCAACTCGCAGACCTTTCAGGCTGTAGTGCGTGGCAAGCTTGGCAAGAAGCGTGGTTTTACCTGCACCACTGGGACCGACCAGCAACACCGTTGCCGCTTTTTTCTGAGGTGCAATGCGCTCGGACCAGTGTAAAACAGAGGCGCTGATCGGGCGCCGCTGAACAAAGTCATCGGCCATATCGAACGCATGAGTAGGGGCAACACCCAACTGAACAAGATGATCAAATGCTAATCTGCAATCATGCTCTTCAATGGCATCACGCAGTGATGCGGACTCCTGACGACCCAGCCCTTCAACAATCTTCTCCAGACGTGCCATGGAAGCTTTAAACAGATCCGTTGAATCAGCTGGAGGTTGTTTGGAACGATTCGGTTTCTGCTCTCTCTTCTTCTCCTGCTTCTCCAGCTCATCCTCATAATCCAGAGCTGCATGGACATGCCAGACCTTATTCCCATCACTGTCCACGCCCTCAAGGCGATCCATAATCACTGCATCAGGACCAAACTCCTGACGCACCAGCGTCAGAGCTTCATGTAATTTTGTTGCGGAGAAAACTTTAACCTGCATCGCGTAAACCCAGTCCAGCAAGTGTCTTAACATTCAGATTTGATGGTATTTCAGAGATGGAAAGAACTGCGATCCTTGGCATCATCTTGGTTAATGCCTGAGCCAATGGCGCCCGCAGCAGTGGTGTCGTTAATACAATAGGTATATCCACATCATGAATGCCCATCGCATCATTCAGACGTGTTACAAATCGCTGCCACTGCTGAAGCTCAAGCGGAAGGGTGAAGTCGGCAGGTCCAGCCTGACTGATTCTCTCGGCCATCGCCTGTTCAATCTCTGAATCAAGCGTGAACACGGACAGATCACCCTGCGCACTCAGATAGGGCTGAACAATGGTACGACCCAGACGTTTGCGCACCCGCTCAACAAGTCCATTAATATTAAGTTGCTCCATCATGCCATCGGCAATGGTTTCCAGAATAATAAGCAGATCACGAATCGGTACCCACTCAGCAAGTAGCCGCCGCAGAACATTCTGAAGCAGACCCAGTGAAACCTGTCCGGGAACGATCTCCTCGATCACTTTCGGATACCGTTCCGATATGGCATCAACCAGTTCCTTCGTCTGGGCCCGATCCAGCATTTCAGATGCATGTTTACGTAGAATCTCAGTAATGTGTGTAACGATCACGGTAGGCGGCTCAACCACAGTGTAACCGGAGAGCTCAGCCTGTTGACGCTTGTCAGCAGGAATCCACAAAGCAGGAAGTCCGAATGCAGGCTCCTGAGTCGGCACACCTTCCACTGGCGGACCTGATAGCTGACTCTCCAGAGCAAGAAGATTACGTGGTCGAATTTCACCGCGGCCAACCTCTGCTCCCCTAATCAGAACCCGATAATCACCCACGCCCAGTTGCAGGTTATCTTTAATATGGACAGGTGGAAGTACAAAACCAATCTCCTGGGTAATCTGACGACGTACCGCCTGCAAGCGTTCAAGAAGGTTACCTTCACGCCCTCCTTCAACCAGATCAATGAGACCATAGCCCACTTCCAAACGGATTGGATCAACAATCAGAAGTTCTGAGAGAGGCTGCTCTTCCGGCACTTCAGAGACCGTAGTTGCCTCTGCTGGAATATCTTCAGCGGAGAGCTCTTTCTCTCCTGTATAGAGATACCAGCCACTAAACCCAAGTCCCATCGAAAGTAGTAAAAATGGAAAGAATGGAAGACCCGGAACCAGGCTCATCATAAAGAGTGCAACCGCAGCAATCAGATGAACTTTAGGATGTCTGCTAAACTGAATGCCGATTTCAGTCGACATCTGCTTATTCCCGCCGGCACGAGTAATTACAATACCGGCTGCAGTTGAGATAATCAGTGCTGGAATCTGTGACACCAGGCCATCACCCACTGTCAAAATACTGTACACATCAATGGCATCAGACAGTGTCATGCCCTGCTGCATGGTACCGATAACAAGACCGGCAATCAGATTGATCGCAGTAATGATCAATCCGGCAACTGCATCACCACGGACAAACTTGGCGGCACCATCCATGGAGCCGTAAAACTCCGCTTCCCTGGCAACATCTTCGCGTCGCTGTTTGGCTGCGGCATCATCAATAATTCCGGCATTCAGATCTGCATCAATTGCCATCTGCTTACCCGGCATGGCATCAAGTGTGAAGCGGGCTGCTACTTCAGCAATTCGGGTGGAACCTTTGGTGATTACGATGAAGTTAATCAGTACAAGAATCAAAAATATAATTACACCAACCACGGTGTTACCACCGACCACAAACTGCCCAAAGCCTTCAATAACACGGCCTGCAGCCCCTGGTCCCTCCTGCCCATGCAGAAGAATTAAGCGGGTAGTCGCCACATTCAGAGCGAGTCGAAATAGAGTGGTCAGTAGTAAAAGAGATGGAAATATAGAAAACTCAAGCGGCTTCAGAATATAGAGTGATGTCAAAAGTATCAGGATTCCAACCGTAATATTGGCGGCCAGAAGCAGATCCATCAGCCACAATGGGAGTGGCACCATCATGATCAGAAGAATGCCCAGTACACCACCGGCCAACAGTACATCGCTGTTGCGCATCACACGCTGCCATGTCATTGCTGCACTCATCTGCATCGTCTTTTCTGCTCCTTATAAACCGGCATTCATCATCTTCATTCGATAGATTTCGCCCAAAATAATGGCCACGGCCTCAAACAACTCTTCGGGAATTTCTTCTCCGATCTTTACACTCTTAAACAAGGATCGGGCCAAAGGCTTGTTTTCACGAATTGGGATACTGTTTTCTCTGGCAATTTCCCTGATTTTCTCAGCCACCTTACCCTTGCCTTTGGCCAGCAACCGGGGCGCACCGATTGTTCCCTGCTCATATTTCAGGGCAATCGCGATATGGGTCGGGTTGG
>JBEQLD010000136.1:0-3445 GCA_040326115.1 Mariprofundaceae bacterium | reverse complement strand
ATATGGAGATGGCTGCCGAGAATGAGATGGTGATGATTTGTGAGCGGTTAAAGCCCACGGCATCCTGTCTGGTTCCGGAAAAACGTGAAGAGCTGACAACAGAGGGTGGTCTGGATGTTGCTTCTCATATTCAGCGTCTTTCATCTGTTGTGGGCAGGCTGACAAATGCCGGAGTACGCGTCTCAATGTTCATTGATCCGGTAAAGGAGCAGATTGAGGCTTCCAAAGCTATTGGAGCACCGGTTGTTGAGCTGCACACAGGTCATTATGCCAACCTTCAGGGCGACGCTCAGGCCAAAGAGCTGGCTGTGATAACCGATGGGGCAAAGCTTGCAGCTGATATCGGGCTGATTGTACATGCTGGCCATGGGCTAACCGTTGAGAATACACCTGCCATTGTTGCTATCCCGGAAATCGAAGAGCTGAACATCGGCCACGCGATTGTTGCGGATGCTGTCTTTAAAGGTCTAAAACAGGCTGTGATTGATTTTAGAACAGTGATGCAACGCTAATGGCTTTTTTATCATGATTGTTGGCATTGGTGTTGATCGTATTCTCATTGAAAGGATTGAGCGAAGCCTTGATCGTTTTGGTGATCGGTTTGTTCGACGTCTCTATACCAATGCCGAGCACCAACAGGCCTTGAGTAAAGGAAACAGCGTAAGAAGGCTGGCGATGCTGTTTGCTGCCAAAGAAGCCGTTTCAAAAGCATTGGGAACCGGTTTTCATCAGGGTGTGACGCCCAAATTGATCGAGACCATTCATCAACCTTCAGGGAAACCTGAAATCACTCTCTACGGCAGTGCGAAAGAGAGAGCGAATGTACTCGGTATAGCACAGGTGCATATTTCATTAACTGATGATGATGGTGTGGCCATGGCTTTTGCAATCGCTGAAAGCCGCTCTTAAGGCTGGAAATTGATGCGTTTCATGCGCACAATCACCTGATGAGTAACAAACCCCGCAAGCCTGATGAATTTGACCTGATTCGGCAGGCGTTTCTGATGGGGGCACCCAAGCCCCATCCCAATACATCCGTAGTCAATGGTGATGATGCTTCCGTGCATGCCGTGCCAAAAGGCATGGAGCTGGTGGTGAGTACGGACATGTCCATTTCAGGTGTACATTGGCCTGAGAATTTTCCATTGGAGAAGGCTGCGGATCGAGCGGTCTGCGCAGCACTCTCTGATCTTGCAGCGATGGGTGCAGAGGCGTGCTGGGCATGGCTATCCGTGATGTCCGGTTCACGATGCGATCTTATTGAGCTTGGAGATGGCGTAAATGCCGCTCTTGCCCGTTATTCTGTTGAGCTGGCGGGTGGTGATCTTGCCCATTCTCGGGGTACAACCGCCTTGAGCGTTACAGTCGCTGGTGTGTTGCCTAAGGGTAAGGCGATGTGTCGGGACAAGGCTAAGAAAAAAGACAGGGTCTGGATGATCGGCAAAGCCGGCTTTTCATCTCTGGGGCTTAAGCAGTGGATGGCCGAGATGGATGAGGCCTATTTCAAACCCTATTTTGAAACCATTAAGCCTAAACTTGATCTGGGTGTTCGCCTGCGCGAATTGGGTGTTCAGTGCTGTATCGATGTCAGTGACGGGGTTTTGCAGGATGCAGGACATATCTCGGAAGCATCCGGTGTTGGTATGGAACTGGAACTCTCTGATTTTCCGGGCTGGGATATTCTCTGCCATAAGGTTGGAGAGAAGAGTGCGATCAGTGCCGTGGTTGGTGGTGGCGAAGATTATGCGCTGATCTTTACCGCACCTGAGGTTATGGGTTGGCTCGACTCTTTTGCAACCTGCATTGGCAAGTGTAGTGATGTCGAAGGTGTTGAAATGCTGCTGAACGGTGAAAAGCTTGAAGGCTTGAATCCGGGTTATAACCATTTTGAATAGAGCGGCTCATTTTGTTGCTGCCGGACTTGGTAGTGGATGGTTACCCAAGGCGCCCGGAACATGGGGAAGCCTTGCTGCAGTTGTTCCCGGTTGGTTGATTCTTGATCAGTTTGGTACAGATGCTCTGTTCATAGCCACCCTGATTCTGCTTGGAGCAGGCTGTTACGTCTGCTGGCTGATACTGCCTGATCTGGATTCGGATGATCCGGGCTGGATTGTAATTGATGAGTGGGTCGGGCAGTGGCTCTGCATGGCCATCATGGCTATATATATTCCTTTGGACTTTGTGTTTCTCCTGGTCTCTTTCCTGATGTTTCGCCTGTTTGATATCCTGAAACCATGGCCTGTATCATGGCTTGAAACAGCCGGCCCCGAGTGGTGGTCAATCATGGCTGATGATGTGGGGGCCGGTGTTGCAGGTGCTCTGCTCGGCATTTTAATCATGAACCTGCTTGCAGGGGCTCTGGTTTGAGAACTGCTGTCTTGAGAGAGAGCCATTGATCAGGGCTCATTTGGTTCTAAGCGAAGCCGGGCGCACATCCCTTGCTTCTGCCGGTATTTCCACTGGCTGGCTATGCATGTGGATGAAGTCCGCCGGTGCTGAGCATGTGGACGTTCATGCGCTTAATGATGCAAATTGGGCTGAATTAAAAGGCTGGATTGTTGTGATTGCCGATGATGTTGATCTGATGCGTGTGGCACTTGCACATGGGAAGCGTATTTCTGCCGATAGAGATGGAAATCGAACCATATTGGGCAGTGATACATTCTCTCTTACGAATCCGGAACGGACAGCCTGGTTCTACAGGCATGAAAAGAGCCGTGTGCTTTTATTGCCTGCAGGTGACGTCGCATATCAGCGATTTGTGTGGCTGGAGAAGTTCAACAGAGAACAGCATTTACTGCCGTTGCTTGTTTCAACTGATGAAAACGTGGGCGATCTGCTGGAGCCGGGCCTGTTCGGTATGGTGGTTACCAGCAACATCAAACAGCATACAGATGGCATCCTCAATGATTGTGGCTATCTGCCCGAAGAGCAGTTGCTGCTTCTACTCAGGAAATACCGGATGAAACTGCGTTGTGCCGAGTCCTGCACTGCTGGTGGAGTTGCAGCCCGTATCAGCCGCTTGCCGGGGGCTTCGGATATTCTGAACAGGGGCTGGGTCACCTACAGCAATGAATCGAAGCAGGAGGAGGTCGGCGTTTCTCTCAAACTGATTGAAAAGCATGGTGCAGTGAGCAAACAGGTGGTCGAAGCGATGGCGAAGGGATGCACAAAAAGAGGTTCTAAGGATACCGCTGCCATTGCAGTCAGTGGCATTGCCGGACCGGATGGCGGCACGAAAGAGAAGCCTGTAGGCATGGTCTGGATCGCTGTTCAACTGCCGGGTGAGAAGCCTGTCTCACACTGTTTTCACTTCTACGGCAGTCGTGCAGATGTTCAATCTGCCTCGGTATCGAGCGCGCTTGCCATGATGATCAATGAACTGGACAAATAGCAGTATAATCAACAGGTTAGACAGGAAATTTAATTTAATGCTATAATTTCC
>JBEQLD010000135.1:0-3448 GCA_040326115.1 Mariprofundaceae bacterium | reverse complement strand
AATGGCGATTCTTCTGATTGATCTGTTTCTGCCTAAAGAGAAGAAGCAGATCAGTGCATGGCTTGCCATCGCAACATGTGTTGCAGTTGCAGCGGTTACTGTGAATGTCACCAGCTCCGAATCGGTGATGACCTTCTACGGTTTCTTTGTCCTTGATCCGTTTGCCGCCTTTACCAAGCTGTTGATGATAACAGCAACGGTATTCGGTATTGTGCTTTCTCTGGATTACATGAAGAAAGAGGCCAATGTCGGTGAATACTATTCACTGATGCTCTTTGCCCTGCTGGGTATGATGCTGATGGTCTCTTCCACCAACTTTGTAACCATGTATCTGGGTCTCGAGTTGATGGCGCTCTCTATCTATGTACTGGTGGGCTACCAAAGAGACGTACTGCGTTCATCTGAAGCAGCACTGAAGTATTTTATTCTTGGCTCACTCTCATCGGGTATGCTGCTTTACGGTATCTCTTTCCTTTACGGTACAACCGGAAGCTTTGATTTCAGTCTGATTGGAGAAGCTATTGCCAGCAATGGAGATACGGCACGCACCGCCACACTGGTCGGCATGCTGTTTGTACTTGCAGGCATGGCATTCAAAGTCTCCGTAGCACCTTTCCATATGTGGACACCGGATGCCTATGAAGGGGCACCTACGCCGGTTACGGCATTTATGTCGGTTGCACCCAAGGTGGCAGGCTTTGCCGTGCTGATGCGTGTTCTGGTGGATGCAATGCCGGCACTGCAGCACGACTACACTACGATCTTAACGGTGATGGCAGTTCTTTCACTCGCTGTGGGTAATATCGCCGCGATTGCACAGCGTAACATCAAACGCATGCTGGCCTACTCGACCATCGGTCATGTCGGCTTTGTACTGCTTGGTCTGATTGCGGCCAGTCCGGATGGCTATGCCGGCATTCTGATCTACATGACGATCTACCTCTTTATGACCATGGGCACGTTCGCCATTATCATTCTAATGCGTCGTGACGGCATTCAGGGTGAGCTGCTGGATGATTTTGCCGGCATGTCGAGGGTTCGACCCGGTTATGCACTGGCGATGGGTCTGATGATGTTCTCTCTGGCGGGTATTCCCTTCCTGGGCGGCTTCTGGGCCAAGTTTGCGGTGATTGCAGCCGTGATCGATGCCGGACACCTCTATCTGGGTCTGATAGCGATTCTGTTCTCAGCAGTGGGAGCCTTCTATTACATTAGAGTGGTTAAATATATCTACTTTGATGAAGAGCGCGTGGCATTTAACTTCAGCGAGAACCGATTGATGCAGGCTACGGTTGCAGTGACATCCATCATCATTGTTGCTATCGGTATTTATCCCGATCCAGTCATGGCTATTTGCAGGACAGCACTGGCCGGACTGGTTTAAATCCTGCTAAAATTACGGAACATGAATTAACTGATTTCTTCTATCTAAGTGTGAACTTTTTCACACTTAGGTGCGGCATGCTCAATGTACGCTCTGCCCCCAAACAAGAGTGGTGGTCTGGCTTTTTGCCCTTCCCGCCACCTTACGAAGGGGAAAGCCGTGTCAGACCTTATTCAACAACTGCAAAAAGAGCACAATGTACTGGCCGGGGCGCTGGCAAGTCTGGAGAAGAGCCGTTATTCACAGGAGCAGACCCGGGCCGTACTTGATAAAATAAAGACGCTGCTGCTTACACACTTGCAAAAAGAGGATCTGCGTCTCTATCCGGTTCTGCATGCTGAAGCAGAGAGTAACCATGTTCTGGAGAGACAGTTACAATATCTGGCCAAGGATATGGAGAAGATTACAACAAAGGTGTTCGTTTTTTTTGATAAGTACGATCGGCATGAGTTTAAAAAACTCGAATTTATCATGGATCTGGCAGAGTTGACGTCAATGCTTAACCGGCGCCTTCATGTCGAAGAGACCGTTCTCTACACAGAGTACGACAGGCTGATGAAAAGAAAAGTAGAGCAGGAAGATAGAAAAAAAGGCATTATTTACAGAATCAAACAGGTATTTTCATAAAATTGACCGATTTCATGGGTTGAGGCTTACGCATTAAATGCTGTTCAAATCTGTTTTCCCCCGACTTAAACCGAGTGTTTTAGGGGGTTGCGTATCTTTTTTGATAATTATGCTTGAATAAAAATCGCTGCGAATGTATAAATCGCGCCCCTTGAAAACAGAGGAGTAGGAAAATTGAAAGCTGAAATTCATCCCGAATACATCGCCGCAAAAGTTACATGTTCATGCGGCAACGAATTTGAAACCCGTTCTACAAAGGGCGACCTGAGAGTTGAAGTGTGTTCTTCATGCCACCCGTTTTATACCGGTAAGCAGAAGATCATGGATACTGAAGGCCGCGTTGAGCGCTTCTATAAGAAATACGGTAAGCCTGCCAAGGCTGCGTAAGAGATACTGGAGAATACTGATATGTATGCAGTAATTAAGACTGGCGGTAAGCAGTACCGTGTGCAAAAGGTGATGTTCTGCGCATTGAGAAGCTCGATGCTGAAGTTGGTAAGAAAGTTACCTTTGATAACGTACTGATGCTGGGCGAAGGCTCGGATATCAAAGTAGGTTCAGACGCTGCTAAAGCAAAAGTATCTGCTGTAGTTACTGATGAAGGCCGTGATAAGAAGATTGTTGTCTTCAAGAAGAAGCGTCGTAAGAACTATCGTCTGACTCAGGGACATCGTCAGTCCTACACAACTGTTCAGATTGAAAAGATCACTAAGCCTCGCGCTGCAGCTAAGAAAGCTGAAGCTGCGGAAGGGTAAGGAGTAGGCTCATGGCACATAAAAAAGCAGGCGGTTCTACTAATAACGGACGCGATTCCAATTCCAAGCGCCTTGGCGTGAAGAAGTATGGCGGCGAAGTTGTCATTGCCGGCAACATTATTGTTCGTCAGCGCGGCGCAAAAATTCGACCGGGTGATAATGTAGGTTGTGGTAAAGATTTTACCCTGTTTGCACTGACAGATGGTCAGGTTGAATATTATAAGCGTGCAGGCCGTACAACGGTACGTGTTGCCAGCTAAATCAATCTAAAACGATCTATAAAAGAGGGTGCTTTCATAGCACCCTCTTTTCGTTGGTGCGTCAGACTTTTGTGTAGTAAAAAATTAAGTTAGGTTAAAACCCCATGCGATTTATTGATGAAGTAAAAATTGAAGTCAGGGCTGGTAGTGGTGGAGCCGGCGGCTCATCCATGCGCCGTGAGAAGTATATTCCCAAGGGCGGCCCGGACGGTGGTGATGGTGGCCGTGGTGGTCATGTCATTCTTGTGGCCAGCAAAGATAAAAATACGCTGCAGGAGCTTTACCTGCGTAAGCGGATTTTTGCTGAAAACGGAAAATCGGGCAAGGGCAAACATATGCATGGCCGCAAGGGGGTTGATGTCACTGTCAGCGTTCCGCTTGGCACCGTAGTTAAAGATGAGTATGGCGAAATACTTTTTGAC
>JBEQLD010000134.1:0-3547 GCA_040326115.1 Mariprofundaceae bacterium | reverse complement strand
CACCGGGCATGCCTCCTGGCAGAAGCCACAGAAAATACATTTGGTCATATCAATATCGTAACGTGTAGTTCGACGCGTTCCGTCATCGCGCTCTTCTGATTCAATAATAATTGCCAGAGCCGGACAGACCACTTCACAAAGTTTGCAGGCAATGCAGCGCTCTTCACCACTTTCATAACGGCGCAGCGCATGCAGTCCACGGAAACGCGGAGAGAGCGGTGTGCGCTCTTCCGGATACTCAATAGTAATCTTCTTCTTGAAGAAATATCTGCCTGTCAGAGCCATGCCGCGAAGCAGCTCAAGCAGCAGCCAGGTTTTGAGGTGACGTTTAATTAGATTCATGCATCACCTCCAAGGCTGCCAGAAGCCGATAAGATCACTCACCCACTTCAAACTTTCAGAGATATCACCAGCGTAAGTCATGGTCCCAATCACGGCAATCCATGCCAGCGTCCATGGGATGAACACCTTCCAGCCCAGACGCATCAACTGGTCATAACGGAAACGCGGGAACGTGGCGCGGAACCAGATAAATACAAAAATCAGGAATGAGGTTTTAGCCAGTAGCCAGACCGTTCCGGGGATCATGTTTAAAAACTCTCCGATCACTGGGAAGTCCGCCGGAACCGGTGCATACCAGCCGCCAAGGAACATGATCGCTGTCATCAGACTGATCAGGATCATAGCGGCATATTCAGCCAGCGAGAATGTGGCAAACCACATGCCCGAATACTCAACAAAGAAACCTGCTACCAGCTCAGCTTCACCTTCAGGAAGGTCAAACGGTGAGCGGTTGGTCTCTGCACAACCCGAGATGAAAAACACGATGAACATCGGGAACAGTGGAATCAGATACCAGTGCCAGATACCACCAGCCTGTGCATGTACGATGTCTGAAAGATTCATGCTGCCTGCCATGATCAATACACAGACAATAGAGAAGCCCATGGCAATCTCATAAGAGATCATCTGACCTGTTGCACGAAGCGCTCCGATCAGTGCGTACTTGGAATTGGATGCCCAGCCCGCCATCAGAATTCCATAGATCGCCAGACTTGAGATGGCCATGACATAGAGGATACCCACATTGAGGTTGGCAATCGCCATCACATGCGTGTGTTCCCAGAATCCAAACAGCGTTGTCTCACCAAAAGGAACCACAGCAAAGGCAACCAGTGCGGGTACCAGTGCCATCACAGGCGCAGCCACAAACAGATATTTATTTGCGGTAGTCGGGATAATAGTCTCTTTCAGAAACAGTTTCAGACCATCGGCAATCGGCTGCAGAAGTCCTGCAGGACCGACACGGTTACAACCCTTACGAATCTGCATCCAGCCAATCACACGGCGTTCAACATAGGTAATGTAAGCAACCGAGAGTGCGATAGGTATAGCAATCGCAAGAATTTCCAGTGCCCAGATACCGCCCTGAATAGCTACGTCTAACCAGCTCATGCGCTACCCCCTACCAAATCCGCACAGCATTCACTCGACAGATCACCGGCAACACCACGTTTGGCCACAAACAGTACGCCGGGGGCTACGTCTTCACGCAAGCCAACATGACAGGTCATCTCACCGCCCGCAGTTTTAACCGTGTTATCTCCTTCAGAGAGGCCGGCAGATTTCAATGTTTCCGGGTGAACCAGAACATCATCCAGCCCGTGCAGGCAACCTGCTTCAATCAAAAGATCCGAAGCCCTGGCCCATGCACCTTCACGATACATAGAGTAACGGCTCACAACATCCAGAGATGCCAGACGTTTGTCAGCTGATGGAAGCTCTTTTGTATCCTTGTTGCGGGTTGGTGAAACCAGCTCAACATCATCGTCGGACCATGCAGCCTCAAGCTGTGGTGCAAAACGGAGTACCTGCTGACGTAGCTCGGCCATATTCACAGCTGGAATTTCGCCGCCCATCGCCTGAACCAGACGCATCATCACTTTCCAGAGCGGTCGCTCGGAGCCCATGGACTTCAACGGATGATCAGCCACGCGGACACGACCTTCCATATTAATAAAGCTGCCTTCAATCTCTGAATAGGCTGCTGCCGGGAGCTGTACTTCTGCATGTTCACTGATCTTGCCCGAGATGGCACCCACCTGAATCAATGGAACCTTGCCCATAGCGGCTTTCGCCTGCGCAGGGAAAAGACCATCACCCAACGGATCGCTGCCGATCAGCAGCAACGCATCAAGCTCACCGCTGGAAGCGGCATCAAACAGATCGCCCACACTGGTGCGAACATCACCGAATACGGCAGAGAGAAGCTGCGCATTCATTCCTTCAGAGATCAGATTGCGGCCATCACTTCCCTCTTCGGTGTGCCCGGAAGCACGCATCAGAAGGTCCAGTCCATAAATCAGGGAAGCAGCATCTTTATGAGAACGAATCTCTTCACCCACCAGCAGGGCACATGAATCAGAGATCAGGGCATCAGCAAGCAATTTGCCGGCCTCATGTCTCTCATCAACCTTGGACATCCACTCATCCATACCTGCAGCGAGTTTGCCCAGATCTGTCAGCTGCTGCATGGCACGCGCAATCACTGCCGGCCAGTCGCGAGGACGAATAAGGGCATTATTGGTCGGCTCACTATTGGTGCGATAGTTCATGGCACCGATACGTGTAACCGGACGTCCGGCATTGATACGCTTACGCAAGCGCTGCATCAATACTGGCAGACGCTGGCGCAGATCAGAACCAAGAAGAATCACCTGATCGGCATCTTCGATCTGCTGCGTGGTCATGGAGAGACCCTCTTCAAAAGAAAAGCTCCGCATATCACGGCGATGCAGATCAAAGGCAACCTTGGCGCCATCAAATGCAAGGTCATGCAGCAGGCGAATTGATGTCAGCCCTTCAATACTCCAGTCAGGAGAGAAGACAATACCGACCCGCTTGCCTTTCAACAGCTGGGCAGTACGGCCAATGGCATCATCCCAGTCAGCGGAAACAAGCTTGCCTTTTTTGCGAATTTTTGGCTCAAGGATTCGTTCATCCGAGCGGAATGCATCATAGACATAACGTCCACGGTCACAGATCCAGGGCTCAACTCCGTCACGATCAGGTTTAATACGAATCACTTCATCACCACGGGACTCAATGGTGATATCACAACCCTGCGGACACTGGGTGCAGGTGCTTTTGTGACGAGTCACTTCCCATGGACGGGATATATCGTTTGATGGTTTATCCAGCAACGAACCAACAGGGCAGATATCTGCCAGATTACCGGAGAGCTCAGAGCTCAGGCAATCCTCAACGATGCCATCAATGCGCATATGATCACCGCGATCAAGCACGCCCATATCACTGGTTCCCGTCACCTCTTCGGCAAAACGGACACAGCGGGTACAGTGAATGCAGCGGGTCATGCAGGTGCTGATAAACGGGCCCAGATCATGATCAACCACAGCACGTTTCATCTCACTGTAGCGACCCTTGGAGCTACCATGCTCAACAGCGTAATCCTGTAATTTACATGCGCCGCCCTGATCACAGACCGGGCAATCCAGTGGATGATGAATCAAAAGATACTCCATCA
>JBEQLD010000133.1:0-3781 GCA_040326115.1 Mariprofundaceae bacterium | reverse complement strand
CTTTCTGATTTGCACTTTCCGGATCAGATGCATCTCTCACATGCAGGATCAGATCAGCTTCAATCACCTCTTCCAGCGTGGATCGAAATGCATCCACGAGCTCATGAGGTAGATCCTGAACAAACCCCACCGTATCGGAGAGCATGATTTTACTTCCACCGGGCAACTTCAATATGCGCAGGGTCGGGTCGAGCGTCGCAAACAGTTTATCAGCGACATAAACCTCGGCCTGAGTCAGGCGATTAAAGAGTGTGGATTTTCCTGCGTTGGTATAGCCAACCAGCGCAACCGTAGGAATTTCGCTCTGCTGACGTGCTGAACGTTGCGTAGCACGCATACGCCGGACATGAACCAGATCTTTTTCAACCGATTTGATTCGATCACGAATCATACGGCGATCCAGCTCAATCTGACGCTCACCCGGGCCACCCAAAAAACCGAAACCACCACGCTGGCGTTCCAGATGCGTCCAGGAACGAACCAGACGACTGATCTGATAATTAAGGCTGGCCAATTCAACCTGCATCACACCTTCACGGGTACGAGCCCTTGAAGCAAAAATCTCAAGAATCAATCCTGTACGGTCCACAACTTTGGTGTTCCATGCTTTTTCCAGATTGCGCTGCTGCACCGGCGTTAACTGATGATCCACGAAGATCACATCGATCTCTTGAATCTGAGCCTGTTCGGCAATCAACTCAACTTGTCCGGAACCAAACAGTGTTGAAGCCCTGATGCGACGGATAGGCGTGGGAAGTGAATCGATCAGATCACAATCACTGGAGAGCACCAGACGATCGAACTCCTCCTGTCGGGATTGCGATGCATAGTCACCCCTGCCATCAAGCTGGGGATGAATAGAAAAAACCCGGTCTTTTACTACTTCTGTTGAAGTTAATTCAGCCAATTTATCCTCTTAAAACTTTGGAAATTTCATTATAACAACTCTCAGCATCACCAATAAATGCATCCGGTGTCTGATTACGAAACCATGTCTGTTGACGCTTGGCGTAACGTCTGGTGGCAGTAACACCATCACGAATAGCCTCTTCCAGAGAACTCTCACCATGCAAACAAGCAATTAACTGACGATAGCCTACCGCCCTTTTTGCAGGGTGAAGCTCGTCCACGCCCTGCTCTTCGAGCCAGCGTGTTTCCCCTAACCATCCTGCATCTATCATGCTCTGAAACCGGTCTGAAATACGCTCACGCAAAATTTCACGCGCAACTTCCAATACAACCACCGGACAATCAATTTTCCACGCCGTAGAGTTATCCTGCTGCTGCCAGTATGATAGAGGCTTCCCGCTACTCTGATAAACACCTAGTGCACGAACAATACGCTGCGTATCATTCTCTTTGACTCTCTCTGCTGTTACCGGATCAACGCTTTTCAACTGCGCATGCAGATAGGGCGTGCCATGTTCCTGTTGCAAGCGTTGCAATGCTTCTCGCTCTTCAGGATTCTCTTCCGGAATTTCGGCAAAGCCTTCCAACAGAGCTCGCAGATACATGCCTGTTCCACCCACAATCAGCGGAATACGTCCCTGACTGTTCTCATCAGCAATAATGGTTGCGACCTCTTCAGCCCAGCGTGCTGCTGAATAGGTCTCTACCAGCTCGCTGCAATCAATCATAAAATGTTGAACCAGCCCCTGATCTTCAACAGATGCCTTCGCTGTACCAATATCCAATCCACGATAGAGCTGCATCGAATCACACGAGATAATAGTGGTATTAAATTCCTGAGCGATCTTCATCGCCAGTGAAGATTTCCCTGTTCCCGTTGCTCCCATCAAAGCTACTGCCTTTAACATGTCACTCTTTACGGCCAAACAGTCTATCCAGATCGTTCAAAGAAAGACGAACATAGGTGGGTCTTCCATGATTACACTGGGCAATGTTCGGAGTCCTCTCCATCTCGCGAAGCAGCGCCTCCTGATCTTCAATGGAGAGCAATCGTCCGGCCTTGATCGAACCCTTGCAGGCTCGGTTTCCCAACCAGCGCTCAAGCACCCTGCTTCGTCCTTCAGCCTCGGAGCCAATCAACATGCAGGCATCCACCAGCTCAGCCACCAGTTCGACAGGAGATTCGCTGGAGAGAAGTGCCGGAACAGAGCGAATAGCAAAGTTCTCTTCTCCGGACTGATCCAGATCAACACCGAAAGCCTTCAGCTCATCAGCATGATCGCTCAGCCATGCCGCAGTAGAGATGCCGGGAGCCCAGCTCTCAGGCGTCAGCATGATCTGTTCGGCCAGTTGTCCACGATCGAGTTGAGACTTCATCTTTTCGTAGGTGATACGTTCGTGGGCTGCATGCTGATCTATCAGAATCACGCCTTCATCACCCTGAGCCAGAATATAGCAGCTGTGAATCTGTGCCAGTGGTGTACCAAGATTGAGAGCTTCCTGGTGTTGGTAGTCCCCTTCTGGCTCACGAACAGGCTCACGAACCGGAGTAGAGAAAAGAAGATGCTGAAGATCGGCCGAATTCAAGGTCTGAGAACCTGTGCCCGGTCGATATGATGATGGGGACGATGATGAATAAGCAGCCGGACCACCCGAATAGGATGGAGAAGTTTTTCTCATCGCCTCCAGTGCCTGATCTGTCGGCATGGAAGAGACCGAATGCCCCATCTGTTCAATACCGGCCCGCACGCATGCTACAATCGCCGCACGAACCATCTGAGGAGATTTGAAACGCACTTCCCGCTTGGATGGGTGCACATTCACATCAACATTTACAGGATCCATCTCGATTCGGATCACGGCAACAGGATAACGATCATGGAACATCACATCCCGATAGCCTGCCCGGAGCGCTGCAATCAACTGCTTGTCACGAATCACTCTGCCATTAATCAGAAACAGCATGCGAGTGCTATTGCGATGGTGAAAAGTAGGAAGACCAAGATGAGATGAAACCTGAATACCTTCATGCTCAATAGATTGCTCAATACTATTTTCGCCAAAATCATTCCCCATCACTGCAATCACACGGTCCCGTTCACTCTCTCCTTCAGAAAAAGAGAGCCGTTTGCGGCCATCAAGTTCAAGTGTCATCGCAACTGAAGCATTACCAATCGCCAGATTACGCACCACTTCTATAATCGCAGCCTCTTCGGTTTTATCGGTGCGCATAAAGTTAAGGCGTGCAGGTGTATTCAGGAAAAGATCGAGCACCTCGATTCGGGTTCCTTTGCGCGAGGCTGCAGGACGAACCTCCAGTTCTCCCCCGTCACTTCGAATCTCGACCCCTTCATCACTTCCCTTAAGCGATGTCTGCATGCGAAACCTCGACACCGAAGCAATAGAAGGAAGTGCCTCTCCACGAAAACCGTGACTGGCGATATGATGAAGGTCTTCAGTCGTAGAAATTTTACTGGTGGCATGACGTTTCAAGGCCAGTTCAGCATCGGCGGCAGACATGCCGTAACCACTATCCTCAACTTCAATGCGCTTCTTACCCGCCTGAGTGATCCGTATATGGATCGATTTTGCACCTGCATCAAGGCTGTTTTCCACCAGCTCTTTCACCACGGATGCAGGGCGTTCCACCACCTCACCTGCAGCAATCTGGTTCGCGACATGGGCGGGGAGAATATAGATCAGCTGTTCTGGCATATTGCAAAACCTCTCTCCACTTCATTCAAAGTCAATCTGTTTCGCAGAGGTTCTTATTCAACCCAACTAATTTTGCCTGATGAAGATAGAGAGTGCATTCTTGCGCATCTGATTTACAACAGCTTATTCGGGAGAAATTATGAACGATATTGATGCC
>JBEQLD010000132.1:0-3828 GCA_040326115.1 Mariprofundaceae bacterium | reverse complement strand
AACGCAGATCATAGCCTGCGACAAACGAGTGGCAGGTGTCCAGGCAGACACCCACTCTGGATTTATCTTCAACGCCATCAATGATGGCGGCCAGATGTTCGAAGCGGTAACCGACATTGCTGCCCTGTCCGGCAGTATTCTCGATAACAGCAATCACATCACTGGTCTGATCCAGTGCCCAGTTGATCGATTCGGATATTGTTTTCAGGCACTCATCCTCTGAAATTTTTCTCAGGTGACTTCCCGGATGAAAATTCAACAGCTTCAGTCCGAGCTGTTCACAGCGTTGCAGTTCATCAAGAAATGCGTTGCGCGATTTTTCAAGCGGCTCTTTCTCAGGATGACCAAGGTTGATCAGGTAGCTGTCATGCGGCAATACATGTTCCGGTGCAATGCCGACTCTCTTCAGGTTGGATTTGAAGTTGGCAATGTTTTCGTCGGTGAGGGGTTTGGCCACCCACTGACGCTGGTTTTTGGTGAACAGTGCAAATGCTTTGGCACCAATTTTTTCGGCGTTTAGCGGCGCATTCTCGACTCCGCCTGAGGCACTTACATGGGCTCCAACATATTTCATGATTACTCCGGGTTGATTTGGGGTTTCGAAAAACCGGCTTTTTGCAGTTGAGCTTAACACTTACTGATTATAAAAGTTTCTCAAGCGGATTAATCGGGAGAGAAATTAGGGATATTTTCTGTCAGGGTCGTTATGATGCTGCAAAATTATTCATGGGCGACATATTGCCCGTTTTTTTACGCAAAGAGAGGAACAGATATGCAAGTTGCAACAAATAAGGCCGTTACGATTCATTATACACTGACCAATCAGGCAGGCGATGTAGTGGACTCATCCCGTGATGGTGATCCGTTGGCATATATCCATGGTCTTGGAGCACTTGTTCCGGGTCTTGAGAAGGAGCTGGATGGCAAGGCGGCAGGCGATAGCATCGCGGTGACCGTACAGCCTGATGATGGTTATGGTCACAAGACGCCCGAGCTGATCCAGAGCGTGCCAAAAGAGGCGTTTGCCTTTGATGGCGAGATTGAAGTGGGTATGCGTTTTGAAGCAGAGACAGATCATGGCATTGAGCTGGTTGAAGTGGTTGAAGTGGATGATGAAACAGTCACCATTGATGCCAATCATCCATTGGCCGGTGAAACATTGAGTTTTGATGTGGATGTGGTTGATGTGCGTGATGCCACTGATGAAGAGCTGGAGCATGGTCATATCCATGCAGAGGGCGGCTGCCAGCACCACTGATTGTACTTGGAGATGCCGGTTAGCGCTTCCGGCAGTTAATCAGCATCTCCTGAAGCACTCTTAAGCGGAGTCTTCGATGTCGGTCTGTATTACAGAGCCCTCAGCCATTACAACCTTGTTCCGGCCATTATCTTTGGCTGAATAGAGGGCCGCATCGGCCTTGGCAATAGTTGTTTCGGCCGAAGTATCCGCTTCCATCATGGCAATGCCTATGGAGACGGTCATATGAATCTCCCTGTTTTCAGAGAGATCAATGGGCATCGACTCAATCTCTTTTCTCATACGATCCATGACCAAAAAGGCGTTCTTTCTGTTGATGTTTGGCAGGCAGACCAGAAACTCTTCACCGCCATAGCGGAAGGGGGAGTCATAGGGCCTGAGATGGAGGCGAATACATTGAGCCAGATAGCAGAGAGCCGTATCGCCGGATTGATGTCCGTAGTTGTCATTTACAGCTTTGAAATGATCGATATCTATCATGACAATGGCACATTCATGCAGGCCGCGTGAAACAAGCGAGTGCTCTTTCGAGAGTTGCAGCATCAGTGTTTGCCGTCCCATCAGGCCGGTAAGCGGATCGAAGACACCTTTGGTTTCAATCAGGGCATCACGAAATGAGGTAACCTTGATCTGATATTGGGAGAGGTGTTTGATAAACTCATTGTAGCCATCGATTGGGATATCGAGATTTTCATGATGCGCAACCGCCAGTTTTCTGGCCTCTTCATGCAGAAGGCGATAGCACTCTTCGATATTCTGAACCCCTGCATTACTTTGCAGAAGTGAGTGCTCACTATTATAGAGCCACTGTCCAAACATGGTCTTGCTGTAGGCGTGATCCTGCATGAACTCTTCAGGGATAGACTCTTTTGAAATGAGGCCGCGATGAAAATCATTAAGCCACTTCTGATTGGAGGATATGGCTCGGTCAAGCTCAGTCAGGATGAGAGAAATCTCACCTTGATCATACTGAAGCAGGTCTTCTTTCATAAGAAAATAACCCTACGCGGAGTGATATAATGAATCAATCCGATGCTCTCAGCTTCTGTCGAGTAGTATGGCTTTTTCTGCCAGCGCCTGCACAAGCGCCAGATGGGTACGCAGCTCGTAGAGCTCTTCTGAATAGGCTAGTGGCACATGGGTTTTCCGTACTTCATGCTCAATATTATTTAACTGCTCAATACATGCCTGAATCTCATCACTGCTCGATGCCTGGTGCAGTTTATGATCAATCTCTGTCAGGTCACTATAGTGGTTATAGATACGTGATCTGACCCGCCATCGATAGATCGGAGGCATCACTTTGATCAGTGGCAGTAGCAGTGCGATCAGAGGCAGCATCATCACTTTCAGGCGGTCAATTAAAGTGGCTGCCCAGAACGGCAGGTAACGCTGTAGTAGCGACGGGCCCGATTTATAATAGCGTTTGGCACTCTCGCTGATTGGCAGGTCACCATAGAGCGATGACGGAAACTGCCCGGCCTTTTCAAACAGACCGTGGCCTGAGTGAGTCCTGCTGGCCGCCTGTAGCAGCAGTGTTTGCAGGGCAGGGTGAAGTTCTTCACGGACTACCAGCGTAGCCGATGGTGCCAGTAGCCAGGTTGTTCTCTCAGGAATGTTCGCAGCCATATCGATGGCGCCTTCAGGTAGTGAAACAGGAGATAGGAAAGGGTGGTTCCGGGCATAACCCTCTGCTCTTTCAAAGTTCATCAGATGAACGCCATGAGAGTGAAGCAGTTGTGTCACCAGTGATGATTTGGCTGAGGTGACAAGGAAGATGGCATCTACTGATCCGTCAGCAAGAGCATCGGCAGCGTCCTGACCGGAGAGTGGAAGAAGCCGGGCGCTGCTTGAATCAATGCTGTTGTCCTGCAAAAGCTGCATGGCAATGGCACGGGTGCCACTTCCCTCGGGGCCAATGGCAAATCGCTTGCCGCGCAAATCTGAAAGTCGGGTTAAGCTGAAGTCTGAGCGATGAAACAGCCATAGGGGCTCAAAATAGAGGCTGCCTAGAAACCTGAGTCCGTTGCCATCAACGTCCGATGCGATGCCACCCTGTATAAAAGCGGCATCAACTGATCCCTCCTTCAGGCGTTGCAAATTTTCAATTGAACCGGCGGAAGGCATGACATTGATCTCTACACCGTCAGATTTCAGGATGTTTTTGTACTGGCTGCCAAAAGCAAAATAGCTGCCATCGCTCTGGCCGGTGCTGAGAGAAAATCCACTGGGTGGTGCAGGGTCTACAAACTGATAGGCAACAAGGAATCCAGCCAGTGTAATCAGGAGGGGGATACCCAGTGTTTTAATTTTTTCGTGCATGTTTCACCTCTCCTCACTCTGGAAGAAGCTTAGCATATGGATGAAAGAAAGTTCAGGGAAGCCTTAAACTATGATGGAGGTAATGCCTATGAGGCGCAGTCGGGACAGATGCCGGAAAAGACCTGGGTCTGTTGGGCAATGCTCCAGTTTGAAAGTGCTGTCGGGGTTTTGTGGCCTGAATGAGCCGGAATATCTCTAAAAATTAACCTGCGTAATCAAAATCTTTAAAACTGGCATAGAAAAATGCA
>JBEQLD010000131.1:0-3923 GCA_040326115.1 Mariprofundaceae bacterium | reverse complement strand
CGATCACATCATCTTTTTTGGCTTGTTGAACAAGGAGAATCAGCCGCTGGCTCATGGCATCAGGGCTTCTTCCCTGCACTTTGGCAGCGTGCCAGCTATATCCTTTTAATTGCTGAATGTTGAGCAGGCCCCGTAGTTGACGGTTCTCTTCCCTTAAACTGTTGAGCTCCTGAACCTGAGAGGTCTGTTTTTCCAGTTCGGTAATGGCGTGCTGGTAATCAGATTGAAGCTGGCTGCTATCAACAAACCACAGATTGGCTTCCTGCCACCAGCGCCCTGGAGCCTGAAGCGCAGAGACCAGAGGGGCCATGGCAAGATTGAGGCGTTGTCCGACAGGTGTTTGTAGAAGAGTGACGAGAATGACAAGCAGTAGCCCAAGCCATGCAAGAAGTCGTAAGGATGACTTGCGTTCAGTCATTTTTACTCCTCGAAGAGAACGCCTCGCATACTATCCAGCTCTTCCAGCACCCGTCCGCTTCCGACAACAACGCAATTGAGCGGGTCTTCAGCAACGGTTACTGGCAGGCCGGTCTCTTCGCGTAGCAATTGACTCAGTCCTATCAGCTGGGATCCACCACCGGTAAGCATGATGCCTTTATCGACGATGTCGGCAGAGAGTTCGGGAGGCGTACGTTCCAGACATACTTTGATGCCATCAACAATGGCATTCACTGATTCTGTCAGTGCCTCAAGAATTTCTGAATCATCCAGGGTAAGGTTTTTTGGAACACCGTTGATCAGGTCACGGCCTTTTACTTCCATCTCCCGGCGTTGCTCCTGGGGATAGGCGCTGCCGATCTCCATTTTGATTTTTTCTGCCGTTGGATAACCTACCAGCAGGCTATATTTTCTACGCAGATGATTGATGATCGCTTCATCCATTTTGTCGCCACCCACACGAACAGACCGGGAGTAGACAATACCGCCATAACTGATCACAGCAATTTCACTGGTACCACCACCGATATCAACCACCATGGAACCGGAGGCTTCAGTAACCGGCAGGTCAGCACCGATGGCTGCTGCCATAGGTTCTTCGATCAGGAACACATCACGGGCACCGGCAGAGAGAGCTGATTCACGAATGGCGCGGCGCTCTACAGGCGTTGAGCCATATGGCACACAGATTACAATACGAGGTGCAATGCCCCATGCGCGTTTATGAACTTTCCGAATGAACTGTTTCAGCATCTCTTCGGTAATAACAAAATCAGCAATAACGCCATCTTTCAGAGGTCTGATGGCCTGAATAGAATCCGGTGTGCGGCCAAGCATTCGCTTCGCATCAGCACCTACAGCCAATACTTTACGGTGTTTTAAACCGGCACCAACATGCACGGCAACTACAGAAGGTTCGTCCAGAACGATGCCTTCACCCCGAACATAAATCAGAGTATTGGCAGTGCCAAGATCGATAGAGATATCGCGTGAGAAAAATCCGAATAAGTTTTGCAGCATCGTTGGTTACCTGGGCGTATGGAATCGTTGTTCGAGAGCATAATTGCAGCCGTGCTTAAGGTAAAGAAAACAAAGACAATAAGGTTATTGCCTGCGATTTGAATATTACCTCTTTATCAGGTCCCGATGGTTGAAGAGATCAGCATGGTTACCAGAGCAATGAAAAAATAACCTTTGGCAGTGAGTTTTAAATAACGTCTTGGTGTTACATAATTTGCGTACATGATGATCTCCTTGAAACAGGGTCAATCATATGAGCATGTTATGGGGAAGATGTGCGTTAGCTCACGTTTCATCAAAGATAAAGAGTGATTTCAGGACCCTCTTACAGACTAATGGTTGCTGCGATTGCCATACAAAGCAGGGCAATAACAACGTAACCAGCTAAGCCAAGATTAGAATAATGGCCATATTTATCCCGTTGTTTAATACGCACAATCTTTTTTGTTTTCTGCATGGCATGAGCCTATGAGGAAGCAAAAAAAAGGTATGTGAAATAAGTTATGCTCCGGTCAAATGCAGTTGTACGCGCCGGTTCATAGGCATATTCCGGTGTTCATAAAGATAGACTCCCTGCCATATTCCCAGTGCCATATTCCCATTTGTGATGGGAATGCTCAGTGAAACCTGAGTCAGCGCCATGCGAATGTGAGCGGGCATATCATCAGGTCCTTCGGCCCGGTGCCGGAATATCGGGTCGCCATCCGGAATCAGTCTGCTCATAAAGGCTTCCATATCCCGAAGCACATCCGGATCCGCATTCTCCTGAATCATCAAAGAGCAGCTGGTATGTTGAACAAACAGATTGAGAAGGCCTGTTTCAAAACCGCTCTGGGATACCCACTCCTGAATTTCACGGGTGATATTGGTCATGCCGCGGCCCTGGTTATTTACGGTTAAGTGATGTTGATACTGTTTCATGAAAACTCCAGCCAGACCGGCGCATGATCGGAAGGCCTCTCTTTGCCGCGTTCATCCTGATTTACACCGGCAGCCTGAGGCTTGATGGCATCTGTCGTCAGAATCTGGTCGATACGAATACCCCACCCACGATTATATGCCCCCATTCGATAATCCCACCAACTATGCATCGGCTGATCCGGATGTAGCTTCCTGACACTGTCCGTGAGCTTCAAGGCCAATAACGACTGAAACATTTCGCGCTCTCTGTCTGAGCACATGATTTTCCCCTGCCAGCGTTTTGGATTGTAAATATCCAGATCAGCAGGTGCAATATTGTAATCACCAAGCACGATAAGTTTCTCATGAGCGGTCAGTTCAGTGGCCAGAAAATCCCGAAAGGCACTGAGCCATCGGAATTTATATTCATACTTTTCTGATCCAACTTCCTGGCCGTTCGGAACATAGATATTCACGACTCGCAGATCGCCAATCGTGGTGGCAAGTAGTCTTCGCTGTGGATCATCCAGATCGGGAATTTCGGTGATGATCTCTGCTGCAGCTGTTTTGCTGAGGGTGGCAACGCCGTTGTAGGTTTTTTGCCCGGAGAATGAGACGTGGTATCCCGCAGCTTCAATCTCGGCGATGGGAAACCTCTCATCAGGCAGCTTTGTCTCCTGCAGGACGAGAATGTCAGGTTGATGTTCTTTCAGATAAGAGAGCACATGAGGCAGACGTACATTCAGGGAGTTAACGTTCCAGGTAACAATTTTCATCCGGCTGGTTGCGAACTATCCGGCAGAGAGAGTGCGATCACTCTTGTAACCCCTTCAGGCAGCGTTGAACCGCTCGCTTCATGGAAACGCCGGAGCTGTAACGCTTGTCCGGATCTTTTTGCAGAGCCTTGTCGATAATATTCCGGACACTGGTTGGAATATCAGCGCGAATTTTACAGATATCAAGTTGCTTCTCGTTAATGATTTGATGTGACAGGACTGCAAGCGATTCACCATCAAATGGACGCTGTCCGGTTAACAGGACAAACATGGATGAGGCCAGTGAAAACAGATCGGATCGCCCATCAACTTTCTGGCCGGACATCTGCTCCGGCGACATAAAGCTCGGCGTACCGAGAATAACGCCGGTTTTTGTTCTGCTGTTTGAGGTAATACGTGCAATGCCGAAATCAGTAACCATCACTTTCCCGCTTTTGGTGTTGTACATCAGATTGGCAGGTTTAATGTCCCGGTGGACGACATCCTGATCATGGGCATAACCCAGGGCATCAGCTGTCCGGACAATGATCTCGAGTACCTTTTCAATCGGCAGCAGTTTCTTTGGCTTGCAAAAATCACTTAGTGGTTTGCCTTCCACATATTCCATCGCGATATAGGAGAGATCATGCTCTTCACCGGCATCATAAATAGTCACAATATTCGGATGATTCAGGCGTCCTGCTGCTGCTGCTTCGTGGAAGAAGCGCTCACTGGCATCCTTCATACCCTCTTCATCAAACTCCTGAGTCAGGGCCAGTGTTTTGATGGCGACAACCCGATCAATGGTTG
>JBEQLD010000130.1:0-4063 GCA_040326115.1 Mariprofundaceae bacterium | reverse complement strand
CACGGGTAAAGTCATCAGTCGTAGAAACTTCAACGTTGGTACCGGTTGAAGATTCAGCTGCAATGTGAGCTGCTACTTCCAGGAAGCCATAGCCTTCAGCTGGAATAAGTTTATAAGCAACAAGCAGATGCTTGCCACCGGCGATTAGGTCTTCTTCTTTAAGACTTAGATCGGCATAACGATTCGATTGATCCATTAGTGAATCCCTCCAAAAAAATTTATTTGAAAGCAACTTATATTTAAATGAGCTGTTTTCTCGCGAAGGAGGAGGTTAGTCCTCTTTGGCAGTGATGGGAATACTAGAAAGATCTTCCATAATGTAAAATCAGAGGTTATGATGTAATGCATAAATATTTCTTATGGACACCTGTTATGAGAGGGCTGGATGAACATTACACTTAAGCAGATGAAGATTCTCGAAGCTGTAGTTGAAAACCGTAGTTACACGGGCGCGGCCAAGGCGCTATTTATGACCCAGCCCGCTGTATCGATGCAGATCAAACAGATGGAAGATCACATTGGACTGCCTCTGTTCGAACGCGAAGGCAAACAGGTTACAACAACGGAAGCCGGGCTTGAGCTGCTCCACTACGCACAAAATATTCGTCAGCAACTTGATGAGGCCGAGCAGGTTCTCGAAGAGCTTAAAGGTCTTAAACGTGGCAAACTGCATCTAACCATGGCATCGACTGCCAACTACTTTGCGCCTCATCTCATCGCTGCCTTTCATCATGAGTTCCCTGGAGCTAATGTAACACTGGACGTGACCAACCGGTCAGGACTTCTGGATGCTCTGGATAATAACACCACAGATATGGTCATCATGGGGCGCCCTCCTGAAGGCCATAATCTGATTGGCATCCCCTTTATTAATAATCCTCTGGTTGTCATCGCCTACCCGGAACATCCGCTGGCTCGGAAAAAAAGCATCCCGCTTTCAGAAGTGGCCAATGAATCATTTATTGTTCGTGAGCGTGATTCCGGAACTCGAATGGCTGCCGACCGCTATTTTGCCGAGCATGACCTGGAATTAACTCCAGGCATGGTCATGAACCGATCGGAAGCGATCAAACAGGCAGTCATGGCCGAACTGGGTCTGGGTATTGTATCACTGCATACCATTGAGATGGAGCTGGCCCTGAAACGGCTGGTTGTACTCAATGTTGAAGATTTTCCAATCATGAGACAGTGGCACATCGTCCACCGCAAAGGCAAACGCTTTGCGGCTATTCCCGAAGCCTTTAAAAACTATGTTCTGGAGCATGCCAAAGAGCTTTTGATCATACCGGATTAAGTTTAACCCTTTTTTGTTTCTCCTGCGTTTATAGAGACAGGCAATGCCTATATCTAAAAACAACAGGAGATAAAAATGAACTCAAAATCGCACATACTAATCTTGGTTCTGTTTGGTTACGCACTCATCAGTGCGTGCACAACAGAGTACAGAGATGACCTTACCAGTGAACATGAAACCAGAGTGGAGGATCAGGCTCAGCACGGGAAAACAGATGGTAGACTAACCAGAGCTCAGCCTGAAGATGCTGCCAAGCCACTAAACAGTACCAATACATTAGTCGTTGAAGACTCTTCCAGCGAAAGCGATCAGCTGGCTCCCAGACGGAGAGTTGGTGAGAAAAAAGAGCAGCTCGCAAAAATGAAAGCCTATGCAGGGATGCCCGTACCAGCCTCAATCATGAGCCAAACCATGGTTCGCTGGCCTTCGGAACCCCTGGATAGAGAGAACTATGCCCACTTCAGCAATAATCCGATCAAACTTGCCAGTGAACATCCCGTATCAACCTTCAGTGTTGATGTGGATAGCGGTGCCTATGCCAATGTCCGGCGTATGCTGAATGAGGGAAGGCTTCCACCTCAGGATGCGGTTCGTGTTGAAGAGATGATCAACTACTTCTCTTATAATTATAAAACCCCAAACAGCCGCAAGCAGCCGTTTCGTGTAACCGCTGAAATGGCACCATCACCATGGAACAGGCAAAGCCATCTGCTTCATATCGGAATCAAGGGCTTTGAGATGGATAAAAGCGCACTTCCAGCATCCAATCTGGTATTTCTGATCGATGTCTCAGGCTCCATGAGCAGTGCCAATAAAATCGGCCTGCTCAAATCATCCCTTAACATGTTAAGCCGTCAGCTTTCCGGCAGAGACAGGGTTTCAATCGTGGTCTATGCCGGTGCATCCGGCGTGGTGCTTGAGCCCACTCCGGGCAACCAGCATGGAAAAATTACTGCTGCACTGAATCAACTTCAGGCAGGAGGCTCCACCAATGGCGGCGCAGGCATTCGTCTCGCTTATGCCATGGCTGAGCAGGCCTTTATCAAAGGTGGCATCAACCGGGTAATTCTGGCGACTGATGGTGATTTCAATGTCGGCACCGTAAACTTCGAAGCGCTGACTGATCTTGTAGAGAACAAGCGTAAATCAGGAATTTCACTGACCACCCTCGGATTCGGCACCGGCAACTACAATGATCACCTCATGGAACAGCTGGCTGACAAGGGCAACGGCAATTACGCCTATATCGATACCATCAATGAAGCACGCAAAGTGCTGGTGGATGAGATTGGTTCAACATTGATGACCATCGCCAAGGATGTGAAGATTCAGATTGAATTTAATCCGTCCGTGGTGAAGGAGTATCGCCTGATCGGTTATGAAAATCGCATGCTCAAACGTGAAGATTTCAATAATGATAAAATTGATGCAGGAGAAATTGGTGCAGGGCATACGGTTACCGCACTCTATGAAGTAACACTGCACGGCAAAGGCGGGATGATTGACCCTCTGCGTTATAGCTCAGGGAAAATTAACAGCAAAAAACACAGTAGCCGTGAAATTGCGTTCCTGCGTCTGCGTTATAAACAGCCCGACAGCGACAAGAGCAAGTTGATCGAATATCCGCTGCACAAACGCATGATTAAATCATCACTGGCCAAAACAACCGATCGATTCCGCTTTTCAGCCTCAGTTGCTGCATTCGGTGATCTGCTGCGCGGCGGAGAGTATGCAGGTGACTTCTCCTATGGCGATCTTCTGAAGCTTGCCAACAAAGCACGTGGAAATGATCAGAACGGCTACAGAGGTGAGTTTATCAATCTGGTGAAAACTGCCAGAGCATTGGATACACATCATGTAACCAAATCTCCTCACCCTGTTCATTCAGATGGTGATGGACTGGTCATCGAATAAGATGAATGCGCGCCTTCTCTCTCTGAAGCGGGAAGGCGCTCTTTCCATCTCCCCTTTTCATCTCAATCGAAGCGGACTACATTTTCATCTCATGGCGGCAAACAATGTACCTACGGATGAAGAGCTGATGCTCAGTTACAAAGATGGTGACAGCACTGCCTTTGAACAGCTCTATCTACGCCATAAAGGTGGCCTCTACAGATACATGCTGCGCTCATGTGATTCTAATGCCATTGCCGAAGAACTGTTTCAGGATGTTTGGATCAGCGTTATTAAATCACGTACCCATTACAAAGCATCTGCACTGTTTACCACCTGGCTCTATAAGATCGGCAGTAACAAACTTACTGATCACTATCGGAAAAATGGGAAATGGAACCAATATATGGAGAGCGCTGATGATGACTCCCATGAAAACGGTTCACATGAACACAACTGCGCCATGGCAGCTACTTATGAGCAGCCGGAACAGCAAACCGCGATCAATCAGCAGATTCAGCGACTTCTTTTCTGCCTTGAACAGCTACCTGCCCTGCAACGTCAGGTCTTCCTGCTCAAAGAGGAGGCCGGGCTGAAGCTGGAAGAGATTGCAAAGGCCATTGAAAGCAACAAAGAAGCGGTAAAAAGCCGAATGCGTTATGCCATCGATAAACTGCGCCACTGCATGGGGGAGCTATTATGAATGATATTCATGATGACCCACAAGATGATGGCCTCTCTCGTCTTTATCAGAAGAGCCGTATCGAAGAGCCGCCCATGGGGCTTGATTCAGCTATTTTGACCGAGGCCAGAACCGCGGTTGAAAAGAAGAAGAAAAACCTCTGGTGCAGAGTTCGCTGGATGGTACCACTCACC
>JBEQLD010000012.1:0-27453 GCA_040326115.1 Mariprofundaceae bacterium | reverse complement strand
AAAGATGGTGTTTTTGAGCGGGCACGAGGCCTGGCTCAGGATATGATTGAAGATCGCGGAAGTATTGCTTACCGAGAGGCCCGACGCTATCTGGGTAAAGAGCAGCCTGAAATCGCCTACATTGAGGCAGAGTCCTATCTTAGACTGGTGCCCAACTCTGATCGCGGCAGGCGCTTGATGGAGAGCGTTAAAAAGCAGATGCCAAGAGGAATCCGCATCGCACCAGTAAAGGCCTTGAGTTCAAAGGGTGGCAGGTTGACCAAACGTTCGGCTCTGCCTGATACCGTGAAGCGAGAACAGGTCGTGGAACTGATTCGTAAAGGTGATCTGATAAAAGCCAAGAAATATGCACTGGTTTATCGCAGGGGTGGAGGCAAGGATTCTGAACGTCTGCTAAAACAGATTCAGGTCAACATTGAAAAAGAGGCTGCGAAACTTTTTGCCAAAGGGCGTTTGGCTTTCAGAAAAGAGAGATTGAATCAGGCCGTTGGATTTTGGCAAAAGGCAGTGGCTTTGGCACCTGAACACAGCGAATATGTTGATGCATTGCGACGCGCCCAGCAACTACAGGAGCGTTTGCGCGTTCTACGTAGTGAGACTGGGAAAGAGAAGCCTCAATGAAAGATTTCAGTGCATAACGCACATTTTTATAGTCATTAAACAAGAGTAAAGGTTTGTATTGTGCGTGATTCAATAGTGATGCCGCGTCGAAAGACGCGGAAAATAATGGTAGGTGATGTAGCAGTAGGCGGTGATGCTCCTATTGCCGTACAGTCGATGACCAATACGCTAACCACCGATGTCGATGCGACTGTGGCACAGGTTCATCGTCTGGAGTCCGCAGGAGCCGATATTGTCCGGGTCTCTGTGCCCGACAGTGAATCAGCAGCAGCCATGCCCGAAATTCTCAACCAGACCAATGTTCCGATTATCGCAGATATTCATTTTAGTTATAAAATGGCATTGGCTTCACTTGATGCAGGGGTACATGGCCTACGCCTGAATCCTGGCAATATCGGTGGTCGTGACAGGGTAGAGCGAGTTGTTAAGGCTGCCAAAGAGCGTGATGTATCGATCAGGATCGGTGTCAATGCAGGCTCACTTGAGAAAGAGTTGAATGAGAAATATGGAGAGCCATGTGCAGATGCTATGGTGGAGTCGGCTCTGGGGCATATCCGGATTCTTGAAGATATGAATTTTCACGATATCAAGGTTTCGTTGAAGGCCAGTAATATTCCAATGACTGTTGCAGCATATCGGAAACTTGCTGACCAGGTGGATTATCCACTGCATCTGGGGATTACCGAATCAGGCAGTCTCTTTGGAGGCACTGTTAAATCATCCATTGGTCTTGGCTTGCTTCTGGCTGATGGTATCGGAGATACGATTCGTGTCTCACTTGCAGCTCAGCCGGAAGAGGAAATTAAAGTAGGTTTTGAAATTCTGAAATCATTGGGGCTCCGGCATCGCGGGGTAAATCTGATCGCCTGTCCGTCATGCGCCCGTCAGAAGTTTAATGTGATCGAGATAGTTGAAGAGCTTGAAAAACGAGTGGCTCATATTCAAGAAAATCTTGATGTCGCAGTGATTGGTTGTGTGGTGAACGGACCGGGTGAGGCCAAAGAGGTTACACTGGGCGTAACTGGAGGATATCCAACCCATACATTGTATGCTGATGGAGAAAAATCAGGAAAGATCCGGTCGGGTGAGATGATTGATCATCTGGTGGAAGATATTGAGCGACGTGCGGCTGAGATACGAAAGGATAAAGAGGCATGAATTTAGTTAAATATGTTGTTCCAGTGCTTGGGTTGTTAATGCTCAATGGCTGTGCAGGGGCTCATATATCTATTCCTGTTGGGCCGGTAACCATTGGAACAGACATCTCCATGTTTGGAGATTCGGGCCGTGATAGAAATTATAACCATGTTGATGAAGAAGCTTCTGACGAATTAATGCATGATGAGTCTGATCATCAGGATGAGAGAGAGTAGGAATGGCTAAAAAACTACAAAGCATTCGTGGAGTGCATGATGGCCTGCCGGCCGATGTTGCCAAGTGGCAGCGGGTAGAAGCTGCGGCCAAAACCATTTTTTCCCGTTATGCCTTTGATGAAGTGCGTATGCCTCTACTTGAGCCAACCGAACTTTTTGTCCGCTCTATTGGCGAAGCCACGGATATTGTTTCCAAAGAGATGTACCGCTTTGTGGATCAGGGAGGCGATGATTTATGTCTGCGCCCTGAAGGTACTGCCGGAACGGTGCGTGCCTATCTGCAGGCCGGGCTGACGCGTGATGGTGTACAGCGTTGGTATTATACAGGCCCTATGTTTCGCCGAGAGCGTCCGCAGAAGGGACGTTTGCGCCAGTTTCAACAGATTGGAGTTGAGATGTTCGGTGTGACCGGTCCGCTGGAAGATGCGGAGATATTGGCCATGGCGCGTGATTTTCTTGCAGAACTGGGCCTGGACAAGGTTCGGATGGAGATCAACTCGCTGGGTTGTAAGGTTTGCCGTCCGGCCTATCGCGATGCACTGGTCTCTTATCTGGAGCAGCGCAGGGAGAGGTTGTGTGCCACCTGTAACGAACGTATTGAGAAAAACCCGATGCGGGTTCTCGACTGTAAAAATGAGTCCTGTCAGTCCGAGCTGACGGATGCACCCGAGATGATCGGCCATCTCTGTGGTGATTGCGACAGTCACTTTTCCGGCCTGAAAGAGGGGCTTGAAGCACTGAAAGTAGAGTATCAGATCAATCCCCGGATTGTCCGCGGGTTGGATTATTATAATCGAACAGCCTTTGAGATTATTACCGATCAGCTTGGTGCACAGGGTACGGTCATTGCCGGCGGCCGTTATGATGGTCTGGTTGAAGATCTGGGTGGGCCCGCAACACCGGCAATCGGTTTTGCCATGGGTGTGGAGCGTCTGGCGATGCTGTTGCCGGATGAAGAGAGGGCAGGCGTGGATGTGGCAGTAGTCGCTCTCGGAGATTCGGTAAAAGGTTATTCGCTGAATCTTGCTTCTGATCTCAGGAGCAGGGGCTTGGCAACCATTCACTGTGGTGGCGGTAGTGCCAAGCGACAGTTCAAAGCGGCAGATCGTGAAGGCGCCTCCTTTGTAATTGTGGTTGGTGAAGATGAGATGAATCAGGGTGTTGTAACGCTGAAGCAGATGAGCACTGGTGAGCAGAACAATTTAACACTGGATGCAGCCGTAGAGTTGATCGCACAGACCCTATAATGACAACAAAGCTACAATTGATGTGGAATACGTTCCGCGGTGCTATCTGGCCACTGGTTGAAGCACTGAGAGACCTTACACCGATCATTGTGGTGATTCTCTTTTTTCAGGAAATTGTATTAAAACAACCCATTCCCAACCTTGAAGGGCTGTTGAGTGGCCTTCTGTTTGTGGTGATAGGTCTTGCCCTGTTTATTCGTGGCCTGGAGATCGGTCTCTTTCCTTTGGGTGAGTCGATGGCCCACGCCTTCGCGAAAAAAGGCAATGTCTTCTGGCTATTGCTCTTCGCCTTTCTTCTTGGATTTGGAACTACTGTCGCAGAGCCCGCATTGATCGCGGTGGCTGGCAAGGCCGCTGAAGTCGCCGCTGAAGGCGGAATGATTGAGCATAGCAAGATTGTGATGGCTGATTATGCATTCGGTCTTCGCATGACGGTGGCGGTCTCTGTGGGCACGGCCATTGTACTCGGTGTATTGCGTATCATTTTCGGCTGGCCGCTGCATCTCTGTATTATGGCCGGCTATCTTCTGGTGGTGGTGATGACCTACTTCGCACCCAAAGAGATTATCGGTATTGCCTATGATTCCGGTGGTGTCACCACCTCCACGATCACGGTTCCACTGGTGACAGCTCTGGGCGTTGGTCTGGCTACATCCATTCGCGGTAGAAATCCGATACTGGATGGCTTTGGGCTGATCGCATTTGCATCACTCCTGCCGATGATCTTCGTGATGCTTTACGGGATAGTCACGGTATGAATATCTTTAATCTTTTTGCAGATACCATGCTTTCAACAATTCATGATGTGCTGCCCATTGCCGCCGTGCTGCTCGGTTTTCAACTGTTGGTACTGCGTCAATCTATTCCAAAACTATGGTCGGTTATTCGCGGTTTTATTTATGTATTACTGGGGCTGGGGCTTTTTTTGATGGGGCTTCAGGAGGCGATTTTTCCACTGGGTGAGACGATGGCGAGGCAGTTGACCGATCCCCGTTTTCTCTATGGTGAAGCCGCACGGATTCCTGATATTATCCAATGGCATGATTATGCCTGGGTCTATGTTTTTGCTTTTGCCATTGGCCTGGCAACAACACTTGCGGAACCAGCATTGATTGCGGTAGGACTGAAAGCACAGCAGGTATCCGGTGGCGCCATCTCTGCCTGGGGCCTTCGTATCGCCGTATCAATTGGCGTGGCCACGGGTGTCTCGGTTGGCTGTTATCGAATTGTCACCGGCACAGATCTATGGCTCTACGTGGTGGCGGCCTACGTGGTCGTGATTATTCAGACTCGATATGCCCCGCGCATGATTATTCCGCTCGCTTATGATTCCGGCGGCGTCACCACATCAACAGTTACCGTACCTTTATTGGCAGCCCTGGGTTTGGGGCTCGCATCAACTATTCCGGGGAGAAGTCCCCTGATCGATGGGTTTGGTCTCATCGCATTCGCTAGCGTTTTTCCGATTATGAGTGTTATGGGTTATGCTCAGCTCTCTCAGAAAATTGGTAAGCCGCAGCATACCAAGGAGGAAGACAATGCACTTTAAACTGATTATCGCACTTGTCGATTCAACAAAAACTGAAGCTATCATGGCAGCAGCTCGTGAAACCGGTGCTACCGGCGCCACGGTGGTAGGTGATGCCAGAGGTGAGGGGCTGAACCCGCGAAAGACCTTTTTCGGACTGACGCTGGAATCACAACGGGAGATGCTGCTCTTTGTTGTGGAAGAGCACCTGAGCCGAAAAATTCTTGAGCAGATCTCTCTTGTGGCCGGGTTTGAAGCCAAGCCGGGAAGCGGAGTGGCATTTCAGATTGATGTGGAAGACGCGGTAGGCCTGCGCGGGCAGATTGAGACATTGATGGATGAAGTGGAGGAGCAGCTATGAGTGAACATATGACAATACTGGTTCGGGATGTGATGAAGCAGGAGTACGATCTGGTGGAAGGTGTGGCAACCGTTCTTGAGGCACTGGAAATGATGAACCATATTGAGACAAAGTGCCTGATCGTTAACAAGCGTGATGAGCATGATGAGTATGGCATTGTAGTGATTGCAGATATTGCCCGTGAGGTGCTGGTGAAAGATCGGTCAGCAGATCGAACCAGTATCTATGAAGTGATGACTAAACCAGCTGTAACTGTTCATGCTGAAATGAATATCAAATATGCCAGCTCCCTGTTTGGCCGTCTTGGTCTTTCAAGGGCGCCGGTGATTGATCGTGATGGTAATATAATTGGTATTGTCAGTTATACAGACATGGTCATGAAAGGCCTGTTGAAGCCATCCTGATATTTTCACCTGTTTTTATTTAATGATTTCAACAGGCTATGGCATGGCATAGCTGCTGCTGTTAGCGTGCATCCCCATGAGTGATTCGGATAGTAAAATGAATTTGGATGAGCTGCGTGCAGCCATTGATGCGGTTGATGATGAGGTGTTATCACTGATTCATAAGCGTGCCGCTCTGGCCTCGGCAGTGGGCGAGCAGAAAGTCAATCAGGGCAATGCCCCGTTTTATGTGCCAAGCCGTGAAGCGAAGATCATCCGTCGACTGTTAGCCCGTCATAGTGACGAGGCTGAACACTCCCATATGACAAAAATTCCAGACGAGGCCATTCACGGCATTTTCCGTGAAGTGATCGGTGCCTGTCTGGCACTGGAACATCCGATGACGATTGCGTTTCTTGGCCCTGAAGGAACCTTCACCCATTCTGCAGCAACACGGCAGTTCGGTGCTACAGCCAACTATATGGCGTGCAAGAATTTCGAGGCGATTTTCGATGCGGTGGAGTCGGGCCGCGCCACCTATGGCGTGGTGCCGGTAGAGAATGCTTTTGAAGGTGCAGTGACCCATACACTGGATCTGTTCGCGGATATGGAACGTGAGATTTATATCTGTGCCGAAGTGCAGCTCTCCATCCATCATCATCTTTTCAGTTTTGCCGGTTCGCTTGATGATATCAAAATGGTGATCTCGCATCCGCAACCGCTGGCACAGTGCCGCAAGTGGTTGCAGGAGAATCTTCCGAATGCTTCCTTGATGGAGGTAGAGTCTACTGTACGTGCTGCGAAGATTATTGAAGAGTCCAAAGAGAACGGTAACAGCTCGATTGAGTGGCAACATGCTGCTGCAGTTGGCCCGTACTCGATTGTTGATCAGACTTCACTGCCGTTGATGCAGAAGAATATTGAAGATCACCATGATAATACGACCCGATTCCTGGTCATTGGCCAGCATGATTCTCCCGCTTCGGGCGAAGATAAAACGGCACTGGTAATGTCCATCAGGGATGAACCGGGTGCACTCAATGCCCTGATCCAGTGTTTCGCTTCCCGGAACATCGGCCTGACCCGTATTGAATCCAGACCATCGAAGAAAAAGCTCTGGGAATATCTTTTCTTTGTAGATATTCAGGGGCATCGCGATCATGAAGATGTTGCGGCAGCGATCAGTGAGATTGAAAGCAAGCCGGGAAGTTTCATCAAAATTCTTGGCTCCTATCCGGTTTCACGCAAACTCTGATGAGTAGGGTGAACTGGGCCGATAGGGCCGTTTCACAGACATTGAAGCTTTTTCCTTATGTGCCGGGTAAACCGGTTGAAGTTTTACTTGCAGAGAAGGGATTGAAAGAGGCCGTTAAACTGGCCTCCAATGAGAATCCTTATGGGCCATCTCCCAAGGCAATCAAGGCGATCAGGAAGGCTGCCGGATCAGTGCATCGCTATCCGGATGGTAATGGCGGTGAACTAAAAGCGGCTTTGGCTGTAAAGCATGGTTGTAGTGAGGATAACATCCTGCTGGGGAATGGTTCCAGCGAAGCTCTCAGAATGGTGATACAGACTTTTGCCGGTGTTGGTGATGAGGTGCTCTTTTCCAGGCGGGCTTTTATCATGTACCCACTATATGCTCGAATGGTAGGGGCAACAGAGGTTGCTGTGCCGGAATCTGATGGTCTTGCCCATGATCTGGATGCGATGGCTGTAGCAGTGACAGAGAATACAAAAGTGGTTTGTGTCGCCAATCCAAACAACCCGACAGGCACTATGCATGGCGTTGATGCACTTCAGCAGTTTCTGGATCGTCTGCCTCGCGATCTGTTGGTGATCATGGATGAGGCTTATTTTGAATTTGTGGCTGATGAGCTTGGTGAGACCATCGGCAAACTGAAGCATCCCGGGCTGGTGATCAGCCGGACTTTCTCCAAGGCGTATGGATTGGCGGGTTGCAGAATCGGTTATGCAATTGCCGATGCAGAGATTATTTCGCTGGTGAACCGTTTTCGTGAGCCATTTAATGTTAATCATCTGGCCCAGAAAGCCGCTCTGGCAGCACTCGATGATCAGAACTGGGTGATGGCTAGGGTGACTGATTGCAAACAGGAACGGGATCGTCTTGAGCTGACCTTTGATGCGTGGGGAATTCTTGGCGGTAGAAGTTTTGGAAACTTTGTGTTGCTTCGACACGTTCATGTCTCTCGAATTTTGCAGTTGCTTGAAGATCAGGGCATTATCCCGCGTCCGCTCGGGCCGTATGGCATGCCTGATTATCTGCGTATTTCAGTCGGTAGCGAGCAGGAGAATGAGCAGCTGTTAAAGGCCTTAGAACCGATACTTAGTTCGCTCCAGGAGTAGTTTCATTGTCTCATGTAAATGAACATCCAGTTGACCATCTGGTGGTGATTGGTGTCGGCCTGATTGGCGGATCGGTTGCGCGTGCCTTGAAGCATGCGGGTTTTGTCGGTCGTGTGACCGGTGTTGGCCGCAGCCGTGAAAATCTTGATCGGGCGCGTGAACTTGGAATTATTGATCACTGGACTCATGACATTTCAGAGGCCGTGCATGATGCCGATATGGTATTGGTGGCCGTTCCGATGGGAGCTTACGACAGGGTCTTTGCCGAACTGGCTGAATCACTGCCAGAGCATGCCTCAATTACCGATGCAGGAAGTACCAAGCAGCACGCTATCGATGTGGTCAACAAACACCCCTCGATCGCATCACGTTTTGTGCCGGCTCATCCGATTGCCGGAACGGAACAGTCGGGTGCGGAAGCATCGTTTGCTGAACTGTTTGAAGATCGCTTCTGTATTCTGACACCGGAAGGTGACGTGGATGAGCAGACTGTTGCTGCAGTAGAAGCTATGTGGAGAGCAACCCGTAGCCATGTGATCAGGATGGATGCAGGCAGCCATGATGATCTTCTGGCGTCGGTCAGTCATCTGCCGCATTTGACTGCTTTTGCATTGGTTAATGCAGTACGTAAACAGGCTGATGATGAACATGATCCTTTCCGCTTTGCTGCGGGTGGATTCAGAGACTTTACACGCATTGCTTCATCCTCACCGGAGATGTGGCGGGATATTGCACTGTCGAACAGTACTGCGCTTGTTGATCAGATTGATGCGCTACAGGCCGAACTGACTGAAATGAAGGCAGCTTTGACCAGTGGTGATGGTGAAAAATTACTTGAGACATTCAACGCTGCGAAAAAAGCACGTGATGCATGGCTGGAAAAGCATGGAGATGGCTTGTGAGAGCATTTCAGAGGAAAATGACGTGAACATAGGCGGAACTCTGATTGCAGGCCCTGCCAAGGGAGCGTTGAAGGGCAGCGTGACCGTTCCCGGCGATAAGTCGATGTCTCACCGTGCCGTGATGCTGGCATCACTGGCAGATGGTGTGACGGAAATTCATGGTTTTCTTCCCGGCGAAGATAATCTGGCTACAGCTCAGATGTTTGTGGATATGGGTGTTTCGATTGAGTGGCTCAATGATGAGAAGACATCCCTGCGTGTTCATGGCGTTGGTCTGCATGGGCTTAAACAGCCGAAGGACATGCTTGATGCTGGCAATTCCGGTACCTGTGTGCGCTTGATGGCTGGTGTATTGTCCGGACAGAGCTTCTCTACTACGATCACAGGAGATGCTTCGCTCTGCAAACGCCCGATGAAACGGGTGGTTGATCCAATTCGTAAGATGGGTGCAGTGGTTGATGGCGGTGATGGTGGAAACCTCTTGCCGATCACGATTCATGGCGGCGAACTCAAAGCCATTCACCACGTTTCAGAAGTGGCCAGTGCACAGGTCAAATCATGCGTACTGCTTGCAGGCCTGTTTGCTGATGGTGAGACCACAGTGGTTGAACCACGGCCTACACGCGATCATACAGAACGAATGCTGCCACTATTCGGGCAGCCGGTAGATGTGGATGCTGATGGGGTCATTCATTTGAACCCGACAGGTCGGCTGACGGCGCCGAAAGAGGCTGTGCATATTCCGGCAGATCCATCTTCAGCTACTTTCTTTGCGGTTGTGGCTTCACTGGTTGAAGGCTCGGATATCACATTGGAACGTATTGGAATGAATCCACTACGCAACGGTTGGAGCCGGATACTACTGGATATGACGGCTAATCTGGAATTGAAAAATGAAGGATTAGTTGGAAAAGAAGCTGTAGCAGATATCCATGTAACCAGTCAGAAGCTTGTTGGCGTGAAGGTGAATCCTGCTGATGTGCCGGATGCGATTGATGAGTTCCCGGTGCTGTTTGCTGCTGCTACTCTGGCAGAGGGTGAGTTTCTGCTTACCGAAGCTGAAGAGCTTCGGGTGAAAGAGTCAGACCGTATCGCAGTGATGGCCAAAGCACTGATCGCTGCCGGGGCTGATATTGAAGAGTTTCATGATGGTGCCCGTATTGTGGGTGGGAGCCTTAAAGGGGCTTGTACTATCGATGCAGAGGGTGATCACCGTATTGCCATGGCTATGGCAGTGGCAGCGCAGTGCGCTGATGCAGAGATTATCATTGAGAATGCAGCTGCTATTGCGACTTCCTTTCCCAGCTTTGTGAATCTGGCGCAGCAGCTGGGCATGAATGTCCGTTGGGATGACTGATGAGTGAGTGGAAACCTGTAGCAGGATTGCGTATCGCGATTGATGGCCCATCCGGTTCCGGTAAGGGAACGATAGCAGCCATGGTTGGTGAAGCACTTGCTTTGCCAGTGCTTGATACAGGTCTTCTCTATCGTTTCCTCGGTTGGCTGGCTGTAGAAAAAGAGAGAGATTTGAGTGATGAAAATGCAGTGGTAGAACTGCTTGAAAGTGTTATTTCAGACATCACATGGCGGGCCGAAGGAATCTTTTTTGAAAATAGGGATTGCACTCCGCTGTTGCGTGGCGAGAATGTTGGCGCTCATGCATCAAAAGTTGCGGCGATGCCGCAGGTTCGTAGCATACTTCTTGAGCTTCAGCGTAAGCTTTCGCAGCAAGGGTGTGTGATGGATGGCAGGGATATTGGAACGGTTGTATTGCCTGATGCTGAGGCAAAATTCTTCCTGACTGCATCCCAGCGTGAGCGTGCCAGAAGACGTTGGACACAACTTAATCAGGGCGATGAAGAAGTCTCTCTGCAGCAGATTGTGGCCGATCTGAAAGCACGGGATGAGCGTGATAGTGAGCGTGATTGTTCACCGCTTGAGAAGGCAAAAGATGCCATTGGTATTGACTCTACAACACTCAGGATTGATGAAGTTGTCGATCGGGTGCTGGCAGTGTTGGAACGACGAAAATTGATAAAACGTACTGATTGAAAGAGCTGATAGAACGAGTTGATTAGAAAACGCTGGAAGCCGGTTTGAACATACATGGAAGTGTGCAGATGGTAGAAAGTATGAAAATAATAGAACAAAACTAACAATTGGAATGAATCATGATGAACGAGCAGAACTTAACTGATAATAACAAAGCGGCAACAGATGCTGCAGTTCCGGCGATAGCCGAAGAGGAGTCCTTTGCGCAGCTTTTTGAAGCTTCGATCAAAGAGACACCTACCCTGAAAAGGGGCGAAAATGTGAAAGGTTTTGTGGTCGGTGTCGATGCAGAAAATGTGACCATGAGCGTGGGAGCCAAGAACGAAGGCACCATTAGTATCACAGAATTTGCAGCCATTGGAAAAGAGCTACCTGCCATTGGTGACGAGATTGATGTGATGATTGTCTCATCAGGTGAGAGAGGCGGAATTCGTCTTTCAGTCCTTGAAGGTCGACGTCAGGAGGTTTGGGAAAATGTTGATGCTGCTGTAGAGGCATCCGAAACAATCGAAGCCACTGTTCTGAAAGAGGTGAAGGGTGGTTTCCGGGTTGATCTGGGTGGTTTGAGCGCATTTATGCCTCGCTCGGAGACCGATGTTGATACTCGGGTTTCTGCGGATCAGATCGTCGGTCAGGTGTGCCAGGTTGCTATTATTGAAGCGACACGGAAGCCGGAGAATATTGTTGTATCCCGTAAAAAACCTATGGCGAAATTGCGTGAAGCCAAGCAGGCAGAATTTTTCGCAGCTACTTCTGTAGGTGGAAAAGTATCAGGTGAAGTGAAACGATTGACTGATTTTGGCGCATTTGTCGATATTGGTGGCGTGGATGCTCTGCTACATGTTTCTGATATGGCATGGCGTCGCATCGAACATCCGGGTGAAATGCTCTCTGTTGGTCAGAATATATCTGCTGAGATTATCAAGCTGAATGCTGAAACCGGAAAGATTTCGATATCCATGAAGATTCTCCAGGAAGATCCCTGGGGGGCTGCTGCTTCTACCTATGAAGCGGGCATGCGTTTAACAGGAACAGTGCGTAAGCTGCTCGACTTTGGTGCGGTTGTAGAGCTGGAGCCAGGTGTTGAAGGGATGATTCATCGTTCTGAACTGAGTTGGACTCGTAAAGATGTGAAGCCAACCGAAGTACTGAGTGAAGGTGATGTTGTTGATGTTGCTGTTTTGGCAGTTGAGCCTGATGATCGGCGAATTCGCCTGAGCCTGAAAGAGGTGACTGAAAATCCATGGCAGGCATGGTTGGCAGGCTGTCCGGTAGGCTCAAAAATCACTGGAAAAATTAAAAATATTACTGACTTTGGTTTCTTTGTAGGCCTTGCAGATGATCTTGATGGACTTGTGCATATCGGCAACCTTTCCTGGGAAAAAGATGGTGCTGAAGCCATTCAGGAGTATAAGAAATCGCAGGAAGTTGAAGTGATTGTACTGGGTGTTGATATTGAACGTCAGCGTATTTCACTGGGCGTAAAACAGCTCTCCAGTGATCCTTTTGAACTGTTTATCGCAGGCGTTAAGCGAGGTGGTGTCGTGACAGGCAAGGTGGCTGAAACCAATGCAGGCGCAGTGATGGTTGAACTTGCAGAGGGAGTACAGGCACGATTGGCGCTGCGTGAGGTGCCTCGTGATCATGATGCATTGAAAACAGGTGATGAAGTTGAAGCCAAGGTGATTGATGTGAATAGAAAACGCAGGCAGGTGGATTTGTCCATTAGTCAGTTCCTTCGTGATGAAGAGCGCGAAGCTGTTCGGAATTACTCTAAAGAGATTAAAAACAGTGCGGCACCATCCGCGCTTGCTCTGGAACTTCAGCGCAAGCTTCTGGATAGAAAATAGGGAAGGGATGATTTTCATGATTGCCAAATTTATGAAATAGTCTAAGTTAGTGGCGTTGGCAGGAGGAAGTTATGACCAAATCTGAACTGGTAGAGATCATTGCAGATAGCTATGGTGAGATTACCAGACGAGAAGCTGAAGTTGTTGTGAATGAAATATTTCAGGCGATTTCAGAAGCCTTGGCAAAAGGTGACAGGGTTGAATTGAGAGGTTTTGGCAGCTTTACTACCAAGCGTCGTAATCCACGGATTGGTCGTAATCCGAAGACAGGTGAGTCAGTTCATGTTCCTGGCAAGATTGTACCTCACTTTAAGCCTGGCAAAGAACTGCGTGAGCGCGTAGATCAGAAAAGGTAAATTCCCCTATTGCAGGGTTCAACATGGTGGATAGTGGTATGAACTGGATTAATGTACTGGTTGTACTGGTTTTAACTTCATTTGCTACGATCTTTGCCCTTTCCAATATTGATACGGTACAGGTTGGTGTCGCAGGATTGATTAGTCGTCCTATTCCGCTCTATATTCCTATATTTATTGCATTTCTTCTTGGTTTCGTCGGAGGGATGTTGTCTTTAAGTTTTTCCCGCCGTAAACACAAACAGGAGATTTCTGATCTTCGAAATGAAAATGACACCTTGACTCAGGAAGTGGAAAATCTCCGTAATATCCCACTGCAGGATGATGTGTAATACCGTGTTGAGTTTAAGCCCGAACCTGAACAGATGATGAGTCCTCTGGCACTGTAATGACAACACTATTAATGAGTCTAATTGCTGCGGCACTGCTTGTGATGGCTGCGCTCTACTGGCGCCAGATTCAGATTGATGAAGATGGTGATGCCCAGCAAGAGGATGGACGTGTCACACCACTGCTTCGTGGTATTAACTACCTGTTATCAGATGAGCCTGATCTTGCACTTCAGGAGATGGTGCAGGTTGCTCGATTAAGATCAGAAGCAGCCGATGTCTACATGGCCCTGGGTGAGATGTTTCGGGCTAAAGGTGAAATTGGCAGGGCTGTGCGCATTCATCAGAATATACTGGCACGCCCTGATATTCCCAAGGCAATGCACCTTCAAGCCCATCTCGCCCTGGGAAAGGATTTTCAAACCGGTGGCCTGCTGGACAGAGCGTTGCGGCAATATGAAAAGGCATTGACGATTCAGTCGGATCATACCGGCGCCCTGGAGGCCAGTCTGCGAATCAGGGAGCAGAGTCGTGAGTGGGTTGAGGCAGAGCAGTTACTGTCTCGTCTTGAGCAGATTCAGGGCGACTCTCTGCATCTGCACAGGGCTTATCTATTTGCAGAAATGGCGGATTCATCATTAGGTGAAAACATAGAGGATGCACTGGTCTCTGCAGACCGTGCTTTGGAACTGGATGCCGCTTGCGCACATGCATATATCGTTTTGATCAAAATTCATCTTCAACTGGGAGACTTTTCAAGCGCTGAGAAATCTCTACAGAAAATGCGTGAAAAAGCAGCAGAGCATCTACACCTGCTAATACCGGCAACGGTAGAGAATAGAAAATTTTATCAGAAGCATGGGCAGAAAATTCTGATGGAATATTGGAACAGCACCCATGATGAAGAGCTCGCTCTCTCCTGGCTGGAGGCCGTAGCTGCTAAAGAGGGAGCTGCTCAGGTTCATCAGTTAAGGGAGCAGCTGAATTTTACTGCATCGACACTGCGGGCATCCCTGCGCCTTGCAAGCATTGAAAGCGATGTGGAGTCGCCACTTTCTGCTCATGCCACGAAATGGCGTAAAAAGATGAAACATTTTTTGTGTAAAGAGTGTGGCGTAAAGGTTGTTGAGCTTCGCTGGCAATGTCCTCAGTGCAATGGATGGGGAACGATGCATGCCATTAGAGAGGAAGATTTATAAATGCGTGATAACTTAATGCGGGAAGGGCTGATGAGAGACAGGCTCATGGTGGCACTGGATGTGCCAGACAGAGATGCGGCTCTGTTGATGCAGGAGAAGATTGGAAATGAAACGGGCTGGTTGAAAGTTGGCCTGCGGCTGTTTGTTGCCCAGGGGCCTGAACTAATCAGAGAACTGGCAAAACAGCATAAGATTTTTCTGGATCTGAAGTTTCATGATATTCCCAACACGGTTGCACAGGCAGTTGAGAGCGCAGGTGCTTTGGGTGTCCAGATGTTGAATGTGCATGCCGGGGGTGGGCCTGAAATGCTGGCAGCGGCTTCGAAAGCAGCCGAAAGTTTTCCAGATATGAGATTGATTGCAGTGACGGTTCTGACAAGTGATCCAATGCCACCTGTTGATGCACGCAAGCTGGCTCTGGAGCGTGCTGTCATGACGCAGAACGCAGGTCTTGATGGCGTGGTATGCAGTGTGCATGAAGCGGCTGTGATTAAAGAAACATGTGGTTCTGAGTTTATCACAGTGACTCCCGGGATTCGTTGGGGTGATCAGGATGTGCAGGATCAGAAGCGTATTGCGGACCCGGCCACGGCGGTTGAATCCGGTTCTGATTATCTGGTGGTCGGACGACCTATTCTGATGGCTGATGATCCAGCTATTGCAGCCAGAGAGGCGGTCAAAATGATGGAGTCTACAATTAAGTGAGCGATCGTTATGAGTCCATTCTAATGGGTTATGCCTGCCGCTCTGAGCTGTCACGTGGCAGGCGATATGATGAGCCTGAAGCGGCATCAAGGAATCCATTTCAGCGTGACAGGGACAGGATTATTCATTCAACTGCATTCAGGCGTCTTGAATATAAAACCCAGGTGTTTGTGAATCATGAAGGTGATCATTATCGAACCCGTCTAACTCATTCGATTGAAGTGGCTCAGATTGCACGCTCTATCTGTCGGGCCATGCACCTGCATGAAGATCTGGCTGAAGCTGTAGCTCTGGCTCATGACCTTGGACACACGCCCTTTGGGCACTCCGGTCAGGACGCCCTGAATGAGGTGATGAAGGCTTACGGTGGTTTTGAGCATAATCGACAGTCACTTCGGGTGGTTGAATCACTGGAGCACCGGTATGCCGGGTTTCCCGGATTGAATCTCAGCTACGAAGCTCGGGAAGGCATTGTTAAACACCACTCAGCACATGATATCCCTAAAAATAGCGATCTCACTGAGTTTAATCTTCATGAGCAGCCAACACTGGAAGCCCAGATTGGAAACCTCGCAGATGAGATTGCCTATAATAACCACGACATCGATGATGGTGTTCGTGCAGGCATGCTTTCAGTGTCAGGTTTAAAAGAGGTTGAACTGTTTCGGATTCATTATGAAGAGGTGGAGAAAGAGTATTCAGATATAGATGAGCGGATGGCAGTGACTGAAACCGTACGTCGAATGATTAACTTTTTGATTACTGATGTTATTGATGAGACCTATCGAAGAATTGCAGATGCAGATATAACCAGCCTTGAGGATGTGCGTGCTTCGAAGGATGTTCTGGTGAACTTTTCAAAACCTGTCAGACAGATGAATGGCGAAATGAAACGTTATTTATTCAAAAATATGTATAAGCATTACCGGGTTGTACGAATGGCTGCAAAAGCTGAACGTGTGATTCAGGAGGTTTTTGCAGCATACATGGAGAAGCCGGAGATGCTTCCGACAACGCATCAGGTGAAGCTGGATAAGGCCACAGATTTAGAGAAGCGTGCACGAAAAATTGCTGACTATATTGCTGGAATGACCGATCGTTTTGCACTTGATGAATATGAAAGGCTATTTAATATCCATACCCGAACCTGACTGGCTTTAATGAGTCATTATTGGAGTCAGCTGGAAAAGCCATAAAACTTTTCCAGCTGTTAATTACTTCTTAATGAAAAACTCCATCTTGGTATCACCCAACTCGATAATATCAGCATCTTTTAAGGTGCGGGGCTGAGCTCCAACTGACTCACCATTCACTTTTGGCCTAGCCATCCCTTCAAGGTGGGCAATGTGATAGCCAGTGGGTCTACGAGTGATGACAGCAGCCTGCTTGCCAACTGTAAATCCTTTTACTCTGATTCGGCAGTTGTCACCTTTACCCACGCTGGTAAGTGATGCTGACAGTTCGATGTTCTTGCCTGAATAGGGGCCGGAAACAATCTGCAGACCGGCAAGCGGCATGGTGGGTGCTGCTGTCTGAGGAGAGCCTTTGCTGATCATGGCAGACCTGGCCTGAGGGCTGATAATCATGGTTTTATCCATATCATCTTCTTCAGTCGGCTCTTCAGCCTGCACAGGTTTGTCTTCAATATTCACAAAAGTCAGAATATGTTTTCCGATCAGGATGGAATCGCCATGCTGAAGAATATGCTTTGTAATCTGTTTGTCGTTTACAAAAGAACCGTTGGTGCTTCCCATATCCTCTAGGATGGCTTTGCTGCCAATCATCAGTACACGGGCATGACGTCCACTGACCGCAAGGTTGTCAATGTGAATAGTGTTTTCCGGTTTCCGTCCAATTGTCGTCTCTTCCCTATCAAGAGGGATTTCAGAAATAACGGTGTCCTTAAACTTTAGAATAAGCTTATAGGCCATTGATTGCCTCCACGTTTACATCCATCGCTGATTCTCAGCGTCCAAAAATCTTAGAAAGCAATCCCTGCTTTCTGTGAAAGTATTTCTGTGTTTTGATCAAAATCACTGAAATATTATCCGGTCCACCGGCATCATTGGCCAGCTGAACCAACTGCGCTGCCGCCTTACGAAGATCATTATTGTTTTGAGCCAGTGTTAACCGAATCGCTTCATCAGGCACTACATCAGTAAGGCCGTCTGAGCACATGAGATAAATATCCCCTGCCTGCACAATATCCTCAACAATATCGGGTTCAACGTCAGGTTCAACGCCCAGTGCACGGGTGACAAGGTTTTTAATGGCTGAGTTACGGGCATCATCGGCAGTAAGAAGCCCTCGACGCACCTGCTCCTGGATCAGGGAGTGATCTTCAGTCACATGAGTCAGGAGATCTCCACGCATACGATACATACGGGAATCACCAACATGTGCAGCTGTAAGACGGTCGGCATAAAAAACGGCTGCAACTATAGTCGTTCCCATGCCTGCGCACTCCGGCTTCTGTTGAGCCGCTTCAAAAATGGCATTGTTAGCCATCGTGATGCCTTCGCGAGCCAAAATTGATTCGCTTGTAAAGCCGGTGTCTTCATCGAGTTGGGCTTCGGGTGTCTTGGGGAGCCTGTCCTGAAGATATCTGCTGGTGAATTCAATCGCCATAGCACTGGCAACTTCACCTGCATTGTGTCCGCCCATGCCATCAGCAAGAACAGCAAAACCAACTTCAGGCGTGATGCCGACACAATCTTCATTGTGATTGCGTTTAACACCGACATCTGTGGTGGCATGCATCTCTATTGTGCTCATGCATCTGCTCCTATTTTTTTAATGTCTTTCAGGGAGCTAATAATACCACGCACTACCTGATTCCCGGTAGCAATACGTGTTTCCGGGTCTTTAGCCAGCATTTTATCGATCAGCTCCGCCACACTGGCAGGAAGATCTTTTCTGTGCTCACGAATGTCCGGATGTGGTTCATTGGCAATCTGGAACATCAGTGTTGCCATGGAATCACCACGAAACGGACGTACGCCGGTCAGCATTTCATACAGCATGACCCCAAGCGAGAAAATATCAGATCGCCCATCGACATGTTTGCCGGAAAGCTGTTCCGGTGACATGTAGGATGGGGTCCCGAGTACAACACCTGTTTTGGTCTTACTCGATGCTGTAATACGGGCAATACCAAAATCTGTCACTTTCACAGTTTTGTTTTTCAGCAGCATGATATTTGCCGGTTTAATATCGCGATGCACTACATTCTGTGCATGCGCATAGTGAAGTGCTTCCGCAACTTTACCGCAGATTTTCATGGATGCTGCCAGAGGGAATAGTTTACCCTTCTTGGTATAGGGCGCCAGATCGCTCCCATCAAGAAATTCCATCGCAATATATGCCAGGTCATGTTCATCTCCGGCATCAAAAATAGTCACAATGTTGGGGTGATTCAGCATGCCTGCAGTCTCGGCTTCACGGAAGAAGCGGTCTTTTACTTCCTGCAGCTCATCGGCTTCAAACTCCTGTGACAGGGCCATGGTCTTGATAGCCACTTCACGGTTGATTTTGGGGTCTTTACCCAGATAAACCGTGCCCATGGCACCTTTACCCAGCTCCTTGATGATTTCATAGCGCCCAAGCGTTGGCTTGGCTCCGCCTGTGATCAGGAGCGTGGACATGGCATTGCCGGCAGTTCCACCAAAAATGGCTGTCTCACCGGCATTTTTAACGCGTTCGATACGGGCCTGAATATCTTTATAGTTCGGGTTTTGTTCGGCCATGTATTCATAAACAGCAGTGGCCTTGTTGAATTGCCGTTTGCGTTCAAAGTCCAGTGCAAGATTGTACAGAACAGATAGAACATCTTCATTGATCGGGCATTTGCGGAATTTATCAAATGCCATATCAAGCATGCCCTGGCTCTGAAATGAGAGGCCCAGCATTTTGTTTGTTTCAGCTGAATCCGCGGAGACTTTTCCACGCTCCTCTTCACTGGCAAAATATTGTTTGGTTGTCATCAGCAGATGGCCGAACAGCAGCAGGGTCGCAGCTGTGATGGTCTGCACCCACAATGCAGAGCCGACCAGCATCAGGAAGTTTGTTCCGAGCAGGGAAACAAGCAGAAGCAGAGAGATGGTTGCTCCGGCTCCTGCACTTAGACGAGGAAGCACAATACTCAGATAGATGCCGACACCGATCAGAAGCAATAGTTCAACAAGAACAGCCCATGCAGGTCTGGTGAAAAAGGCTTCATTAAGAATGCTCTGTATGACATGTGCATGGTATTCAACGCCTGTCATATAATTACTTACCGGCGTAACATAGGTTTCACCAATGCCAGTGCCTGTCACACCAATAAGCACAATTTTATCTTTAAAAAGTTTTGCGGGGATACGACCTGAATTCAGATCGTGGAAAGAGTAGTGTTTAAAACTGTTGCCACTGCCATCTCCATAAAAGGCGGGATAGATGCGCATGTTGGAGTCCGTGCCAATATCCAGATGACCGAGTTCTATGTTGCTACCGACATTGATACGAATGTCATTCATGGTGAGGTTTAGATCTTTCGCTGCAATAGCCATCGACATAGAGGGCAGGAACTGCCCGAAATAATCGACAACAAGTGGCTCTGTCCTGAGTACGCCATCCTCATCTACAGTTACATTCAGATAACCAAGTCCAGCAGCTGCTTTGGCCAGTCCAGGAAATGGATAGTGGAGTTTGACAGCGCTAATCGGGCTGGACCCTTCGGATACTTCACCAACATTGTCAATGGCCATGCGGCTGATATAGCCGGGAAGCTCAGCATCCGGTCTGCCCAGTACTTTTCCTGCATCGAAAAACATTGGCATCATGACGTTTCCGCTCTCTCTGGTCGCATTGATCAGGCGCAGGTCCTCATCCATTTCGAGAGCTTCAGCAATGACTTTTTCAGCCTCTTTAATTTTCCCCTGTTCTCTGAGGATGTTGGCCAGCTGAAGATGAGTCTGGGCACTTCTGGGAACCAGTTGCTTTTCACTGTAAAAGATATCAACAGCAACCAGACGCGCACCGGCATCTGAAAGTTTTCTTATCACATCGCCAACAACGGAACGTGGCCAAGGCCAGCGGCCAATGCGTTCAATAGAGTCATCATCGATTTCCAGAATAACAATATGGCCATCGGAAGGGGATACACTTGCAGTGACACCAAAGTCATAAGCCTTGTATTCCAGAGATTGTGTTGGACCAAAACCAATGAGGTAGGCCAGGCAAAACAGAACCGTTATTGCGAGCCCAACGATCCAGTCCGATTTCCAAAAAGCACTGTTATTCAACGAGATTGCCCTCCTGAGTTCATGCACTATAGCATTAAAAAGACGTAACTATCAAATATCACGAATATTGAAGCCATTCTTCCACTCATGGCAAGTGATATTTCATAATGTGTTGCGGGAGAGTATTCCGTGTTGACAGGTTACACCTTGATTCGTACCGTTCGCCGCCTTATTCCCCGATAGTTCAGTTGGTAGAACGGTGGACTGTTAATCCATATGTCGCAGGTTCGAGTCCTGCTCGGGGAGCCATATTGAAAGGGTCGGCAGAGATGTCGGCCCTTTTTTATTTCTCTTCCCTTGGGCAGCAGTGTTTTAATCCGTATTTGCACTGCTTTTCAAACTTGCTTCTGTCACCATCTTCACAGCAAGAGACAAGGGCCGTTAAAAGCTCTTTAAAATGAACCATTCTGAAAGGCTTTTTAAGCGTGAAACAGAGTTCATCACTGCTGCTGTGAATGCGGTCCGGCGTGCCGGTGATCATCACTATTTTTTGATGTGGATTGACTTCCCTGACCACTTTTATCAGTTCATAGCCACTGGTCCCTGGCATCATATTATCTGTGAGAATGGCCGATGGGGCACGGTAAGAAGTTGATTTCATATGCTTTATATAGGCATCGGCCGAATCGAAATAGTCACTCTGATATCCAAAAATGGAAATCATGGATTTCAATGTTCTCCTCAGGTGCTCTTCATCCTCAATGATATGAAATGTCGCCATATTTGTAACGTCTCCACTGTTAGGTAAATAGCAGAAAACAGTGGTTTTATCAATGATTTTACAGCTCTTTTACATATCATCTCTCTATGTATCAAATAGAGCGAAAACTGTTCTGATTGTACATCAGAGTGGTTCGGCGCTATTTTCCATGACACAGGAGTGATTATGGCTGCGATGCGTACAGAACGGGATTCAATGGGTGAGATGCAAGTGCCTGAGGCGGCCATGTATGGTGCTCAGACTGCGCGAGCACGGGAGAACTTCCCTGTTTCAGAGCTTCGCTTCTCACGTGCTTTCATTAAAGCTCTCGGGAATATCAAGCTCTGTGCGGCTAAAAGTAATCTTGCACTTGGAAAGCTTGATGAAAAACAGGCCAGATTAATCAGCAAGGTTTCAGAAGAGGTTGTACAAGGGAAGTGGGATGCAGAGTTTGTATTGGATATATTTCAGACAGGTTCGGGTACATCTACCAATATGAATGCCAATGAGGTGATTGCACATCGTTGTGCGCAGCTTGATAGTGATCTGAATATTCATCCGAATGATCAGGTCAACATGGGGCAATCTTCTAATGATGTGATTCCGACAGCTATTCATGTGGCAGCCAGTGATCTTCTGGTGCATGAACTTATTCCTGCACTGACACATCTGCATGCAGTTTTAGATCGGAAGGCTGAGAAATATGCGGATGTTTTGAAAATAGGTCGCACACATCTGATGGATGCGACACCGATTACTTTGGGGCAGGAAATTTCCGGCTGGGCACGTCAGATTGAGTTGGGCCTGGAACGCTTGAATGGTTGTATGATACACATCACTGAGTTGGCTCAGGGTGGTACAGCTGTCGGAACCGGTTTGAATACACACCCGCAATTTGGTGTGAAAATGGCCGAATCACTGTCCGGTATTTATGGCATTACATTTTCAGAGGCTGCAAACCATTTTGAAGCTCAGGCGGCTCAGGATGCAGCTGTTGAGCTTTCCGGACAGCTCCGAACTGTGGCTGTATCGCTGGTAAAAATTGCCAACGATGTCCGCCTGCTTAACGCTGGCCCTCGTTGCGGTATAGGCGAGATATCTGTGCCTGCAGTGCAGCCGGGATCATCCATTATGCCGGGCAAAGTCAATCCGGTGATTGCCGAATCGATGGCACAGGTCTGCGCACAGGTGGTTGGCAACGATGCAGCCATTGCCTTTGGCGGGGCATCCGGTCTGCTTGATCTGAATGTCATGCTGCCGGTGATTGCACATAATCTACTGGAGTCCGAAGTCATCCTTGCCAATGCATCGCGTATGTTTGCTGACAAGTGTATCGCCGGGCTGGAGGCAAACAGAGAGAAGTGTGAGCAGCAGATCGAGTGGAGCATGAGCATGGTGACCTCTCTGGCTCCAGTGATTGGATATGATCGGGCTTCCGAGATTGCCAAACAGGCGGTCAGTGAAGGTAAGACGGTGCGTCAGGTCTGCCTGGATGAGAATCTGCTACCGGAAGATGAGTTGAACCGCCTTCTTGATCCGAACAGCATGCTTCATCCGCACGAAGATTGATTGTCGATGATGGTTTATGATTGCGGGGCGTTGACTTCTCGACTTTAGGCCGGTTTTTTCGTACCCTGCGCCCGGCTTGTTAACAGGCTCAACGAGTGAGGTGACCCATGGCAGATAAGAGAGCGATTTTGGCTTTGGCAGATGGACGAATCTTCCGTGGTCAGGCTTTCGGTGCTATCGGAAACACAGTTGGTGAAGTCTGCTTTAACACCTCGATGACTGGCTATCAGGAGATTCTTACCGATCCCTCCTACACCGATCAGATTATCACTTTCACTTATCCCCATATTGGCAATGTCGGCATCAATGCTGACGATTACGAATCAGAAGCAGCATCTGTGCGTGGCTGTATTGTACGAGCGCCAGCCCGTATCACTTCAAACTACCGTTCTGAAACAGATTTTGATGAGTGGCTCAAGACGCAAAATGTGGTTGGCATTGCCGACATTGATACCCGTGCTCTGGTTCAACATCTGCGTGACAATGGCGCACAGAATGGCGTGATTGCATCCGATGGCATGAGTGAAGAAGATGCAGTAGCCATGGCCAGAGGCTGGGACGGTCTGGAAGGCCGTGATCTGGTGGGGCAGGTTAGCTGTGACACAGCATCAACCTGGGCACCTGAAGGCGGGAACGGCAGTTACGACCTTGATGCCGTAGAGTTTGTAAACACAAAAACAGATAAGCATGTCGTGGCCTTTGATTTTGGCTGTAAGCGTAACATCTATCGCAAGCTGGCAGATCGTGGTTTGAAGGTTTCGATTGTACCTGCACAGACCAGTGCTTCTGATATTCTGGCGATGAATCCCGATGGAATTTTTCTCTCCAATGGGCCGGGCGATCCGGCTGCTGTGGGATATGCAGTTGAAGAGATTCGTAAGCTTCTGGATTCCGACACGCCGATTTTTGGTATCTGTATGGGTCATCAGTTGTTATCTCAGGCATTGGGTCTTAAGACTTTTAAACTCAAGTTCGGCCATCGTGGCGGTAACCATCCGGTTAAGGATGAAACCACCGGAAAGATTGAGATCACCAGCCAGAACCATGGCTTTGCTGTTGCCGATGACAATGTTCCTGCTAACGTTGAAATCACGCACCGCTCACTCTTTGACGGCACCGTTGAAGGGTTAAAAGTCAAAAACAAACTGATCTTCTCTGTTCAGTATCACCCCGAAGCCAGCCCCGGCCCACAGGATGCGGATTATCTGTTCGACCGTTTCGCAGACCTAATCAGAAGCTAATCGCTCTTTGTCCGAACGTCCGCTTTCGGCCAAAAGCGGACATTGGCAATTATGATGTTTTCTTGCCGTAGACCTTTTGATACTCGGATTCACGCATCATCACAGGATCGGCAATGCCGAGGTTTTGCAGGCGTTCCCAGGATTTGGTGGCTTCATCTTTTTTCATGGGGTTGAAAACAAAACGATAGGCAGGAATCGTCACGGTTCTCTTATCATATCGATAGGGTTTCCCAATCCGTTTTAACCGTTCCTGCATCTGTTCTGCGTAGGAAGTGAGATAGAAGCGGCCGAGGGCGACTGCATAAGTGACTTCACGCTTGATTACTTCCGCATCGATCTTCTTTTTTCGCCATTTTTCTTTTGCTCTCTCTGCACCGGCCTGAGTCTTAAAGGGGTAAGGATCATCAAAGGCGTGCAGCTCAACCGGCTCGCGCTTTACGATCAACTGCGTTTCGAATCCCTCTTTATAGAGTCTGTCCCGCATGCTGGCGATGGCCTTTTTCCACACCATGCGCTTGGTGACAATGCGCCAGAGTTCCGGTCCTGCATGTTTGTTCTCCGGCACACTGCTGCGCACGGTTGTTGAAGGGGTGACAGTTGTTGGAGGCAGCCATGCCTGCCATGCCAGCCAGGCGGCAGCAATGATGCATGCAATCACTATTGGCTGTTTCATTTGCAGAAATGTGACTCGGCCAGAAGCCTGAGCCCATCGAGTGTCAGATAGGGCAGGTGGGCCGTGATTTCAGGAATATCTTCCAGTAGTTGCTCGGAGAGCCCGCCGGTTGCAATGACAGGCGCCGATGCATATTCATCGATCTGCTGCAGCCGGGCAATGATGCCTCTTAAACCATCCACTGAGGACCAGTAAGTCCCAGCCTGCATACTGGTAATGGTATCGCGTCCGATCAGGGTGTCGGTGCGGGTGATGGAGACTTCCGGCAGCTTCGCCGCCCGTTGGGAGAGGGCTTCAATGGAGAGGGCCATTCCCGGTGTGATCAGGCCTCCGGCATAATGGCCTTGAGCTGAGATGACATCGAACGTGGTGGCTGTACCACAATCAAGCACGATGACCGGCGCACCAAACGCGGCCTTCGCCGCAATGGCATTGGCGATACGATCAGCACCGACCTCTTTCGGATTTTTATAGTCAACCGCCATGCCTGTTTTAACATCGGATGAGCCGACAAAGGCAACCGGTTTTTTACAGATACGTTCACATGCTTCGGAAAGAGTCATATCAAGATGGGGTACCACACTGGCGGCCATAATACCGTCAATATCCAGTGGCTGATGGCCGAACTGTTCAAACATGCCGTGCAGCTGCCAGGCAAGTTCGTCTGATGTGAGATGGTGGTTACTGGAGAGACGCCAGTGACAAAGCAACTCTTCACCCATGAATATGCCAAACACCATCTGTGTATTGCCGATATCAACAGTCAGAAACTTCTTCATTCGGTTTTCTCCATCGAGGGCTCCATCGATCGATTATCGATTAATTCGAGGTCACCGGCAATAAATCGCTGCAGTTCTCCATCCACTCTCAGGAGAAGTGCACCATCTACATCCAGTGCTTCTGCAACGCCTTCAACATATCCATCATGGCCATGGGCACGCACATTCTGGCCGCTGGCAGCATGGGCATCCCACCAGAGTTTACGAATGGGGGCGAAACCTTGATTCAGATAGACATCATAACAGCGCTCTACTGCCTGAATAAATTCAGCGGCGATCTCCACTCTGGAAATATTTTTACCACTGGATGAAGAGAGGTCGGTTACTTTCTGAGTGATCTCCTTCGGCCATCCATCTTCAGGCCTTCGGATGTTGAGCCCTACACCCAGAACAACGGCATGAACCTGTCCGGGTTCCGCTCGCATTTCTGTTAGAATACCTGCCATTTTCGCACCATGATAGAGTAGATCATTGGGCCACTTGATACGGATTTCCGGCACATGCGTCACTAGTGTCTGATACAAGGCAACGGCAGTGAGCAGCGAGAGTTGAGGTACCTGTTCAGGCGATATGTCCGGCCTGAGCAGTATTGAAATCGTCAATGAATCGTCGCCAGCAGTATGCCAGCTTCTGCCCAGACGGCCGCGACCATCTGTTTGATGTTCTGCAATAATAACAAGGCCCTCTTCAGCACCGGATTCGGCCTGTCGCATCACCTCACGATTGGTCGAATCAACTTTATCCAGAACCATGATCTGTGAACCGATCCGTTTGCTGTGAATCTTTTTCGACAGCATGGAAGGGGTTAATACATCTGATTTGAGCAGGTAGCCACGTCCGATATGGGATTCGATCTTAATACCCTGTTTGCGCAGGCTTTGAATATGTTTCCAGATACCAGCCCGGCTCAGTCCCAGTTCACTGGCAAGCTCATCACCTGAAACGGGGATTGGGCTGTTGCCCAGTCGGACGAGAATGGCTTCTCGTTTCGGATTCATGGGGTTCGAATTCATGATGACTCACCGTCTGCTGTGACTCGCATGGAGAGATCGAGTGAGGGGGCTGAGTGTGTGATGGCGCCAATGGCAATTCGGTTCACACCTGTCTCTGCATAGGCACGTGCATTGTCCAGTGTGATGTTTCCTGATGCTTCGAGAAGAATGGATTTCGGTATCAATTCACGAGCCCTGGATACTTGATCCGGTGTCATGTTATCCAGCAGGATAATGTCCGGGCAGGCCAGGACTGCCTCTTCGACCTGTTCAAATGTTTCGCACTCAACCTCCACCCAGATCTCTTCACTCTGTGCATAACATTTGCCGACGGCCTCGGTGATGGAGCCACAGGCTTCAATATGATTCTCCTTGATCAGCATGCCGGATGAGAGATCCATACGGTGATTTACACCACCACCGTGGATGACGGCTTCTTTCTCAAGGTGACGCATGCCGGGTGTGGTTTTGCGCGTATCGGCAATATCGCAATCTGTTCCGGCCACCGCATCAACAAAGCTCCGGGTTGCCGTGGCGATGCCGGAGAGATGTTGTATGAAATTCAGTGCCGTTCGCTCTGCTGCCAGCAGGGAGTGCAGCGGGCCTGTCAGTTCGCAGATCATCTGCCCCGGCTCAACACGATCACTATTATCTGATTTCCAGCTCTGAACGATAGATGGATCAACCTCTCTGAATACATCGTTAGCCAACAGGATACCTGACAGAATTCCCGAAGCTTTGGCGGTGATGGTTGCCGTGCCATGTTGCTCTTCGCTAATGGTAGCCATGCATGTCAGGTCATGATCAACACGATCTTCCTGCAGAGCCATCTTGATAAGTTCATTTGTGTTCATGGTATGTCGATCCTAAAGAAGCCAGAGCGTGATGCCCATTGCGAGGGTTGCAACCGGAAGCGTAACCGTTGAAGCTAAAAATGCCCGTATGAC
>JBEQLD010000129.1:0-4283 GCA_040326115.1 Mariprofundaceae bacterium | reverse complement strand
GCCCTGGGATGCAGTGGAGCTGCCCAGCCAGTTCATGGAGAATTTCTGCTGGGAACGTGAGGTCACTGATCTCTTTGCCCGTCATTACCAGAGTGATGAAACGATGCCTGATGAGCTGTTTGATAAAATGCTGGCTGCAAAGAACTTTCAGGCTGGCATGCAGATGTTAAGACAGATCGAGTTTTCCCTGTTTGATATGCTGCTGCATTCTGAATTCAGCTCTGAAGAGAACAGATCTGTTCAACAGCTTCTGGATGAAGTGCGTGATGAAGTGGCCGTGTTTACACCGCCCTCCTTTAACAAGTTTCAAAACAGTTTTTCCCATATCTTTGCCGGCGGCTATGGTGCCGGTTACTACAGCTACAAATGGGCTGAAGTGCTCTCTGCCGATGCCTATGCTGCATTCGAAGAGGAGGGCATCACCAACCGTGAAACTGCCGCCCGTTTCCTCGATTCGGTTCTATCGGTGGGTGGCAGTCGTGACCTGATGGAGAGCTTCGAAGCATTCCGGGGACGCAAGCCCTCTGTCGATGCCCTGCTCCGTCATTCGGGAATTGTATAAGCATTCGCTTTAATTCTCTCGTGGGCTAATCCCTGAAATAGGCCGGATCAATATCATACTGTTTCAGAAGCTTGCGAACCGTGTTTCGGTTCAAACCAAGCATATCGGATGCCTTTAGCTGGTTACCACGGCACTTCTCCAGCACCAGTACCAGCAGTGCAGGCTCAACCTGCTCCAATAGATGTTTGTGCAGACCTCTCGCCTCAGCATAACCAAGCTGATCCATATAACCCTTGATCGTTCTACGCACCGAATCACCCAGTGATTCCTGCCCATCATCCTGATCATGATGGCCAATCGCCAATGCCACATCGGAAAGCGTGATACTTGCCCCCGGTGTCAGCACGGCCAGCCTGCGCATGACATTTTTCAGTTCTCGCACATTGCCGTACCAGTCATACCGCTTGAGCAGTTCAAGAGAATCATCAAGTAGAATCGGTACATTCATATCCAGCTCTTCGGCCGCTTGCTTCAGAAGAAATTCTGCCAGCTCCGGAATATCATCCCGTCGCTCACGCAGTGGAGGGATATGAACAGGAATCACGTTCAGGCGATAATAGAGATCCTCACGAAACTCACCCTTCCTGATCTTCACCTGCAGATCCTGATGTGTGGCTGCCAACAGACGCACATTCACCCTGATATCTTTGTTGGAACCCACGCGCTGTACCGTTCCTGTTTCCAGAACTCGTAACATTTTTGCCTGAAGGGCTGCCGGCATATCTCCGATTTCATCTAGAAACAGGGTGCCGCCACTGGCCTGTTCAAAACGGCCCGCCCTGGCTTTGTCTGCACCGGTAAAGGCACCCTTCTCATGACCAAACAGCTCGGCCTCTAAAAGATCGGATGGTATGGCAGCGGTGTTGATAGGAACAAATGCCTCATTCCTGCGCTGGCTTCGCTGATGCAGCTCCTGAGCCACCAGCTCCTTACCCGTGCCTGATTCGCCCGTAATCATCACGGTCAGGTCGGAAGCTGCGACCCGGCCAAGGATTCTGAACAGGTTCTGCATCGCCTGACTGCGACCGATAATAACGGTCTCCGTATCAATCGGTTCCTCTTTAGGCTTCTGCTTGGATTTTTTCTCTCGAACAGGTTGCACCCGATTGGCAAGCTGGCGCACCTCGTTCAGATCGAAGGGTTTAGGCAGATACTCCATGGCACCCGTACGATAAGCCTCGGCGGCGTGGCCAAAGGTGGTTTCAGCGGTCAGCATCACCGTGGGCACATTGAACAGACCCGATTCAAGTAACTCCATGCCATTACCATCCGGCAGATAGACATCCAGAAATATAATATCGAAATGCTCATCGACTAAAGATTTTGCTTCCGCAATCGATTCAGCCTGAGTCACCTCATAGCCCTCTTCTTTGAGTACACGCTCGAGAATCCAGCGAATGCTCTGGTCATCATCAACTATAAGTGCCTTCATGCCTGCTCCTCTGAACTATCGCTGCCATTATCAACTTTCAACGGCAGATGCAGCACAAATGATGTACGCCCATGCCCACTGCTTAACTTCACCCGACCGCCATGCTCCTGCAGCACACGCTGTACAATCGCCAGACCCAATCCGTTACCACGCTCTTTTCCTGTCACAAACGGCTGAAACAGGTGTTCTTTCAATGAATCAGGAATTGGTGTGCCGTTACTGGTGATTTTCAGCTCCACCACCATGCCCTGATGCCCCGGTAGAGCCACCATGGATGCGATACGGGTCTGCCACTCGATCAGTGTCGAGCCAGCCTCAACCGCATTGGTCCAGAGATTCTCAATCGCCTGCCTCAAGCGAGCCTCATGCACCACCAACAGAGGAATACTTGGATCATAAACACGATGCAGCTGAACCCCTTCAGGTGCACGGCAGACATCATCAAGCAGTGCATGAATATTGACCGGCTGCATTGCAATTTTCGCACGCGGGCCAAGCTGCAGGAATGAATCAATCCTCTCTCTGATTCTATCTATATCAGAGAGCATGCGTGTACTGATCTCGATCACATCGTTATCACTACTGCGTTCAGAGAGCCACTGACTCGCGCCCCGAAGTGCTGCCAGCGGGTTTTTTACCTCATGTGCCATCTCCAGTGCAATGCGAGCCACAGCCTCAGCCATCTCCTGTCGCTTGGTCTGCCTCTCCACTTCAGCACGATTACCTTCAGGCACCATCAGAACAGTGATGCCTTTTTTGTGAGGGCCCAAATGCAATGAATAGGGCAGGTGTGTTAAGCGATTACTAAACGCGTCATAGGTGACCATCTCGCCCTGTGTTACACGATCAAGCATCGCATTCACTTCTGAGGAGGGTTCAAAAAAATCTGAGAGATGACGCCCGGACAGTTTCTTGACGGACGTTCCAAGCTGCTCTTCGGCCAGCACATTGGCATGGGTGATGTTTCCCAAGCCATCGAGCAATAGCATGGGCAACGGAAGATCTGCGATAGCAATTTCCTTCTGCTCCAAAAAACGATCAACTGACGATTCAGGCGGCAAGAGAGGCCCCGTCATTCAGACCAAGAAAATAGGCCTGAGCCACATCAATCTGTTCCTGCCAATCTTCAATTCGCTGAAAATGGCCCCGAAACTCCGCAGAACCACGCAGCCCCTTACTGTACCAGACCACATGTTTGCGGGAGAGGCGGCTGGCGGAATATTCACCATGATGTTCGACCATCAACTGCATATGTTCATGCACAATCGCCCAGCGCTCTTCGGCAGTCGGCTTGGTTGGAATCGGCTGTCCGGTCAGGGCAGCACTCACCTCACCCAACACCCAGGGATTGCCCTGCACGGCACGACCAACCATCACACCATCACAGCCCGAAATCCGTACCATCTCCAGCGCCGTTTCAGCATCTACAACATCACCATTACCAATCACCGGGATTGATACAACGGATTTTGCACGGCCGATATCTTCCCAGTTGGCATGGCCATGAAACATCTGCGCACGCGTACGCCCGTGTACTGTCAACATCTGCACACCACACTCTTCAGCGATTCGGGCAATGTTCTCAACATTCTTGCTCTGCTCATCCCAGCCGGTACGAATCTTCAACGTCACAGGGATATCGACCCCCTTCACAACCGCTTCCAGAATGGTGGCCACCAGTTTCTCATCCCGAAGCATGGCCGAACCGGCAACCTGCTTCACAATCTTCTTCACCGGGCAGCCCATATTGATATCAACAAAGTCGGCGCCGTGCTGCACAGCCCAATTGGCCGCCTCAACCATGTATTTCGGATCAGAGCCTGCGATCTGAATCGATACCGGATGCTCACCCTCACCCACGATAGCCATCCTCTGGGTTCGTTCACGCTTCTGCTCGACCGCCCGGCTGGCAATCATCTCTGTCACCATCAGCCCAACGCCAAAGCGTTTGCAAATCTTGCGAAACGGAAGATCCGTAATACCCGCCATCGGCGCCAATGCCAGCGGCGGATCAATGCGATGTCTGCCTATCATAAAACCAGATGAACTCATATTTCCTCGTCTTCTTGCCTAAAAAATGGGCATTATAATGGTATAATTGGCTTCTACCAGACTATTTTATAATTTTTGCATAATTTTTAAACAATCCCTCCCCCGTTCAGCTGGCTGCCGACGACTGCATGGATGCAGGAGGTAGAGCAACGCATGGAGCAGTTGCCGAAGCAAACATGCAAATGGGATAAAGCAGCAACGTCGCGCCCATTTTCATGTGTAGCCTGAGGGAACCCG
>JBEQLD010000128.1:0-4439 GCA_040326115.1 Mariprofundaceae bacterium | reverse complement strand
AATGAACACGCTCTGATTTTTAAATTGTTCTTTTTGATCCAGACCTCCCCCGTCGGGGATATCCAAGGGTCATTCCTGACCTTTATAGTTTTAAGCGGCTAAGACTTCGCGCAGTTTATTCATCGCACGTTTCTCAAGTTGACGCACCCGTTCAATCGAAATACCCAACTCTTCAGCAAGATCTTTCAAAGTCGCAGGCTCTTCAGATAGATGACGCATCTTCACAATGTGGCGATCACGATCCGATAGCTCTCTTAATGCACCATAAAGCTGATTCTGTTGATGATCCTGCCAGTTGGATTCCATCACTTGCTCTTCAGGCGTGGCTTCCGTCGCAGGCAGCGCTGTTACCAGCGTCTGGCCTTCCACTTCTGCATCCAGCGAAAGATCGCGTTGCAGATAGGCATTGGCCGTCTCCTGATACTCATTCGAGGTGACGCCAAATTCTGCTGCGACTTCATCTGCCTGATGACCATCAAGGGCAGCAATAGCGTTCTTTGCTTTCTGAAGTCCGGCAAAAACCTTGCGTTGAAGTTTATTGGTGCCGAGTTTAACGATGCTCCATGAGTGAAGAATAAAATCGTGAATCGCAGCACGAATCCACCATGAAGCGTAAGTCATCAAGCGAAAACCACGCTCAGGATCAAAACGTTTAACCGCATGCATCAGGCCCAGCGTACCTTCCTGAATCAGATCAGCTTCCTGCAATCCAAAATGGCGATATTCACGCGCAATCGCAGCCACACCATAGAGATTGGCAACCACCAGCTGCTGCGCAGCCTCACGATCCTGCTGATCATGCCACTTGCGTGCCAGAGCAACCTCCTCTTCACGGCTTAAGCGTTCAACACGCTTAACATCGCGATAAAAAAGAGAAAGACTCGACATGTCTGCAACTTCAATGCTCGAAGCAATATCCAAATTCACACTCCATAAACCACTATTTAGCACTCTAATTATAGGAGTGCCAAAAACTAAGTCAATATTAACAACGTAAAAGGGTCGGAATTATATAAGCTGGTTAATTATCCACGCTATCGGGTGAAACCAGTTTGGCCGTTGCAATCGTCGCACCAAAACAACCCACCAGAGCTCCACCGATGATAAGCGGCAGAAGAAGTGCAAACGGACTCAATGAGATACCCATGTTGTCCGCCCAGCTCGAAAGCCCGAGTACGAGAGGCCACAACAGCAGCCAGGCCAGCAGTGCTGCACCCGCACCCAGCAGCGTACCTTCAAGAATGAACGGCATACGCACAAACCACTCTTTTGCCCCCAGCAGCCGCATCAGATGCACCTCGTCGGCACGGGCAAGCAGGGTCATCCGCAGTGTGTTGGAGACAATCAATGCCATCGCCAGTGCAAGAATAATGGTGACAAACCAAACCATCTTCCGGATGGACTGCACCAGCTCATGTGCATTGGCCAGCTGCACTTCATCCTCATTAACGGTCGCACCGAGAATAGCGGCTTCATCGCGAATATCTGAAAAAAGAAATTCATTTCTCTCATCAGCCAGAGTTAACTCGAGGCTCTCCGGCAACTGTCTGGAAAACTTCTCCACATTCAGTGAAGTGCCACCCAGCCAGCTCTGCATCCACTCTGAAGCCTCTCTCCGGGAGATATGCCGGACAGATGAGACGCCCTCAACCGAGGAGAGTTTCACCTTCAATTCACCAAGCTTATCTCGTTTGTCTACAGGCAGATAAACATGCAACTGGATATTGTTCTGCCATGAGCCCACCCACTGCTGCGCACCCTGCAAGCCAAGCCAGACCGTACCGAGCGCCCAGAGAGCGACACAGACAATCATCAAGGCAAGAAACTGATGAATACCAAAAGGCGGGAGCTGAAAGCCTCCGGGAAGACGTGGATCAATATGTTCGGGCGCTTCATTAATGATATTACTCATAGGAATACCCAGCCTGCGAATTTTCCATCTGTGAATCCCCGATCAACGAGCCCTGATGCAACTGAATCAACCGGCCCGGATGCGAGGTGAGTAGATGCAGATCATGCGTCGCCATGATCACTGTAGTGCCATTTCGATTCAGAGACATCAGGAGATCCAGAACCCTGCGCGCCGTCTCTTCATCCAGATTGCCTGTCGGCTCATCTGCCAGAATAACCGGAGGATTGGTTACCATCGCCCGGGCAATGGCAATGCGTTGCTGCTCACCGCCGGAGAGTGCTTCAGGGTATGACCATAACCGGTCATCAAGACCGACAAACTCCAGCACCTTACGCACACGGGGAACCAGACGCTCCTTCTCCCAACCCTGCACCCGCAGAGGCAGCGCCACATTCTCAAACACTGTGCGCGAAAAGAGCAATTTGTGATCCTGAAAAATAATGCCTGTCCGCTGACGAAGCTCCCGCACATCACCCTCTGCAACACCGCGCATATCCCATTGCTGTACACTCAGCCGCCCGGAGGATGGTATCAATCCACCATAAAACATACGCAAAAGAGTCGATTTCCCTGCACCACTCTCACCGGTCAGGTAGACAAAATCACCCTTTGAAATGGAGAGTGAAACCCCCGAAAGTGCAACTTTCCCAGCCGGGTAACGGAGCATCAACTGCTGCATATGAATGATCTGTTTATCATCGGACATGGGAAAACAGTAACGGTGTAAAAGCGCCCTGTCAGCATTGATGCTGACAAACCGCAAATTTGGCTTCAGCATCGCCCCATGCATATCTCCTGTCCACACTGCAATGCTGCTTACGAAGTGGGCCCGATGATCAAAAATGCCGTTCTGGTTTGTCATCGCTGCCACGCTGAATTCAGCATGGATGATGAGCTGATTGAAGGACAGCAAAAGGGCACACTGGAAGAGACGGGTCAATCACTGCCGCTCTTCGATCATATTAAATCGGATCACATCAAACCCGATCAGCCAGCCTCTCAGGATGAGGATGCACAAGAGGTAGAGCAAGACGTTGAGGGGCAGAGCCTCGAGGAATCTAATCCGGAATCTGAACCGAAATCCGAACAATCAGTAGAACAGCCTGATAAAGCCCCACTGCCTGCCTTTCTGGATGGGGATCATGAATACGCAGAGAAGATCAAGCTCGAAGAGGCCTCCACTCAATCTGATCCGATCGACAGCTTGGAAGAGGAGTCCGGCCCGGAAAAAAATGTCCCAAGTGATGATTCTGATCCTGAAGAGACTCACACGCCTCTAAATGAACTAAAAGAGAGCCTGCTCCCGCCAGCCCGGAAGATTGGAGCAATCTGGCCATGGCTTATTGCGATGCTACTGATCATCAGTGCCACCGGCTTCTGGTTTAAACAGGATGTCTGGCTTGATAACCCGTGGGTACGAAGCGTTTTGATCAATATGCACCTGCCGGTCGAAGTTCGAAATAAAGACTGGTATATTATTCCGGGAAGCGTGCAGGGAAACTGGCTGAAACGCGATGATGGAAGTCAGGTGCTTACCGTACAGGGGCGTATTGAAAATCGCCTCTACTGTGAGCTTCCGCCACCGCGGATTTTCGTTCGGTTTTTTGATGACACGGGCATCACTGAAAGTCTTGGAGACAAACTACTCCCCATTACTGAACCCCCCTCCATGGAGCAGGTTAAACATGCTCCGTTTATAACGCCGGAGATTGACCTGGTGCCGGTAGAAGCTCAGGGAGAACGTGGATTTTTCCTTGTCATTGATTCACTACCGGAACACACGGCTGATTTCACACTATCGCCGGCGATTAATGGCAAACAGTAACTTCACTCGCAAGTTTAATAGATCAGGAAGCAACCAGCTCCGGAATACGGAATCCAAAACCTTTGATCAGGTCCCGTAATTTTTGCTGAGTCGGCCCTGACTGATGCCCGGGATCAATAATCGAGAATATATTTTCACGCTGCTTGTGCTGTAGCTCCGAAATCATCCTGATATCACGCAGAAAAATATCTGCCTCTTCCTGACCAATATACTCTCTCCAGGCATCTGTATCGATGCTGATGGCTGCCGGATAGATACTTTCACCGGGCTGCAGACGAAAAAATATGAAGGTTTCATCCCTGATGACAGATTTACTGCCAAGTGCAACGGCACGGTCTGACCAGTCCCAGGCCAGACCAAGATCCTCCCACTCATGAATCAGAACGGAATAGAACTCCCGGTGTATCATATCGCAGGAGTTATAAAAGTTTCCAAGTGTCTGTTCAGCCATAATCTATACCTTGCATAAGATTATTTTAGCAGCTTAGCCAGACTCTGCTCAATCCGGCTCTCCATCAACCACTCCATCAATCACTCATCAGAAGTGAGCAGAACAATCGCCTGGGCCGCGATACCCTCTCCACGCCCGGTAAAACCGAGCATTTCGGTTGTGGTCGCCTTGATGTTAAGCACATTGATATCGACACCGATCACGCCAGCCAATCGCGCACGCATGGCCGGAATATAGGGCGCAAGCTTTGG
>JBEQLD010000127.1:0-4465 GCA_040326115.1 Mariprofundaceae bacterium | reverse complement strand
GATGGGGGCGTTGTTGAAATTTCCTCGGAATACCATGTAGTCATCTGGCTTCTCGGGCCGGTTGAGGATGTTGATCCTGAATCGGAATACTCTGAGCTTGATCTGAAAGGCATGGATAAAATCCGTCATAAAGTCCGATTTGATTACTATTTTGAACCCTATGCCAAGACCCCTTGATCAGGAGAGTCTGAAGACGCTTCAAAACAGGGTAGTTTACCAGTTCCGAAGTGAGGCACTTCTTAAACGTGCTTTGACCCACCGCTCAGCATCCTCTGAGCATATGGAACGCCTGGAGTTTCTTGGTGATGCGGTGTTGGGCCTGGTCATTGCCGAGCAGCTGCATGAACAATTCCCACAATATGCTGAAGGCGAACTCTCCAGGATGCGTGCAGCACTTGTACGTAAAGAGAGCCTGTTGGATGTGGCCAGTGACTGGTCGCTTGATCAATGCCTCCATGTTGGTGAAGGTGAACGAAAAAATGGCGTGCTTAAATCCAGGTCCATTGCAGCCAATGCTGTTGAGGCCGTGATAGGTGCAGCATTTACCGATGCTGGATGGGATGCTGCGCGCTCACTTGTTCTACACGCCTGGAAAGGGCAGTTGGAGCGTATCAATGTCGACTCTGTCTGTGATCCTAAAAGCCGTCTTCAGGAATTTACTCAGGGTAAAGGCTGGGGCTTGCCCGAGTATGATGTGACAGATCATGGAGTTGGAAAATCACCGCGTTTTTCAGCCCTTTGCACTGTGAACCATGATTTGATGGGAGAGGGCACAGGTGACCGGAAAAAAACAGCAGAACTCAGTGCTGCTGAAAAAGCATGGAATGCACTGAAAAAGTTAGGTTAAATCATTGTTTTAGATGGTCACGAACCGGGAGAGCTCGCTGACTATGCTATAATTGTATTATGATGATGGTGTCTGGAATTTTCCCTGAGCGTGCGCCTGCGGTCATAGTACCTCCGGTGGTTATGCCTCAGATCAGTCAAACTTCCGTTATTGAGACTGAATTACGGCCCGTGCCTGCTTATACAGCATCAGAATGGCAACAGCATCCGAATCCATTTAACCGCAGGGCACAGGAATTTTATGACATGCACGGTAAAATTATACTCAACAATGGAACCACTGGCACACAGCTCGACAAACTTATTTGAAGGATCGCCCCATCTGAAAGCTCACGAAAAGCTGAGGTGAAATCGTTAGAAATTATTCATGTTAGTGGGTAGGCCCGACCTGTTTCAGGTCAATCGATCAAAGATAATGAAGCCTGCAACATAGGTTCCGATAGCGGAGCCAAGCGATGAGAGAATAAACACAAGCAGGGTGCGTGAAATCCGGTTATGCCACCAGCCAGTGAAATGGGTTGTGTCATGGCGCAGCGTGTCAAAGTCCTTCATTCGAGGCTTCCGGAGCCATAGCTCCAGTGCTGAAGTTACTACACCTGCTCCGATCATAGGGTTGAGAGATGTGATAGGGGCAGCAATGAAGGCTCCGATAATGGTTAACGGGTGTGCGCCTGCGATCAGTGCACCAATTGATGCAAAACCTCCATTGATCGCCACCCAGGTCAGTACCAATTCCCATCCCAGGGATGGATTTTTTGAGAAGCCAATAGCAAATCCGGAGAGGATCAGGGCGGTAATCAGCCAGGGTACAAATTTACCAATACTTTTCTTTTCAGGGAGTTTTTTAAGGTCACTCAATGTGGTATCAAGTTCGTTATCGGAGTAGTCACAATATTGATCCAGATAGCCTTTGATTCCACTAAGATGACCCGCGCCGACTACCGCGACAATATGGTGGTGCTCAGCATGGTTGGTTTCCTGAATCAGCCGTAGAGCCATGAATTGGTCACGCTCATCAATCAGTGGTTGGAACAGCTCACTATCCTTTTTGGCGAATTGGGAGAATGCAGACTCGAGAATGTCTCCCTCTTTGAGTTGTTCAATCTCCTCTTTACTGATGCTTTGACGGGTGAGGACACTCTGAATCAGTCCGGTAAGTAGAACCATGCGCCGTCTGAATGGAACACTCCGATAGATCCGTTTCATGGTAATGCCGATATCCCGATCAATCAGAGAGATTGGATAGTCAGCTTTGTCAGCTTCTTCAATAGCGGCTTTTAATTCTGCTCCGGGTTCGATATCAACCTGTTCTGCCATGCGTTGCTGGAATGCACCGATAGCCAGGTTGGCCCATATCATCGGCCCTTTTCCCTGTTTGATGGCTTCAAACAGATCAAGCTCTGCAAGCGTGTCCGGGCTGGTCATTTTTTCATGACGTCCTGCACAGAGCTCAACTGCCACTGCATCAAACTCTCCCGAGGAGAGGAGCTCGCGAACTTTGTCGGCACTTGCTCTGGAGATATGGGCTGTTCCCAGAACGGTGATGAACTGCTCACCGTGTTCGAAGGTGAATAGGGGATGGTGGTTACTCATCTGTTTATGAGGCTCCTTGAGTCTACCTTTGCCGATTTTAGACTACGTGATTCAATTGGTCGAGAGTGTTGGTTTTTTATGCAGTAGATAAAAAAAAGCCTCGAAAATTCGAGGCTCTTTTAAATATTAATTAATATTGCTTTATTAAATTATGAAGCTGAGAATGTTGCAAGGCCAACAAAAAAGGCAATCGTAACAACTCCAACAAGGGTGATTTCTGCATCGTCAATTAGAAGTTTTTTTAGTTTTTTAGTCATAATAATTATCTCCTGCGATATCGCTATAACTATTTCTAGAGTACCCGACAAAATAAGTCAAGTATTATTTGGATTATGTGAATTTCCAGTGTCATCTGTACTATGCGCGAATGGAAACTGATGCGAGTAACAAAATGACCGAAAAAAGTGATAAACCCTTTCGCTGCGGGGCGATAGCACTATTGGGAAGACCCAATGTGGGTAAATCGACCCTGATGAACAGAATTGTGGGCACGAAAGTGGCCATTGTGACACCTAAACCCCAGACAACCCGCCATCGTATTCTCGGGATTTATACTGATGAAATGAAGCAGCTGATCTTTGTGGATACTCCCGGTATTCATAAGGGAACCAAACAACTAAACAGAAATATGGTACGTATTGCTTACTCCGCAGCTCAGGAAGCGGACATTCTGGTGATCATGCAGGATGTGACCAAGCCTCTGGATACAGGTACAAAAAAGCTGATTGAACGTTTTGCAGATGGTTCGCTGCCTCAGCCACGCATCCATGTGTTGAATAAAGTAGATAAGATTAAGAAAGAGAAGCTCCTGCCTCGTCTTATGGAGCTTCAGGCGCTTGATCCGGGCGCAATCGCCTATATTCCTCTCTCTGCGAGCAAAGGCCTTCAGGTGGAAGGGTTGGTCAAAGCCATCACGGAACTGCTGCCTGAAGCTGATCCTGTTTATGATGCGGAGTGGTTTACTGATCAGAGTCAGCGCCAGTTAGCCTCTGAATATGTACGAGAGCAGGTCTTTCTTGCCATGTATCAGGAGATTCCATTTACGACGGCAGTCGATATTGAAGATTTCCATGAGACAGAGAAAGGTGTGGAGATTGAAGCTGTAATACTGGTTGGGCATGAGCGTCATAAACCGATGTTGATTGGTAAAAATGGCGAGCGCATGAAGATGATCGGCATCAAGACTCGTGAAGGGCTTGAGGAGCTTCTCGGTTGCAGAGTTCATCTCAAACTGTGGGTGAAAGTTCAAACAGACTGGTTTGATAATCCGGGCGTACTTACTGAATTAGGACTGAATGGCTGAACACAAAGATCGTGCTCTGCTACTGAGGCGGATTCCATTCAGTGACACTTCCTTAATCTGTCATTTTCTGACTGAGCAACATGGAAGAATTACGCTCATGGCCCGGGGAGCCCGCAGAGCTAAAAGTCCGTTCAGGGCTGCACTTGCACCACTCTATTTATTGAATATCAGCTGGCGACCGGGCAGGACAGGCATGGGAACACTGGTTGATATTGATCGGGGAGAGAGGCTGCTTGATGAAAACCTTAGTCTGGATGGACTGGAACTCTGTGCAGTTGCCTCCGGATTGTTTCAGGAAGGTGACCCGCATGGTTATGAAGAACTTCTTCAAGCCATGCATGTGATGCAGAAGACAGGTGATTCTGCTCTGCACGGCTCTATCTGGCATCTGCTGCAATCAAGTGGCTGGGTGAGTGATTTTGTGCACTGCTGGCACTGTGGAGAGCCGGTGGATGAATCATTGGCAATGGGCTGGCAGGCATGTCAGCTGGTATGTGATTCATGCGGGAAAGGTATGCCGGTGAGTGCAGGTATGAGAAAAGGCTTTACGGCTCAGCTGATCCATTCCAATGTGCGATTAAGTCAACGTGACCTGTCGTGTTGGCAACGAATCATTGAGGATGTACTTAAGCAGCATGGCCTAAAGCCACTCACTACATTGAATCAGGAGTATTCATGAATCTGGGCGTAAATATTGATCATGTGGCAACACTTAGACAGGCG
>JBEQLD010000126.1:0-4616 GCA_040326115.1 Mariprofundaceae bacterium | reverse complement strand
TTGAAAACATGGGCGCACAGATGGTGAAAGAAGTGGCTTCCAAGACTGCGGATATCGCAGGTGACGGAACTACGACTGCAACTGTACTGGCTCAGTCTATCGCTAAAGAAGGCATCAAGGCAGTTGCTGCCGGCATGAACCCGATGGATCTGAAACGTGGCATCGACAAAGCTGTTAAAGCTGTTGTTGCTGAACTGGCTTCTCTATCCAACGAAGTTCAGAATCAGGAAGAGATTGCCCAGGTTGGCACTATCTCTGCCAATGGCGATGCTGAAATCGGCAAGATCATTGCGGATGCAATGGACAAAGTTGGTAAAGAAGGCGTGATCACTGTGGAAGAGGCAAAAGGCCTTGAAACTGAACTGGACGTTGTTGAAGGCATGCAGTTTGACCGCGGTTACCTATCTCCATACTTCATCACCAATGCAGACCGTATGGAGTGCGAACTAGACTCACCATACATCCTGCTTTTCGAAAAGAAGATCTCCAACATGCGTGACCTGCTACCTGTACTGGAAGCGGTTGCACGTTCTGGCAAGCCTCTTCTGATCATTGCTGAAGACATTGAAGGCGAAGCGTTGGCAACGCTTGTAGTGAACAAGATGCGCGGCGTTGTAAATGTGTCTGCGGTTAAAGCACCAGGCTTCGGCGATCGTCGTAAGGCGATGATGGAAGACATGGCGATTCTGACCAATGGTAAAGTGATCTCTGAAGACCTCGGTCTGAAGCTTGAAAATGTAACCATCGAAGATCTTGGTACTGCACATGCTGTGAAGATCTCCAAAGACACCACCACCATCATTGATGGCGCTGGCGTTAAGGCAGATATCGAAGCACGTGTTGGCCTGATCCGTAAACAGATCGAAGACACCTCCTCTGACTACGACAAAGAGAAACTGCAGGAACGTGTAGCCAAACTGGCTGGCGGTGTTGCTGTGATCAAAGTCGGTGCTGCAACTGAAGTAGCAATGAAAGAGAAGAAAGACCGTGTTGACGATGCGCTGCACGCAACCCGTGCTGCGGTTGAAGAGGGTATTGTTGCAGGTGGCGGCGTTGCACTGATTCGTGCTCGCGGTTCTCTGGATAAAGTAGCTGGCGACAACCATGACGAAGATACCGGTGTAAACATCGTGAAGCGTGCGGTTGAAGAGCCTCTGCGTCAGATCGTATCTAACGGCGGCGGTGAAGCATCTGTTGTAGTGAACGAAGTATCCAACAACAAGGGCCACTACGGCTACAACGCTCAGACAGAAGAGTACGGCGACCTGGTGAAGATGGGTGTTATTGACCCGACCAAGGTAACCCGCTCAGCACTTCAGCATGCAGCATCTATTGCAGGTCTGTTGATCACCACTGAAGCCATGATTGCGGATATTCCGGAACCAGCAGCTCCAGCAGCACCTGGTGGAGATATGGGCGGCATGGGTGGAATGGGCGGCATGATGTAAGAATTCAGTCGTGCTTATGCACTTCTGATATTACAAACTGCTTACCTTCACTGATGTGCTTGGTTTGAAATCAAAAAAGGGTGGCTCGAAAGAGCTGCCCTTTTTTTTATCTCTGAATCAAATTTGACTTAAACCCCCGCTTGTAGATGTGCCTCACCATTTGGCCCAAAACGGACCAGCACAATATACGTGTTTTATATTGTGCCCGTTTTGGGACGAATGGTGAGGGAATACACATATACCCGCGGGTGCCCTTCTTTCGTTCTTTCTTGGGCAAGCAAGAAAGGACAAATGAATTTGTACCTCTTATTTCAGTAGACAGCTAATCGAGAAGAGGGCGTTCTACCTGCGAGTTGAGCAAAACCCGTCTAGACTGTGAACATGAGCAAAGATCTATGGTTAACCTTTTATATCGTCTATGGCATTGCCGCAGTGCTAATGCTGGTCATTCTGGTCCGGGGACTGGTCAAGGGATGGCCAATGAAAAAGATAGGTCGAGAGCTGGCGAGGCCATTGGGCATGATTATCGGCTCGCTTGTTCTTTGGTATGCCTATCTGTACGTAGCAAAAGACTTTGCAAGCAGGTTTTAGAAAACCTCTTTGCCAAAATAGTCTAAAATAGAGATATGGACAGTCCGCTGATAATCATTTTTTACGTCGTCTATGCCATTGCAGGGCTAATGCTTCTGTGGGTTGTCATCAAAGGCCTGATGAAGGGCGACAGCATCAAAAAAATCGGCAGAGACCTCGTCAAGCCGGTCAGCATGATTATTGGCACGCTGGTATTATGGTATGTCTATCTCTCATTAACCGGAATGTTGAAAGAAATTTATCAGTTTTAGGTTTTATTGATCCGCAAAAGGCATGGAAGCCTTTTGCGTATGAAACAGATAAACTGCGCCGCATGAGCAGAAAAGTGATCCCGATTCAGGTTGCCTCAAGCACCACCGCGAAAGAGCAGCCTATGACAGGCAAACCATCATGGCTGAAGGTCAAGGCACCCACATCACCTGAGTACCGCGAACTTGTGAAGCTGATGCGCGACAAGAAACTCAACACCGTCTGTGAAGAGGCGAGCTGCCCGAATATCGGTGAATGCTGGAAGCATGGCTCAGCCACTTTCATGATCCTTGGCCGGGTCTGCACCCGTACCTGCGCATTCTGCAATGTTGAAACCGGCAGACCTGATCCTGTGGATGCAAACGAACCGAACAATACAGCCGATGCCATTGAATCCATGGGGCTTAAACATGCCGTGATTACCAGTGTGGATCGTGATGATCTTGCTGATGGCGGCGCTGCCCACTATGCGGCCACCATTCTCGCCATCAGGGAACGAACACCGGAAGTGACTATTGAAATTCTCACCCCCGATTTCCAGCGCAAGCCAGACACCTGCCTTGAGACCGTGATCGAGGCCAGACCGGATATCTTCAACCACAATCTGGAGACCGTACCGCGCCTCTACCGCTCGGTGCGCCCCGGTGCCCGTTACTTCACATCTCTGCGACTGCTCCAGCGTGCCAAGGAACTTGATCCAAACGTGGTGACCAAGTCCGGCATCATGCTCGGCCTCGGTGAAGAGCGTGATGAGGTGCTGCAGGTGCTTGATGATATGCGCGAAGCAGATATCGATATCCTGACCCTCGGCCAGTATCTGCGCCCGAGTGTGGATCATCATCCGGTGATGAAATACTGGAGTCCGGAAGAGTTTGATGATCTGAAATATATCGCCGAGAAGAAGGGCTTCGGCATGGTGGCCAGTGGCCCGCTGGTTCGCTCTTCATTCCATGCGGAAGATGTGTTCAAAGCACTAAAGCTTCGTAAAGAAAGTTAATCAAAAGGGTTAAAAAGGTCTCCACCTCCCGCTTCAGGGAGTTAGGATTGAAGATCGACGCTTAGATTTTTCCTCTCTCCATGCACCAGGACGATCAGTTGTTCCCATGCATCCTGAGCAGCTTCATCTGCATCATCGCTACCACGATATGATTCAAGTTCTGCGTCAAAGTCTGCCAAACGCACCACACCTTGAGGCATACTTTTCGGGAATTCGCTGTGAGAGCCGAACAGCACACATGCCTCTACAGCATCAAACTTCAGGGTATGTCTAATCTGCTGAACGCTGAGAAGCGTATCCTTCAGCGGGTTGTTGAATTTTCCCGTTCGATTGTTTTTCACACAGGTCCACTCATCAATACCCTCACTACCGAAGATGTACCCGCTCTCCGTCATCACTTTCATGACAACGATTTTGCCGTGCAACAACATCAGATAATCAACAAACAGATAGCCGTCAAGTCCATCTGAAAAGGTAGCATCGTGCTCAACTGCTTTGCAGTGGTTGCTGATGATTTTTTCTATAGCCCGCTTATCAGATGTTTTGCGCAGGCGCATGGAGTAGAATACTGCGAGCAGTATGAGAAGCGCTGTCCCAATCAGGGCTGCTATTAACCAGAACGACTGCATCTACTATTTTCTCCATCACTTTGATTGATCGGCGCGCACACTAACATTGTCTACAACATTTTATCATGCGCATTTCACACCTTTCCCGAAAGAGCTTCGTGAATTCAAAAGAGCCTTAAATATCTTTTATTAGCCCGAAATATAGCCTGGTGGCAGGGTTGTTGTCTCTGGCATCAAAACAGAAAGGCAGGACTCAATGACAATTCAATGGTTTAGCAAAGAAGAGAACAATTCCGACCATCAAGAACTGACTAGGCGTGGTTTTGATCTGGGCTGGATTTCAGAAGATGCCCGCCCTTCAATGCCCGACTCCGACACGATCAAAACAAAATGGCACAATGATGAAGCGATCATGCTTCCCGGCATGCTCAATGATGTGATGGCGACCCACGAAGCAGATGTCCGGCAGGCTCACAAGCTGATGGAAAGCACGCTCAATGGAGAAGAGATATCTGTTCAGTTCGGGAACGAACCTTATATATCCCGCCTGATGCCTAAATTCCCATTGGTATCCGCAGTATTTGAACACCATGACGATCAATGTATCGAGAAGCTCTATTTTGATGCGGAAGAGGTTGATGCGGATGGAAACAGCAAAGTGATCGCGGAAGAGCTCTGGTGTAAGGCGTCATACCTCTCATTCCACGATGATGATGCATCCATGCGCTTTCGCTTCTCTCTCGGCATGGAAGGGTATGAAGA
>JBEQLD010000125.1:0-4665 GCA_040326115.1 Mariprofundaceae bacterium | reverse complement strand
ATAGTATGGGTATTGGAGCGGATCAGCCCTTAGGGGCTTCACGTGTTAAGCATACAGGTTGGCATAAAAAGGTGAGTCGTATAATTCTGTTAGCTGGCATGAATAGAGGTTGGTCGACCGATAATATGTCTGCCTATGAAAAAATACGAACTTGGGCTGGACGTGCAATTACCTACCTTACAGACAAGGGGAAAATGGTGATGTCCATTGAGCGAGGAGCCCCCTTTGTTACAAACTTGAAATTAGATTGGATAGACGCTGCTAACAAACACAAAACCAAAGCTCAGGTTATACAAATTCTCGGCAAAAACGATAGAGTTGCGCCTCTAGACGAACATAAAGAATTAATGGCCACCCCTAATTTTATATTCATCCCTCTATTGGAGGGAGCGACACATGCCAATATCATTGATCTTCTTATAGATGAGAACGAAGATGGTAATGATACCGGTCACGAGTTGCGCAAAAATGCTTTCCATGCTGCGCTCACAGAGCCACTTGAGGATCTGAAGAACAAATATGGTTCTAATAATTCATATTTAGATAAGATTGAGCCAACACGTAATACTGTGAAACACGTGGTGTTCGTGATGCATGGGATTAGAGACCATGGCGATTGGCTTAAAAACTTTAAAATCGAACTAGAGTCGAAAAACTCAGGCATTAGAGCAATTACCTCTGAGTACGGTTATTTTCCTATGGCTCGCTTTTTACTCTCATATGAAAGGGATAAAAATGTTCGCTGGTTTGTTGATCAATATACTGAAGCTTTAGCTTTATACCCCAATGCCACTAAATTTAGTTTTATTGGACACAGTAATGGAACATATTTATTAGCTCGTGCATTAGATAAATACACAGCGATGAATTTTCACCGCGTTTATTTTGCTGGCAGTGTTGTGCATTCAGATTACCCATGGGATGCCTATATAACAAAAACACAACGTGTTGGTGACTTTCGCAATGACATTGCCATCGATGACTGGGTAGTGGCGTGGTTTCCCAAACTCTATCAGTTAATTAACTCTAAATACGACCCTAAGAAGGATGATTTTTTCAACTTGGGCAGTGGCGGGTTCGATGGATTCACAAACAAGTCAGGCAAAAAAAATGTAAAGTTCGTTACTGGCGGCCACAGCGGAGCATTACAAAAAGAAAATATCCCATCAATTATTGAATTCATTACTCAGGATAAGGTGTTACCAATAAATAATGAAGTGGGAGTTAGCGAAAACCTTAAGGCCGTTTCTTCATCTGCTTTAGGCACCTCTTCTAACATGGCATGGGCTGTATGGGTTATTCTATTAGGAGTTATTGGAGGAATTGGTTATTTATTTATCACGGCGACCAAAGGCTATAATAGATTAGGAACAAGAAAAGCTGCCAGTGTATATATTGTATTTGTGCTCGCGATCATTTACTCCTATTAGATTTATAACAATGCAATTTCACTCGAACGTCAAAAAGCGTCGTGCTTTTGCCACCGGTGAATTGCGACGTTAATTCTGGTCCACTTCCAGAATTGCTTCTGATTCAACAGCTGCCGTAGAGAGTTTCTTCTCCATCGCTATTTCATCACAGTTAGAAAATTTCTCGCAATGGATACAAGCCGTCCAGATTTTATCCGGCAGACTCTCTTTCGGTACCACGACATAGCCAAGGTGGCCAAAGAACTTCTCTACATAGGTCAGCGCAAAAAGCCTCTCCAGCCCAAGTCCTGACGCCAGCTTCTCACAGGAATCCACCAAAAGCTTTCCTATGCCCAGACCCTGATGTGATTCACTGACCACCAGCGAGCGAACCTCAGCCAGGTTGGATTGATAGACATGCAACGCAGCCAAACCAACTAAATTCCCATCATAATCAGCAACAACAAACTCCTGCAGGTGTTGAAACAGGCTATCTTTTGAGCGCGGTAGAACTATTTTCTTTTCTGACCAGGGAAGCAGCAAAGCGTGCATGGCATCCACATCATCCGCCTCTGCCATTCTGATTCGAATACGATGCTGCATCAGGCAGCCACCATATCACTGCCACGTTTCAGCATCTGCTGGGCATGCAGAAGGCTCTCTTCATTGGCACCACCCAACATGCGGGCAATCTCATCCTGTCGCTGATGAGCCGAAATTTCTTCCAGACGGGTAAGTGTACGTTCACCCTCCTGACCTTTGCGGATACAGACCTGATGATCCGCACATGCCGCCACCTGTGGCAGGTGAGATACCACCAGAAGCTGCCGATCCTGACTCATCGCAGCCAGCAGCTCACCCACACACCATGCGGTTTCGCCGCCAATGCCAACGTCGACTTCATCAAATACTGCAATTTGAGGTGCATTGACCAATGCGCCACAACCTTTCAAGGCCAACACAAAACGGGAAAGTTCGCCTCCGGATGCAATGGATGCCAACGGCCTGAACGGTTCGCCCGGATTACTCGATGCAACAAACTGCAGCCTGTCCCAGCCGGAAGCGCCCCAGCCACCACTGTCCGTTACTGAACCGCTCTTCTGCTGGCTGACCTCAACCTGAATCTTCATGCCTGCAAGGCCGAGCCGATCCAGAAATGGCCTGAGTTCCTTGGCCAGCTTTTTGCCCTCTTTGATTCGCTCTGCACTGATCGCTTCCGCACACTTCCGAAATGCTGCTTCCTCCGCATCACGATCAGTTCGTAACTTCTCTTCATCCCAGCCTGCCGTATCCAGATGCGACAGCTTCTCTTCCCACGAACCCATCAGCTCAATCAGCCCTGCTTCATCAACGCCATGCCGCCGCATCGCTTCATGCAGGCTCATCAATCGCTCTTCCACAGCCTGCAACTCTGCCTGATCAAATGAGCTATCGAGTGCATCACGCAGCAGCGGTTCAACCTCACTCATTAGTGCGTCCATCTGGGATAACAGTGATGCAGCCTCGCTTAAAGAGCTGTGATATTCGGAAACTGGTTCCACAGCATGGCTCGCCTTCGCCATCAGGTTTCGGGCGCTGCTGTCGCCATCATCAAGCAAGGCCAGTGAATCTGCCGCAGCCTGCTGAATCTGTGAGGCGTGCCGACCTGACTCCATCTGCTCCGTAAGCTGTTGGATGATGCCCTCTTCGATATCAAGTGCCTGCAATCGCTGCAGTTCACTGCGCATCCATGCTTCCTGCTGCTCGGTATCATTCTGATCATGTTTCAGAGAGTTTAGTGCCTGTTCAGACAGTTTAAGTGTTTCATAGGCCTTCGCCATTTTATCTGGCAGACCTTTTGAAAGCCGTGCATCAATGATCTGACGTTGAAAGTCCGGGTGCAAAAGTGCCTGATGTTCATGCTGCCCATGCAGATCCAGACAAATCTCTCCAATCTGCTGCAGGATTCTGGCAGGTGTCGGCGCACCATTCACATAGGCCTTGGAACGACCATCTGCTGTGATGATTCGCCTGAGGAACAGTTGCTCCTCAACCTCAATATCCTGCTCGCGCAGCAGGGCAATGAGCCGAACATCGTCTGACTCTACTACAGCTGAAATTTCGGCCTTTTCTGCTCCGTGACGAACCCAGTCGCTGCTTGCCCTTGCGCCAAAAACAGCACCGAGCGCATCGACAAGAATTGATTTCCCCGCGCCGGTTTCACCAGTAAACACTGTCATTCCGGCAGCAAGCTGAAGTGAGACCTCATCGATTAAAGCAAATTGTTTGACCCTGAATTCTGTAAGCATTGAAGTGGGTTAACTTCCGTCGTGTCCAGCCCAGTGAAGCTTGGTTCTCAGGGTGTTGTAGTAGTGACGCTCCGGTAGATAGACCAGCGTGATGTAGCCTGCTTTCTCAATGCACACCCGGTCACCGGCCTGAAGCTCCATGTGCTCCTGACCATCCAGATTCAATGCTGCCAGAGCCGGACTCTCAATCAGTTTCAACTCAATCTGATCATCAGCCGGAACAACAATAGGTCGGTTAGATAAAGTGTGAGGACAGATCGGAGCCACACTGATCGCATCCACGCCCGGATGTACGATTGGGCCACCCGCAGAGAGTGCATAGGCTGTAGAGCCCGCAGGGGTTGCCAGCACCAGTCCATCTGCTCTGAGACGAAAGACAAACTGCTCACGAACGCTCATCTCAAATTCAATCATTCGGGGATGCTCATTACGTTGCAGCACCACATCATTCATCGCATAGCCGCAATTTAACTGCTCATCTCCACGCCAGCTCGTAGCCTTGAGCCCAAAATGAAGTCTGGTTTTTGTATTTCCGGCCAGCACTTCCTCAACCACATCAAACATACTGCCGATGGGGGTATCGGTCAGGAAACCGAGCCGTCCGAGATTGATGCCCAGAATCGGTGCTTCATGGCCAATAAACCTGCGTCCCACTGCCAGCAGTGTGCCATCGCCGCCAAGTACGACCATCAGATCAACCTGCTTGGGCATCTCTCCCAGAGGAATCAGCTTTCCGGAACACCTGCCTGTTACATGCTCATCCATAAAAACCGTGAGATCCCGCTCTTTCAGCCAGCCACAAAGCTCCAATGCCAGAGCTTCAGCCCTTGCATCATCGGGTTTGATAGTGATGCCGATCTTTTTCATACCTGGCATTTCATCCCTTTATTTAGCCCCTGCCCAGCTTTCAGGCTGCGCATGGCACTGAAAACACTGGTCTGCCTTGGTGTGCCGCTTGGGTTGAGGGT
>JBEQLD010000124.1:0-4698 GCA_040326115.1 Mariprofundaceae bacterium | reverse complement strand
CTTAAAAATTCCTGATTGGACATGGTCAGCCCGTAGGCTCCAGCCAATCCAAAGACAGCAATATCACCGATATCAGCTGTTTCAACATAAACATCATTGGCCAGCTTGTCTGCACTGGTGCAGAGCGGGCCGCCAAAATAGACCTTCTCTTTTTCAACCGAGAGCTGCCCGTCAAATATTTTATCTGCCGAGGTGCGAACGATGCCGAGTGGATGGTTGATCGACAAGGCGGCAGGCCTGCGGAAGTGGTTGATGCCCCCTGCACAGATCACCTGTTTTTTGCCTCGGCTCTCTTTGATATCGAGAATCTCGGTGCAGAAAAAACCTGAATCCGCTGCCAGATAACGGCCAAGTTCGAGTACGAAGTGGCGGCCTTCAAACCCGTAGTCAGCAATCATGGCGGCAAGTCCATCTGCGTAGGCCTGCGGATCAAAATCCTGACCGGCCTCGAGATAGTCAACACCAAAGCCACCACCGAAGTCAATCAGATCACATGTTACTCCGGCATAGGAAGACTCGATCTTTTTGGTCAGATCAAAAACCAGCTCACAGTTTTTCAGCAGGTCGTCTACGCTAAGTACACCGGATGCGGCATAGACATGCAGACCACGGAAATTGAGATGCTCAAGCGCCAGAATCTGAGGCAATGCATCATCGAGCTTCTCTTCATCAACACCGAACTTTTTGCTACCACCTGAGAAGGTGGTCTGGGCATCATGGATATCGAAGTTTGCATTGATGCGCAGCAGTACATCCATGGTTTTGCCCTGCTGTTCACAGATGGCATTCAGACGATGGGCTTCAACGAGGGATTCGATATGAACGGTTCGCACACCATTTTCCACGCTCCAGGCCAACTCTTCCGGAGATTTGCCCGGCCCGGTATAGATTAGTCGATTGGCAGAAAACCCGGCATCCACAGCCCGTTTGGCTTCGCCGAGGCTGGCGATCTCAATACCTACAGCATTGGCATCCAGCGCAGCCTTTAAAAATGCCGGATGCGGATTGGCTTTCATGGCGTAGAATACTTCCAGACCTTTCGGCATGATCTGCACAAGGTGGGCAATTTTCTCCTTCATGGGAGCGGTATCATAGAGATAGCAATTCAATGTAGCGCCTGATGCAGCGCGATTTTGAATCTCTGACTCAATGTGGCCGGGAATATTGTCTGCAAACTTTAGCATGGCCTAAACTCTGACGGCCTTGAGCCGTTCGGCAAGCTCGGCGGCCTTTTCAGGGCCATCAACCAGTGCGGCACGAACATATCCCGAGCCGGAATTCTGGCCGTTAGCGTCCATAGCGCCCAAATAGGAACCGGGTAGCAGGGTTACGGCCTGCTGCTCATATGCAGCAACAGCAAAGGCCTCTTCATTTTCAACAGGCAACCAGACAAAAAATGACCCCTCAGGCGGTTCGCCCTGCCCATAAGCATCAAAAAATGCTGCAAGGCTCTGTCGGTAGATTGCCAGATGTTTTTTGACATGTGCCTCATCCGACCATGCTGCGGCGGCAACCATCTGTAGCGGAATCGGTGTTGCAGGCCCGGTATAGCTGCGCAACTTGGCGAATTGATCGATCAGTTTCGCATCTCCGGCGATCAGGCCAGAGCGAAGCCCCGGCATGGCAGAGCGCTTGGAGAGAGAGTTGAACACAAGGCAGCGGGAGAAGTCAGTTCGGCCAAGGGACTCAGCCACTTCAAGAAGACCTACAGGCGGCTTGTTCCAGTAGATTTCCGAGTAACATTCATCAGCCAGCAGGTAAAAATCGTATCTATCAGCCAGTTCCAGCAAACGTCTGTAATAATCTGCATCAGCAATCCAGCCCGTAGGATTGGAGGGGGAGCAGACATAGACGATGGCTGTATTTTCCCAGACATCCTCAGGCACGGCGTCCAGCTCCGGGGCAAAGTCGTTCTCTTTTGTGCATGGCATCAGATAAGGCGTTGCTCCAGCTGTTACGGCTGCACCCAGATAGATCTGATACATCGGATTTGGCATCAGTACATAGGGTTTTTCTCTGTTTTTACAGCACGCTTCAGGATTTACCAGTGCGTGAGCAATGGTAAAGAGTGCTTCCCGTGTTCCATTTGCGGTTAATACCTGAGTGGTGGCATCAACACTGTTGAGGCTGAAGCGTCGCATCAGCCATGTTGCAATGGCACTTCGAAGTTGATCGCCGCCCCGTATGCTCGGGTACTTGGAAAATCCATCAAGATTCTGATTGAGGATCTCTCCTGCAAAAGCGGGCAGTGGAAGCCGAGGTTCACCCGCCCCTGCATTAATATGTGTCAATGCAGGGTTAGGAGCATGTCCGTTAAACAACTCTTTCAGCCGTTCAAATGGGTAGGCCCCCAGTTGATCCAGGCGAGGCTGTGATAGTTTTTCAGAAGCCATTCCTGGTTAATCGTAAGCCTTTTCAGCTTTAGCGAGGAAGGGACTGGTCCATTCAGAGAATCGACCCAGTGCATCAATAGCCCGGACACGGAAGGCATACTCTCGCTCTTGCTTTAGCCAGATCAGTTTGGAAATTTCTTTGTCCAAATGCTTTTTGGAGGGAACCTCTTCAAAAAGGCGCCGCCAGAAGCTTGGGCATTTACAGCTCGGATCAATCTCTGCGCGATCAACCTGAAAACCAACAGCATAGGCACCACCACTGATTTTCAAGGTGAGATAGAGAGCATTGGACTCCACAGAGTGCTTGAAAGATACTATCTTCGGTGCTGGCGCATCAGCCATGGGCTGAGGTGGTTCTTTTCGACCACAGCCACCCAGAACAAGGGCAAGCATTGCCAGAATGAGAATAATCTTATGCATTTATGACTCCGTCTTTGATGATTCAAAGAGTATTTTCCAGGCATCGCACTGCTGGCGAACCTGATCCGGGGCTGTGCCACCGATATGATTACGAGCTGCAACACACGCTTCAACAGAGAGCTGGCGAACCATGCCAACTGTCAGGCGGGAATCAATACTCTTGCAGGATTTTTCATCCATTTCGTGCAGTTCACAACTCTCCTGAATGCAGTAGGCAACGGATTTCCCAACAATTTCATGTGCATCACGAAATGGAATATCCGCACGTACAAGTGCATCTGCCAGGTCAGTAGCTGTTGAAAAGCCTGAAGCAGCAGCTTTGAGCATCACCTCTTTGTTGATCTTGATGCCCGGAAGCATGTCACCAAATACGCGCAAGCTTCCCTCAAGGTTGTCCATGGCATCAAATACCGCACCCTTATCTTCCTGCATATCTTTGTTGTAGGCCAGAGGCAGACCTTTTACGGTAGTCAGCATGGCAACCAGTCCGCCAATAATTCCGCCGGCTTTACCTCGAACAAGCTCCGGCATGTCCGGATTTTTCTTCTGTGGCATGATTGATGAACCGGTACAGAAGGCATCCGGCAGCTCAATAAAGTTGAACTGGGCACTCATCCAGAGAATCAGCTCTTCAGAGAAGCGGGATAGATGAACAGCACATATGGAGGCTGCAGAGAGCAGTTCCATAATAAAGTCACGATCTGAGACTGCATCCAGAGAGTTGCTGCATGGGCCGTAAAAACCAAGAGCTTCCGATGTCTGATTACGGTCGATATCAAACGTGGTGCCGGCCAGTGCAGCAGAGCCCAGCGGGCACTGGTTCATACGCTCTCTGGCATCCAGAAAACGGTCCATATCGCGTTCAAACATCTCCACATAAGCCAGCAGGTGATGTCCGAAAGTGACAGGCTGTGCAGTCTGCAGATGGGTAAAGCCCGGCATGATGGTGTCGGCATGCTCTTCGGCCAGTTTTACCAGCACGGTCTGCAGATGATGAATACGAGTGGCCATATGGTCTGTTCTTTTACGCAGATAGAGGCGTGTATCAGTGGCAACCTGATCATTCCGGGAGCGTGCGGTGTGTAGTTTTTTACCTGCATCACCGATGCGATCGGTCAGTCGTTTCTCAATGTTCATGTGCACATCTTCAAGCTCGATGAGAAATTCAAACTCACCACGCTCGATTTCAGCTTCGATCTCATTCAAGCCTTTGATAATGGCTGTGAGTTCATCACTGGTCAGAATGCCTTGGGCATTAAGCATGGTGGCATGGGCGCGGGAGCCGGCAATATCTTCAGCATACATGCGGGCATCAACATCCGTGGATGCATTGAAGGCTTCTACAAAGCTGTTGGTTGGGGCATCAAAGCGTCCCCCCCAGGGTTTATCAGACATGTCAGGACTCCTGCCTATGCATACTGAACTGTAAAGAGTTTACTTGTTCAGATGCTCTCTTGCTCGAAGAGAATCGCAACTATAACGACAATATTATGATAATGGGAGGCTTCGAAAATGAGTATTGTAATGATAGGGGGTGATGTTTGGCTGAAAATCCTATATTCTGCGCGGCCTTCGCGCGTGGGGGGCGGTTATTAAGCCCATAATGCGCCAGTTTATTTGAGGAGAAATCATCATGGCCTTGAACGTCTATTATGATAAAGATGCCGATCTTTCGATCATCAAGAGTAAAAAAGTAGCAATTATTGGTTACGGTTCACAGGGCCATGCTCATGCAACCAACCTGAATGACTCAGGCGTCGATGTAACAGTCGGCCTGCGCGCAGGCTCTTCTTCTATTGCTAAAGCAGAAGCTCACGGGCTGAAAGTAAGCAACGTGGCTGATGCAGTTTCAGGCGCTGATATTGTCATGGTTCTAACACCTGAT
>JBEQLD010000123.1:0-4725 GCA_040326115.1 Mariprofundaceae bacterium | reverse complement strand
CATGCATCTCAATGGCTCTAAAACCGAGTTTGAAAGCCGGGTCGATCGCCACCATAGCCTGACCAAGGGCAATCTTGGCCTGGATCTCTTCCGCTACATTATGAATGATGACCGTTTCAATGACATTCCAATGGTACTGGAAACCATTGATGACACCATCTGGCCGGAAGAAATTGAGATGCTTTACGGCTTTGTAGAGTAGGGAAGTAAATTTTTTCTGGTATCTGCAATCCTTTCTTTGCTATGTTCCATGCATGCAATGCATCAACACTGAATTATTGCCGACAAAGGACTACGGATGAATTTTCGGGGAAATAACATACATATTGGCCTTTATGCCATAATTTTTGGTGCTCTCTTTTGGCCCATTGAGGCGCTTATCCATGTACTTATTTTTAAAGAGGGTACATTTTTTGATGCCTTCTTCAGCCCTGAAGTTAATGAAGCATGGATGCGCCTGCTGACCTCAGCTTCGTTCATCGCCTTTGGCCTTTATGCCCACAGGGCTATTGGGCAACAACGAGAGCTCAACAAAATTTTACGCCAGCAAAAGGCCCGGGTTCGAGGAGTGATTGACTCTGCTCATGATGCATACATCTCTATTAACTCAGCCAGTGTCATTTCCGACTGGAATCCGATGGCCGAGAAAATGTTTGGCTTCTCGCGCAGTGAAGCGATAGGCAAGACGCTGTTGGAATCCATTGTTCCTGTTCGTTTTCATCAGGCCCACAACCATGGTATGAAAAACTATCTTAAAAGCAGCAGTGGCCCGTGGCTCTATCGTACAGTCACCACAACTGCCCGACACAAAAATGGTAATGAATTTGATGTTGAAATGGCGATTATTCCCCTCTCCAGTGGTGAAGAGCAGGAGTTCTATGCATTTATCCGCCATTCAAAACAGATCACTACACAATCCGTCAGCTCATCTAATGCAGGTAACCCATGAGCAGACATGAAAATCGTAAACACGCTCGCCACAAGGTCAATTACAGGGTTGAAGTAACAGCTCGGGAGAAATTTTTTACGGCTAAAACAGAGACATTGCATGACATCTCAGATAGTGGGATCAGTTTCATAACCAACGAAGCTGAAACTTATCAAATTGACCAACGAATCATGATCAGCATTACGCCCCCAAACCAGAAGGATTCAGCCACCTCCCTGCAAGGCAGTGCGACCATCGTCTGGATTCAACATGATCCGTTTACGCTTCAGGATGGAATCATCGGCATTCATTTTGATGATCTGATTGAATCAGAAAAACTGGTCGATTCGTAACACTGTTAATCAGGCTATTCCCAGGTTTTTTCAATAAATCCTTCTCTTCCGGAACCACGTTTGTAGCGCTTATAATGCTCTGAATTTTTCTGGTAATAGTCCTGATGATAATTCTCTGCAGGATAGAATATGTCGGCTTTAAGGATTTTGGTCACAATAGGTTTATCAAACTTTCCCGATCTCTCAAGTGCATCGCGCGAAGCCTCTGCCAGAGCTTTCTGTTTTTCATCATGATAAAAAATCGCCGTATGATATTGAGAGCCACGATCAGCAAACTGCCCATCAGCCTGAGTTGGATCGGTATTGTGCCAGAAGGTTTCCAGAAGCTTCTCATAACTGACCGCTGTGGGGTCATAAACCACCCGCATCGCCTCATAGTGGCCTGTGTCACCTCTTCCTATCATCTCATAGGTCGGATCCTTCACATGGCCGCCTGTGTAGCCCACTTCAGTAGAGATCACCCCTTTGAGATGATCAAACGGTGGCTGCATGCACCAGAAACAGCCGCCTGCCAATGTTGCCACCTGAAATCTATTTTCCATGACACCCTCACCGTACGCAGCAAAACCTGTCGTTACATTCATCAGCAACAGTACTAATACCCATTCGAACCGTAGCCATCTCATAAAACCGCCCTATTACTTAATCACCCGGACTGATTGTAGGCAGACGCTCACCACGCCAATAGCGCGCCACATCAACCACATCGATCAACAGTGAGACTGTATTCAAGATGATTAAGCCAATAACCCAGTTTAGCAGCGTTTCAGGGGTCTGCTCATCAGAGAGCCTCAGAAATAACCAGCCAAGCATTGGAAACCAGTAGAAGTGACCAATCCCAAGCAAGCGAACAAAGCCCTTTGAGTGAAAAATTATCATCTGGGTCATGGCAGCCAGCATGAACAGAATGAGTACTACTTTTGCCTCGATCGTCTCCAGAAAAAGAAATGGCATCACACCATTTACCAGCATTAACAAGCCAACCCAGACTCGCCAATACCAGGGCATACTCCAGATCGATAACATAAATCCCAACATTGAATGCATGGCAGCTCCTGACTTACAAAGATACACAATAGTCGTACAGCAACCGCGTTTATTTCAACACCCCGGTCATGAAGTCACAACAGAAAAAAGCTTATAGAGCAAAATGACAAATCTTCGGAACACAACTATACTGAATCAACATTGACTGCTAATCGGGGGATAAGTTGATCTTTATTAACTCAAGAAATGTACGGATTAAAGTGCAGTGAAGAAGCCTGTTAACAAAAAGAATTTCCGTGTCGTGCTGATTAAACCATCTCACTATGATGATGATGGATATGTCATTCAGTGGCTACGATCCACCATCCCCTCAAACACGCTTGCAACAGTCTATGGGCTGATTAGAGATATGGTCGATCGCAAGGTATTGGGTGATGACGTCGACATCACCATTGATGCCTATGATGAAACCAATACACGCATACCGATCAAAAAGATTATACAGCAGATCAAGGCTGCAGATGGCGGGTTCGTCGGTTTTATTGGCGTTCAGTCCAACCAATTCCCCCGTACCATGGATATGGCCACTGTTATGCGAGAAGCCGGGATTCAGGTCTCTATCGGCGGCTTCCATGTCAGCGGCTGCGTGGCCATGCTGCCCAAACTTCCGGATGATATTCAACATGCAAAAGATATAGGCATATCCCTGTTTATAGGAGAGGCTGAAGGAAGGCTTGATGATATGTTTAAGGATGCCTATGCAGGCCAGATGAAACCGGTTTACAATTATCTGGTTGATCTGCCGGATATTAATGCTGCACCGACTCCCTTTCTCCCCTCAGAGATGCTGCGTCGATCTATGGGTTCATGGACCAGTTTTGACGCGGGTCGTGGTTGTCCGTTCGTTTGCAGCTTCTGCACCATTATCAACGTGCAGGGTCGCAAATCCCGTCGCCGCACTGCTGACGATGTGGAGCATATCCTGCGCGAGAATGCAGCTCAGGGAATCACCCGCTTTGTAATCACCGATGACAACTTTGCCCGCAATAGAGATTGGGAACCGATCTTTGATCGCATCATCAAACTGCGTGAAGAGGAGGGCATGGATATTCGCCTGACACTTCAGGTGGATACCATGTGCCATAAAATCGCCCGGTTTATCGAGAAGGCCGGAAGAGCGGGAACCAACCAGGTCTTCATCGGCCTGGAGAGCATCAGCCCGGACAATCTTAAAGCAGCAGGCAAGAAACAGAACAATATCGCCGAGTACCGTAAACTCCTGCTGGCCTGGCGAAAAGCCGGAGTTATAACCTGTGCGGGTTATATCATCGGTTTTCCGGCAGATACGCCTGAGCGAATTGTACGGGACATCAAAACCATCAAACATGAACTCCCGGTCGACCTGCTGTTGATATCCTATCTAACTCCACTACCCGGATCGGCGGATCATAAGCAGATGGTTGAAAACGGCGAGTGGATAGACCCGGACATGAACAAGTACGATCTCAATCACGTCACCAGCAATCACCCAACCATGACAAAAGAAGAGCTGGAGGGTGCTTACAAGTCTGCCTGGGAGACATTTTATTCGCCCGATCACATCGAAACTGTTATCAGACGTGCATTTGCCAGCCGAATTGGCGTAAGCAAGACGATGTTCATGACGCTGTGGTTTGGTTTCTGTTTCAAATATGAGGGGCTGCATCCCATTGAAGGCGGCTATCTAAGACGCAAGCGGAGACGTGATCGCCGGCCAGGCCTGCCTCTGGAAAACCCGCTTATTTTCTATCCTCGCAGGCTATGGGAAGAGCTATGCAAGAATATCAAACTGCTTTCACTAACCATCAAATACAATCGCTTTCTGACAAAAGTCAAAAATGATCCTGAAGCAGCGAACTATATGGATGAAGCACTTACCCCCATTGAGCCGATTGGGGTAAAAACAAAAGATGATAAAGAGGATTTAAAAACTGATCTTGAGCAGATCACTACTCTGTCTGCCTGATCTGTGCCAGGAACGTATATCCAATATAGCTGGGAATTGCACAAATAAAAAAAGGCCCGCTGGAGCAGATGCTCAACAACGGGCCTTTATATAAAATTCCTGGCAGTGACCTACTCTCCCACAGCGAACGCTGCAGTACCATCGGCGCAAAGAGTCTTAGCTTCTGAGTTCGGGATGGGATCAGGCGTTTCTCTCTCGCTATAACCACCAGGAAACTGGTGAGGTCGTTAGATTGCTCTAACAACCAATAAGCTGAAATATTTTTTGATTATCTATATCAAGGGCACAATGCCTTAACGTTACATGGTCAAGCCACACGGGCAATTAGTACTGGTCAGCTCCAAGTGTTGCCACTCTTCCACACCCAGCCTATCAACGTGGTAGTCTTCCACGGCCCTTAAGGGAGTTTAAAACTCCGGGAAAATTAATCTCGAGACTGGCTTCCCGCTTAG
>JBEQLD010000122.1:0-4979 GCA_040326115.1 Mariprofundaceae bacterium | reverse complement strand
GCCACACTGTAGATAATGACAAAAAGCAGCATATAAAGCAGCCGAATCCAGACATTGGTATTCTTCACATTCTCTTTCAGGTCGTTGGTTAGTACTTCATCACTCATTTCAATCTCCTCAGCTCAGCAGCGGTGCAATCACCAGTGATACAATTGCCATCACATTGATCAGAATATTCATTGATGGACCGGAAGTATCCTTGAATGGATCACCCACCGTATCACCCACGACAACCGCCATATGCACATCGGAGCCCTTACCGCCAAGATTGCCTTTTTCGACATATTTCTTGGCGTTGTCCCAGGCACCGCCTGCATTGGCCATCATCAGAGCCATCAGTACGCAGCAGACCAGCGCACCTGCCAGCATACCACCGAGTGCTTCAGCGCCAAGGCCGAAACCAACCACCACGGGGGCAGACACCGCAAGCACGCCCGGCAGTACCATTTTCTTCAATGCGGCCGTTGTTGCAATATGGATACAGCTGGCATGATCCGGCTCTGCCGTTCCTTCCATCAGACCCGGAATTTCCCGGAACTGACGTCGAATCTCTTTGATCATCTCAAATGCAGCATCACCTACTGCGGTCATGGTCAGAGAAGCCACCAGGAACGGAAAGACACCACCAATAAACAGGCCGATCAGAACCAGAGGCTCATTGATATTGAGAGTGAAATCCGGGTTGCTTACCGACACTGTTTCCACAAAAGCAGCAATAATTGCTAATGCCGCAAGTGCTGCTGCACCAATAGCAAAACCTTTTCCGATAGCGGCTGTTGTATTACCAAGCTCATCCAATGAATCGGTGATTTTGCGTGTCTCTTCACCCATGCCGGACATCTCGGCAATACCACCGGCATTGTCTGCCACCGGACCATAGGCATCAATGGCCATCGTAATACCCACAGTGGCCAGCATACCTACAGCAGCAATGCCAACGCCATAAATACCAACCAGTGATGTAGAGACATAAATAATGGTCGCGATAGTAAGCATCGGTATCACAACCGACTCCATACCGATAGCCAGGCCGGAGATCATCACCGTGGCAGGGCCGGTTTCACCTGCCTTTGCAATATCACGCACAGGCTTACCACCAGTATAATATTCAGTAACGACTCCAATAATAATGCCGCCAATCGCACCGGAAATAACAGCACCCCAAACAGATGATGCAATACCTACATAATCGATAAGCAGATAGGCTGCGAGAATAAAAATAATGGTCGCGCCCATAGTACCGATGCGCAGCGCCAACTGCGGCTCTTTATGAGCAAACATCCTCACCAGTGCAATGCCGAGCACCGAGCAGATCAGGCCAACCGATGCCAATGCCAGTGGCAGGAACATCAAAGCCTGCTGTTCACCGAGTGGATCATAAATATCAGCGGCCATGGTTGAGGCTATAGCGATCGTGGCGATGATTGCACCACAGTAAGATTCGAAAATATCCGAGCCCATACCGGCAACATCGCCTACGTTATCACCTACGTTATCGGCGATAACGCCGGGATTACGTGGATCATCTTCCGGGATACCCGCCTCTATCTTGCCCACAAGATCGGCACCAACATCAGCACTCTTGGTGAAAATGCCGCCACCAACACGGGAGAAAAGAGCAACCGATGAAGCACCCATACCGAAACCATGGATGACGTGTGCAGTATGTGGATCACCACCAAAGAACAGGTAGAGTGTTCCAAGTCCGATCAGGCCAAGTGAAGCGACCACCAGTCCCATGATTGAGCCGCCATAAAAGGCAATGGTCAACGCGGTAGGTGCCCCATGATTCTGAGCAGCAATCGCAGTTCGAACATTGGCCTTGGTGGCAGCAAACATGCCTAAATAGCCGGCCAGAGCTGAACAGAAAGCACCTACAAGGAAAGCGATGGTCGTGTCTATCCCCAGAGTAAACGCCAGGATGGCTGCGACAACGGCGACAAAAACTGCCAGAACCGTGTATTCCCGTTTCATAAAGACCATAGCGCCCATATGGATGGCTTCGCCAATCTCAACGACTTTTCCTTCACCTGCGGGATATTTTTTTACCGCTTGATAAAGAAAAAATGCGATAATTAATCCAACTGCACCGAATATAGTTGGAATCATGTTCTCACCCATAAAAGCTCTCCCGCTTTGCTAATAAAATTTACCCCTAAAAAAAAGGCGACTAATTTCTCAGCCGCCTTTATAGGTCGAAGTTAGCTAACGGGTCAAGCTAAACCTTGCTCATGCTGAGCATGACGGGCAATCGACGCCATGATTTCAGCACGTGCCTCATCAGCTCCTTTCCAGCCTTGAACCTTCACCCATTTGTTAGGTTCAAGGTCTTTATAGTGCTCAAAAAAGTGCTTAATCTGGTCAGTCAGGAATGACGGCAGATCTTCCGGGCCCTGAACATGATCGTATACAGGTTTCAGTCGAGACACAGGCACAGCCAGCACTTTGGCATCCATTCCAGCCTCATCTTCCATCTCCAGCACACCAACGGGACGGCAGGGAACCACACAACCCGGAACCAGTGCAAACTGTGAAACCACCAGCACATCTGTCGGATCACCATCATCAGAAAGTGTATTGGGCACAAAACCGTAGTTGCACGGGTAGTGCATCGCTGTATGCATAAAACGATCTACAAAGACCGCGCCGGATGCTTTATCCAGTTCATATTTGATCGGGTCAGCATGCTGCGGCACCTCGATAACAACATTGATATCATGCGGCGGATGTTCACCTGCCGGAATTTTACTGAGGTCCATAAGTTCACTCCCGATTAAAAGTTAACGCATTGTAGAAACTATTACGCTACACACAAGCCTGCTTATTTAAATGCAAAACCTGTTATGCTTCTGGCGTGATTATTATCTCCGTATCTGACCAGCTGCTTCACCACCGGCGTAGAACCGGCGTCTGGCACTCTTACCCCATCTCTACTGCTGCCAAAGGCACTGGAAACAGAGAGGGCAGCTTTCAAACACCACTGGGGAACCACCGCATCTGCGAACGTATCGGTGATGGCATGCCGCTCATGGCATCATTCAGGGCACGTTGTCCGGTTGGTCTGTTTGATCCCGCACACGATGACCCTAAGAGGGATTGGATATTAACACGAATACTCTGGCTGGAGGGTTGTGAACTCGGCAAAAACAGCCGTGGCAGAGTCGATAGCAAGTCACGCTATATCTATATTCACGGCACCCATGATGAAGATTCCATTGGGACTCCAGCCTCGCATGGCTGCATCCGCATGAACAATCTGGATATGCTGGAACTGTTTGATCACACCTTCTCTGGTGAACGGGTTACAATCAAAGTTTAATCGAACGTCTGCTTTCGGCCAAAAGCGAACACTCAACTTTAACCCCTTTATGAAGGTTACCTATAACTATTAAGGGTGGTTACTTTGAACCGTAATATACAGCTTATAAAAAACTTACTATGTTAGGCTGGACTAATAATATTTTGATCAAACATTCATATGAATATGGAGAAGCCCTAAATGCCTGAAACACACAAAAAAGATTATATAGCTGGTTTTACAGTAGATGATATTACTGAAGATTTTTATGCCCTATATCTAACATCTAAAAAATATAAAAGAGATACGTCTATCCAGCTTAAAGTAAATGCTCAGTTAGGTAACTGGATTATTGGACAGGTTGATTATCAAACTGGTGATATGGATATCACAAGTAACCACGCATATCCTGAAGAAGCTAAGATGATTGAACACTTTAAAGAGGGGATAGCTATCTTCTTAGAAAGAATTAAATGATAAAGGATCTACTTAACCGATGACCTTTGAATCGCCACCAAATTTCTAGACACGTTACTGTAACGAAGGATCGGAGTTGGCCGGAAGCAGTCATCCGGTTGTCAGTGGTGGCAACGGACAATCCAACCCATCAGAAACCGCACGCAACAGCTCGCCCTCTTTAACAGATATCACACCATTACACACAACACAGTGCACAGCAGCCTTCAGGATGGACTCTTTCAACTGAGGCGTGGCCATATTCATTTCGGTTAATGCCTTATCAAAATGAGAAAGGCGCGAGTTCTTTTTAACCGGAATAACATGCTCACCTTCTGCCAGCAGTGCCATTGATTCTGAAAAAACTGTCGGAGCGTTCTCTCCATGTCCTGTTCTCGCCAACAGGGCCAAAAGAACGGCAGCATGTGGTAATAAGCTTTTCATACGGTGATATTTCACCTGTAGCGGTGCGCTTCTGCCAAACTCGCCATTAAGCCGTCTGATCAACATTCTGTAGAGAATGAAATCAAACAGCGTAATCTCATGGTCAGCCTTGATCACGGAACTCACCGCTTTTTTAAACACCCTGTACTGCGGCAGTGACATCTCCTTCAATGCCGGCATCACCATCTCGGCCAAGGGCAAGCGAAGCTCCGGAGATAGTTTTTCAATCTCCGGCTGAATCTCCAAAGTCTCCCTAAACACATTTGGATCAGCCATTTTTTCCAGCACTTGCAACTGCACTTTCTTTTTATCCTTGTCCCGATTCAGAAGCAGCGCGTAGACCGCAGCTCTGGCGGTATAAGGATCATGAGCAAAATCCCGGATTCTTGCCGGCATCTTGGCCAGCAGCATGGTAGCTTCCTGAATCGACTCAATATCAGGCCTACCCACTTTAGAGAGCACAGAGTCGGGTGAAACATTGGAAACAGCCACCTGATCGTCCGAAGCGACCATGAATTCGGCAGAAGCCTGTGAACTGTTGGCCAGTGATCTTTTTTGGAAATTTACTTTATCAAACTTCCCCTTAAATCCCGGTTCAATTCTCCTGATCCGTTCTTCAATCGGCGGGTGAGTGGCCCACTTATCACTGGCATACCATGATTTTACAGCATTCCCGAAAAAGAAGTGACTCGCCTGCCCTGTCGCTACATGAGAAATTTTGGAGCCATTTTTATAACCCCCGATAATCTTCAGGGCATCAGCAATACCGGAAGGATTACGG
>JBEQLD010000121.1:0-4982 GCA_040326115.1 Mariprofundaceae bacterium | reverse complement strand
GCGAGATGGCAGGCGGCCCGGCGATGTAATGGAGCGAGATGGCAGGCGGCCCGGCGATGTGATGGAACGCGAAGGCAGGCGGCCTGGTGACGTGATGGAGCGTCAACGTAATCGTCCAGGCGATGTGATGGAGCGTCCCGGTGGTGAGGTGATGGAGTAGTCCAGATCTTCTCAACAACAATGAGATAAATTGACCCTCTCCGCATTAGCGGGGAGGGGGAGGAGTTTTATGATGGTTAAATATCTGATTTCTATTTTGGTTGCTCTGATGTTGTGGCCAGCAGCTGTTTTGGCTGATCGCGATGGGGGTGATCGTTTCCGGGGCAATCTGACCGGAACATGGATCGGAGATGATGGTGGCCGCTACTATCTTCGTCAGGTCGGTTCAACGCTCTACTGGTATGGTGAGAAGAAGCCTTCCAATCCGATGTGGGCCAATGTGTTTCACGGCAAGCTTGATGATGGCAATGTCAAAGGGCGCTGGGCCGATGTGCCGAAGGGGCGGACAGCCAGCTCCGGCAAGCTGCGCCTCAAAATTAAAAATAACGGCAACAGGCTTGTGGCTATCGAGAAGACAGGAGGCTTTGGAGGCAGTCAGTGGACCCGGGAAGGGTATCGACCACCTGCTGCACGGGCACCAGAGAAGAGGGCTCGCGCGCAACGAAGCGTCAGTGAAGATTGCGTCAACTTCAATCCACGCAGAGCAGCGGTAACAAAGATCGACGGACGATATAAAATCGTTGATGGCAATCACTGGGTTTTCGATTTCGGTGGCAAGAAAAATGAGGCAAGAAGGGCGATGGGTATCATTCGCCACTACGACATCAATCAATCCTGCTACGTTGGCAGGCCGAACCCGTCATTGAAGTATCTTCTGATTTCAGGTGCATCTCCGATGGGAACGGTTGCAAAAGAGGATTGTGTTGCTTTCAATCCTGACAGGATTCAGGTGAAGAAGGTGAGTGGCAGCTGGAAGATTGTGCAAGGGAACCACTGGATATTTGATTTCGGTAGCAAAGCGGATGAAGCCCGGACAGCCTTTGATGTGATAAGGAATCATCGCTTCAGCAAATCCTGCTTTGTTGGCAGGCCTCACCCCAGCTTTGAGTATATGAGGCGCTGATTCTGAGAGATTAGTTAGAGGGAAGTATTTCACGGCAGAGTCGGGCGATATCACGCTCGATTCTGCCTTCTGGCTCAATTTGATAACGGAAGATTTCTGTCTGTAGCCGCTCTTTCAGGCCTGGGTCGCTCTGATCAACACCAAACCTGTTAAGCAGGCCATTATCGCCCCCGTGTTCCAAAGCCATGATTGCGGCGAGCATCTCCTCATGCTGAGCAAACCTGGCGAAGAGATTTTCCGGATGAGGTGTTCCTTCACCGGATGCAAAGTGATGCTCAAACTCTTTGCTGAACATGTCCGCTTCAAACCCTAAGTTTTTCGGATCAATTCCGTTGGCCACTGCCATCATATAGGCCTGGGCACAGCGGATACAGTTGTGGCACCAGCGTTTGTATGGAGAGAGCTCCATGTCACAGCTCATCCGATACTTCTCATAAGCGGAAAACGGACCGAGTAGCAGCTGGTTGATAACGAAATTATTCACGCCACCCAGCGGATTTTGTACGCTGATTTTTCCATCCGTGAACTCAGACACCATCGCCGCCATCTTCCGGGCCATGGCTTGAGACTGCATTACCTTCATCGGTACGATCAGCCCCTGACGATGCACCCGGTTCAGCGAATTGTTGAATTCGTTACTGAGAATGATGCTGGGTGCGTTGTAGTAGTAGCAGAAGGGAAGCATGCCGAGCACATAAACAAAGTGCAGATGGGACTGCCGCAGCTGACTATCCGGCGTTTTCAGGATCTCATGATCTGTGAGCAGTAGAAGTTCATTGCGAAGCTCATCACAGTGAACGGAGAACTCCTGTTCAAACGCTTCTTTTACCTTCTTTCTGTGTGCATGCACACGGGGTTGAACGCACTGCATGATGTTGATCGGATGGACTTCATATTCCAGACGTTGCAGAAGAGCCATGCTTGTCAGGCTGTCTTTGCCATAGCTGAAGGGGAGAATGACGCTGTTCTGATCCCATTCTCTCTGTTCATCCGGTAGCGCTTCATCGTCTTTGTCTGCAAACGTGCTTCTGAGAGCCCTGAATCGATTCAGGATGTCCCCGGCTTCATCGTGCTCGACATACTGGATGATATTGGGAACCGAAGCTTCAAAAGCATCATGGTAAAACTGCATGAATCGTGGAGCCGGTGTGTCGTAATGAATCTCCGGGTGCTCCAGCATCAGTGGGGTAACCAGTGTGCTCACATAAGCCAGCTCCTGAATCAGCGCCTCTTTGGCGGGGAATGTTTGCCAGACTTCTTCGGGATAACTGAAATAGCAGGGTGGCGCATGGAAATGATCACCGGTGATCTCAACGGAGAAGCCCCTGTCGGTGGTGGAGGTGACGATCTGCACGCCGGTCAGGCTTCAGGCAGATTGGAGTGAGAGAAACTCAGGGTGTTCCTCCTGGGGGTCTCAGCCGTTGCTCCATCTGATTGTTCAGTGGTGTGTTCAGGCTTTTTGGTTGCTGCATCTTCTGAGGCATTTGGGTTCCCTGCTTTGTAGCGGCTCTGTTCAGCCTCTTTTTCTCATCCTCGTCTTTGAGCTGCTGCTGTTTGAGATGCCGCTCTGTGCGAACTTCCTTTTTAACTCTGGGTGTTTGTGGTTGCCACTTTTTCACCACGCCCTGCTGCTGATCGGAAGCAAAAACAGATGAGCCGGTCAGGGCAAAGAGTGCGGTAATCAGAATAGAGAAAGATTTCCTAAGCATGGTGTCACCTCGGTGGAGTGTATACCTGTTATGTAGACCAAAAGAGGTGAAAAAACCAGTGGGGAAGATGCTTTGAGCGGATATGGGGAACCTCTTCTTAGCTTCGACGATGGAGCTAGTGGTCATTAAACTTAAAAGCCCGCCATGTAATCAAACATGACGGGCTCCCTGCCTGAGTGATGCGTCGATAGTTCAGGAGTCGTTATGACCTCTACGTTGACCACGCTCACTATGTTTATTGCTGTCATGGCGCTGTGAACCATTGCGATAGTCATGACGCTTTGCCGAACGGTAATCACCCCGACGGCTTTCGCTACGCTGATGGCCATACCCGCGGGCTACATGACGGTTGTTTCGATAGTGGCTATACCTTTTAGCTTTCTGGTGTTTTGCTTGATAACCATATCTTTTATGGCTAGAGCGATAGTTAGATGCCTTGTGTCCACGGTGGCCATATCTGTTGATCACATGTTTGCGATATGGGCGTGGATGATGATATGCCACGGGCTGGTGGTTATCGGCAATAATTGCTCCAGCAATGGTACCCAGCACAGCGCCAAAGAGAGCGCCTTCGAGTGCACGATCATTACTAGAACCAATGGCCGCTCCTGTAGCGCCGCCAAAGATGGCACCTGTGGCCATGCTTTGATCCTGATAAGAACCTGCCTGGGCAGTGGATGCTGCAAACATTGCTGTGGTTAGCAGTGTTGCGATAATTAGAGTCTTCTTCATAACAATCTCCTTCGGGATAATTCCCTTTACAGGAGGAAGTCTAATTTAGTTGACAATATCAACAATGTGCAAAAGTTGCGCAGCAGGGGGGGATATTTTCATTCATTGGCTGTTATGCCTCAAGTGTTAAGAAAAATTTCCGATATCATCTATAATGACTGTTAAAGATTGATTTTGTCTTATATAGGAGTTTTTTTGATTTATAAGAGCAGCCTGAGTCGATTGTTATATACACTGTTCGGATTCATTCTTGTAATTCAGGGAACTGTTATCCTTGCCATTGTGTTAGAGAATCAGGCTACAGAAGAGCGTCGACAATGGGTTGTTCACACCCATGAAGTAATCAGTAAGAGTAAATCCTATTTATCTCATCTGATTGATGCTGAAACGGGTCAGCGAGGCTTTCTACTCACCAGAGAGCAATCATATCTTGAGCCTTATTATTCCGGTCTCATTTTAGCCAAATCCGAATTTAGTGATCTTAGGGAGCTTACTTCCGACAATCCTGCACAGCAGCATAAACTTGATGATATAGAGATAGATATGGGTAAAAAGTTTGATGAGCTGCAACAGACCATTAACCTTCAACATGAACGCAAGTATGAGGAAGCTTTGGCCATTGTCTTAGGCAATGACGGTAAGCTCTATATGGACTCCATTCGCAAAACTTTAGAGCAATTTGTTCACACCGAAGAGAAGCTACTGAAGTTGCGAAAGAAAGATTTGAGCAAAGAGAAAAACATATTGCAACTGCTATTTATCATCGCATCATTTTTACTGATAGCTGTAACGATTGTCGTCGCCTTCATATTTAAAGTGCGGATCGTAGAACCTGTTGTTGAGCTGACACATGAAATCAAGAGTAAAACACTGGAGAGCTCCGATTCGAATTCCGATTCTTCCGATGAAGTGGTTAAGCTTCAGTTCGCTTTTAGAGAGATGCATCAACAGATAAGTGATAAAGCCAATGAGTTAAGCAGACTCTCCCTGACCGATCCGTTAACAGGCCTTGGTAACAGACGCTCTTTTTATAAACGTACAGATGAGATTCGTCTGCGCAGCATCCGCTACAAACATCCGCTCTCTCTCATGATGCTGGATATTGACCTGTTTAAATCAGTCAATGATGAGCATGGGCATGATGTTGGGGATGATGTTTTGAAGATGGTCTCTGTCATCATCGACAATGCACTTCGAGAGGTGGATGTCCTGGCCCGATTTGGTGGCGAAGAGTTTGCCATTGCGCTTCCTGAAACCGCTCTGGACGAAGCTGTAGGCGTTGCAGAGCGAATCAGGGAAGATGTATCAAAGCTGAAACTTGAGGTGGCATCAGGCCTGGTTGGAGTCACTATCAGTATCGGCGTCACTGTGATGACTGGAGCTGAAGAGAGCATTGAAGAGCTGCTTAAAGCGTCTGA
>JBEQLD010000120.1:0-5003 GCA_040326115.1 Mariprofundaceae bacterium | reverse complement strand
TGCCGAAGCAAACATGCAAATGGGATCAAGCAGCAACGTCGCGCCCATTTTCATGTGCAGCCTGAGGGAACCCGCAGGGCAGTCAGATGCCGGGGTGCCCTTTCTTGCTTCTTCTTTGGGCACGCAAAGAAGAAGGGCTATGTATGTTTTTCTTGATTCTTTTTTGATTCAGACCTCCCCCGTCTGAAATTTCCAGGGGCCATTCATGACTTTCTTGATTAAGTCTCTTTGATCATCTCAATTGCATTACCATCAGGATCCCTGAAAAAAATAGCGGCTCTGCCTGATCGACTTCTACTATATATAATACCTGCCACCTCAAGCTTTGAAATCAAATCATCCAGATCATCTGTAGCCAGCGCGACATGAAAATCCCGACCACCATGATCGGGCAACTCGCATCCATCATATGGATTATCAATCTGCATTAGGTGAATCTGCTGGCCACTCCCCAGCCCATAGAACAACCCCGGAAACCCCAGATCAGGGCGCAGCTCCCGCTCAAGCCCCAGGACCCCCTCATAAAATTCTGCCGAACGCTCCAGATCACTTACAATCAGTGCTACATGATGTAACCGCATAATCACTCCTTCATTTGAACAGCAAACATTGCCCCTTCACCATCAAAAAACCACCCCTTCCACACAGGAGGTGGGGCGGCCAGACGGTAGTCAGGCCGTAAGAGGAGCAAGACCGCGCTCTTGCGTAACGTTCAAAGGCGAAGGGCAGGAGCCCGCAGCCGTATCTAAAAGATTTACCGAATCCATCAATCCTGCAACAATCCGCCCCCTTATGAATACGGCAACTGCAAAAATCCTTGATGGGAAAGCCCTGTCCGAACGTATGCGCAATGGCATGAACGAAGAAATTTCGGAGCTTAAGGCCACCCATGGGCGTGCACCGGGTCTGGCTGTAATTATCATCGGTGATGACCCTGCTTCACATGTCTACGTGCGAAACAAAAAACTTGCCTGCGAAAAGGTCGGCATCACCTCTTTTGCCCATGAACTGCCTGCCGATACAACCCAGCAACACCTGCTGGGCCTGATCAGCGAACTCAATCACAATCCGAAGGTAGATGGCATTCTGGTTCAACTGCCCGTACCTGATCATATCAACACTGAAACCATCATTACCGCCATCGACCCGGACAAGGATGTTGACGGCTTTCAGCCCTATAATATAGGAAGTCTGGCCGCCAGAATGCCTGCCCTGCGCCCCTGCACACCTTATGGATGCATGAAGCTACTGGAAGAGACAGGTATCGACCTGCATGGACAGGAGGCCGTTGTTGTCGGCGCATCGAATATGGTTGGCCGTCCAATGGCGCTTGAACTCCTGCTTGCCGGAGCCACCGTAACCATTGCCCACCGCTTCACCCGTGACCTGCAACAGCATATTGAGCGTGCCGACATTGTCGTGGCCGCTGCCGGAAAACAGGGCCTGATCAAGGGCGAGTGGATCAAAAAGGGTGCTATTGTGATTGATGTCGGTATTCACCGCATGGATGATGGCAAACTGACCGGTGATGTAGATTTTGAAACCGCTGCAAAACATGCCTCATGGATTACTCCGGTTCCGGGCGGTGTTGGCCCGATGACCATCACCATGCTTCTATATAATACCATCTCCGCATTCCGCACCCATGTTGGCGATCCTGAATGAGCGTAGGCTCAGATACACCGCTGGCTAAAACACCCCTGTTTGATGAACACCTCCGCCTTAAGGGAAAGATGGTTCCTTTTGCAGGCTTCGAGATGCCGGTGCAATACCCACTCGGAGCACTGAAAGAGTATCAGGCTGTCCGTGACGGCAAAGCCGGTCTGTTTGACATCTCTCACATGGGACAGGTTCGCGTCAAAGGGGACGGTGCCCTTGCGTTCCTGCAGTATATTACCACCAATGATGTCTCCAAACTGGTGGATGGGCAGGTACACTATTCCGCCCTTCTGAACGAGCAGGGAACCTTCATTGATGATATCACCACCTACCGTATCAATGACCATGAGTATTACCTCTGCATCAACGCTGCCAACCGTCATAAGGATATTGCTCACCTGAACGAGCAGGCTGCGAACTTTGATGTAACTGTTTCCGATGAGTCGGATGATACCGTTCTGCTTGCGCTTCAGGGCGCAGAATCCCAAAACCTGCTACAGAAACTGACAGACACTGATCTGGATAGTGTGGGATATTATCGTTTCACACTTACGCAGATTAACGGTGCAGATGCCATCATCTCCCGAACCGGATACACCGGTGAAGATGGCTTCGAAATCTATATTCCCAACAGTGCTGCCACAGCGATCTGGCAACTGCTGGAAGAGAGTGGTGCTGAGCCTATCGGGCTGGCGGCGCGCGATATGCTCCGAAGTGAGATGGGTTATGCCCTCTACGGACATGAGATCAACGACCGGGTCACACCTGTCGAGGCCAGGCTGATGTGGATTACCAAACTTGATAAAGGTGACTTCATTGGCAGAGAGGCCGTTGAAAAACGCAAGGCCGAAGGCCCCAGACAACGGCTGGTTTTCTTAAAACTGACAGCCCGTGGCATTCCACGTGAACATTATAAAGTAGTCGCTGACGGCAAAGAGGTTGGTGAAGTGACATCCGGTATGCACTCACCCCTTGCAGGCTGTGGGGTTGCCATCGCCTATGTTGAACCCAAGCATGCTGCCGAAGGTGATCTGGCCATCGAAATTCGTGGCAAACCTGTTCCGGCAGAGAGAACAAGCTCACCGTTTGTGCGAAGCAACGTTCGTAATTAGTCTGTCGAACGTATTAGAGAGGAGAGCGCCATGAGCATTCCAGCAGATCTGAAATATACCAAAGACCACGAGTGGGTACGTATCGAAGGCGATACCGCTACGCTTGGCCTGACTGACCATGCTCAGGAAGCGCTCGGTGACATCGTTTTTGTTGAGCTTCCGGATGTAGGAAATACCATTGAAGTGGGCGATGCGTTTGCCGTTGTTGAATCGGTCAAAGCGGTCTCCGATGTCTATGCGCCGATTGCAGGTGAAGTGACTGAAAACAACGAAGCGCTTGAAGAGACTCCGGAAAAGGTCAATGAAGACCCTTATGGCGATGGCTGGATTGCAAAGGTTAAAATCAGTGGTGATGACTACTCCCACCTGATGGATGCAGATGCCTACAGTAAACTTCTGGAAGAAGAGTAACTCTCAACAAATTAACCTACCGGAGCTGATCCATGCGATTTCTGCCGCACACTGATGCAGACCGTTCAGTCATGCTGGAGACCATTGGTCTCTCCAGTATGCGCGAACTGTTTAACGATATCCCTACCGGGTTTCAAATTGAAACTCAGAGCCTGAATCTGCCCGGCGCCCTTTCAGAGGCGGCGATTGTTCGCAAGTTCAACAGGGCTGCTGAACAGAACAGCCATACAGGCAGTCACAGCTATTTTCTGGGCGGCGGCACCTATCACCATTTTATTCCAGCCGTTGTCGATTACGTCATCTCCCGTGGTGAATTCCTTACAGCCTACACCCCCTACCAGCCGGAAATTGCCCAGGGCACACTTCAGGTGCTGTTCGAATATCAGACGATGACAGCCCGCCTGCTGGGCATGGATATCTCCAATGCATCGATGTATGACGCAGCAACCAGTGTGGCTGAAGCAGCCTTGATGGCCAAAAGAGTTAAACGCCGTGAGCGTGTTGTTATCGCCGGCAGTGTCAATCCACGCTACCGCGAAGTAACCCAAAATTACCTCTCACATCTGGGCGGTGAAACCGTTGAAGTCCCCTGTGTAGGCTTCAAAACCGATGTTGAGAAAGTGATCTCCAGCATCGATGACACAACCGCCTGCGTGATTATTCAGTACCCTGACTTTTACGGCAGCGTCTATGACCTATCGGACATCCGCAGCAAATGTGATGAAACAGGTGCTCTGATGGTCGTTGCTTTCTCCGATGCATCTGCTTTTGGACTGATCAAGGCTCCCGGTGAGTTTGGTGCTGATATTGTTGTGGGTTCCGGGCAGTCGCTTGGTATCCCGATGGGCTTTGGTGGCCCGCATCTGGGCATATTCACCTGCACACAGAAACTGCTTCGCCAGATGCCTGGTCGTGTCTGCGGCATGACCACTGACGCCAATGGCAAACGTGGCTTTGTATTAACACTTTCAACCCGGGAGCAGCATATTCGCCGTGAGAAGGCCACCTCCAACATCTGCTCGAATCAGGGTCTGATGTGCACGGCAGCAGCCACTTACATGACACTGATGGGTGATGCCGGACTGAAAACCGTAGCAGAGCACTCCGCTGCTGCCCTGCAGAAACTGGTTAATAATCTTCCCGGCCATGTAAAAGCAGCAGACGGTGCTCACTTCAATGAAACCGTTCTGAGCTTTTCAAACCAGACCAGCCGCGACAGCTTTCTTGCCAAGGCAGAAGCAGAGAACATCTTTGCAGGCATTCCACTTGAAAAGTTCGAGCTTGAGGCCGAGCCAAAACATCTTCTTGTTGCAACCACTGAAATGGTTGAGGAATCAGATATTCACAAATATCTGGAACTTCTGGAGGCTGCACAGTGAGCACTCCAAACAACCCAACTTCAAAATACTCGGGCACAAGCGGGCTCATGCATGAAGAGCCGCTTCTGTTCGAACATGCGCATGAAGCTGCAACCAGCATCAGTCTGCCGGGTGTAACCGGCGAGGTTTCTGATCAACTCAGCGCATTTGTTCGTGAAAAACCGGCCAACATTCCCGGGCTCTCCGAGCCGGAAGCCGTACGCCATTTTGTTCGTCTCTCGCAATGGAACCATGGCATTGAAACCGGATTTTATCCGCTGGGTTCCTGCACCATGAAATACAACCCGAGAGTGAACGAACAGGTGGTTCGCCTTCCGGGACTTGCAGGCATTCACCCGGATCAACCGGAGCACACTGTTCAGGGTGCTCTTGAACTGCTTTATGAACTGCAAAACTGGCTTGGAGAGATCACCGGCCTGCCATACACCACACTGCAGCCTGC
>JBEQLD010000011.1:0-30481 GCA_040326115.1 Mariprofundaceae bacterium | reverse complement strand
TGATTGATCTGTTACACCAACTTGGCAAACATGAACGGGCAGACCGAATGCAACAGGCTCTGAATGCGTGGGTAAAACACAACTGAGCATTGAGAAACATGGGACATCGCCCCATTTATTCCATGGATTCGCTATAATAGTCAGTGATGATACGAGAAGAGACTAATCATATTTCATTTCAATCATCCACGCCCGGATCAACCGGTGTCGAGATGGAGTGGATCACTGTGGATGCAAGCAATGGGAAACAGATTCCGATTGCACCCGAACTTCTGAGAAAAATCCCCAGCACTCCAAGAATCAAGCAGGAGCTCTTCACCTCCACCATTGAAATCAATACGAATATTCATCACTCAACAACTGCATGCATGGATGATCTCTCCAGCCTGCGAGAAGAGGTGATCCAACATCTTTCCCCAATGGGGGCTGCACTTCTGAGCTCTGGCACACACCCCTTCTCCCGCTGGCGGGATCAGGTTGTTTCCGATGACCCTCGCTACCACAGGTTGCTTGAGCGTCTTCAATGGATGGCACACCGTTTTAATATTTTTGGTATCCATGTCCATGTTGGCATGCCCGATGGTGACAGCTGTATCCATGTGATGAATCAACTGCTGCCCATCTCTCCGGTGTTTCTGGCCATCTCCGCCAACTCACCTTTCTGGCAGGGAGATGACACCGGCCTTTGTTCCAGCCGGGTGAAAATTTTTGAAGGGCTGAGTCAGGGAGGTATGCCATTTTACTTTCATGACTGGCAAGACTTTGAACACTGTGCCGGACGACTTCTGGCTACCGGGAGTGTTGATTCTGTTCGTGATATCTGGTGGGAGATGCGCCCCCACCCGGACTTTGGCACCCTGGAAATCAGAATTGGCGATATGCCGGCCACTAAAAATGATGCGTCCGCCTACATCGCCTACGCCCGGGCTGAAGTTATGGCAGCCATGAATATCGAGCCGGGGAAAAAGGTACACCCTTCGCTGATCAGAGAAAATCGCTGGCGTGCATGCCGCTATGGCATGCAGTCTGAAATCATTGATCCTGTCAGTGAAGAGCCGATCTCCCTGCTCTTCTGGATTGAGAAACGTCTGCACTGGCTTGCTGAACACGGTGCGGAGAGCGCAGATTTAACCATTGTAAAAGAGCAACTGCCCCATTGGCACAAATCAGGCGATGGCGCAGCGCGTCAACGAATGTTGTTTCAACAGAGCAACAGTCTGGAAAACCTTGTTGATCTTATGATGCAGACAGATGGATGGAGCCAGCCTTTATGAACATTACAACGGACAGCGTGAACACCATTGTCGATGAGATCATGGATGATGTCATTGCCATACGGCGACACCTTCACCAAAACCCCGAACTTTCAGGCAGAGAGAAAAACAGTGCTGCTTTCATTGCGGGACAGTGCAGAAAACTGGGCTGCGATGTCCGGGAACATATCGGCGGGCACGGTCTTCTGGTAACGCTTCCAGCAGCTATCCAGCCACTTGCCAAGTCTACTGAAACGATTCTCCTGCGAGCTGACATGGATGCTCTGCCCATTCAGGATGCCAAGCAGTGTGAATACAGCTCCAAAGAAGATGGTATCTCTCACGCCTGTGGCCACGATGCTCACAGCGCCATTCTGCTCGGTACGTTAACGCTGCTAATCAGACTGGGTGTCAGACTCCCTTACAATGTTGCTGCTGTTTTTCAGCCTGCTGAAGAGATTACCGAAGGGGCAAAGGCCATGCTGGATGATGGTGTTCTGGCTGACATCAAGCCTCATCGGGCTTATGCCCTGCATGTTTACCCCTATCTTCCTGCCGGAAGCATTGGATTGAAGAGTGGGGCAATGTGCGCTGCAGCAGATATGTTTGAAGTTGAAATCACTGGTCACGGTGGCCATGCCGCCCGGCCTCATGAATGTATCGATGTCATTCTGATTGCCAGCCATATCATTCAGGCACTCCACCATATTGTCAGCCGAAGGGTGGACCCCATGCATCCGGCAGTGTTGACCATTGGTCAGATCAGTGCAGGTCATGCCGCCAATGTCATGCCGGACAAGGTACAGTTTTCAGGCACGGTTCGAAGTCTCAATACGACAACCCACGAAGAGATCAGGACCCGTATGGATCAGATCATCCGGCAGACCGCTGAGACCTGGGGAGCCACAGCAAGTTTTCATATGCGTCACGCCACCCCCATGCTCACAAACGATCCGAATTGCATTGAAGAGATTCGCGGAGCTCTGAACAGTTATGCCCCGGACATACCGATTGTTGATATAGATCAGCCCTCAATGGGAGGTGAAGATTTTGCAGAGTTTTTGCAACACATCCCTGGCTGTCTGATAAGGCTCGGCACCGGTAGCAGCCCATCTACACGCTATCCCCTTCACCATGCCTGTTTTGATATTGATGAAAAGGCGATGAGATCTGGAATCCTGACACTGGCTTCGCTCTGCCTTCCAGTAGAGTAAATATTTTATTTAAAATTCAGGCTTGAATTTACAGAGTAGAAGCCCCATATATTCGATATGCTGAAATTTGTTTTTGCCCTGTTCATTCTGCTACCTCTGGCCGAGCTCTATCTGTTGATTGAAGTCGGGTCTGGAATTGGCGGCCTATCAACCATTGCACTCTGTCTTCTAACAGCGGCACTCGGAGGCATACTTGTCCGTCATCAGGGCATGCGTACATTTGTTCAAGCTAAAGAACTGATAGATCAAGGTCAGCCACCAGCTGAACAGATGTTGCATGGCACGATGATTGCCCTATCAGGCATCTTGCTATTCATCCCCGGATTCATTACTGATCTCATTGGTTTTCTGCTCCTGATTCCAATGATTAGAAACTGGCTGGGACGTCGAATTATTCTGGCTCAGGTCTCAGGTCAGAGAAAACACGGCACAACCATTATCGATGCTGAAGTTATTCACCCTGATAAACATCACCTTCCTTGACGCACTGCCACAAAGCATGCAAATTCGCATGCTGATTAATATTTTTTGAGAGGTCTTTAATGCAAGCATCCATCACATCTTCCGTCGTCCAGACTGATGACAGAATCACATTCCTGGGTAAAACCTATGGCATGTTGGCGCTATGCATTGCTGCCGGCAGTGCCGGTGCCTATTTCTCTATGGGAATTGCTTTTCCATATGAACATCCATTTATGATGCTCTTCGCCATGATTGGTGGCATCTTCGTAGTGCAGGCGGTCCGCCATAAGGCAGGAATCAACTTTGCTGCACTGCTCGGTTTTGGCGCATTGACAGGAATGGCAATTGCTCCGCTGATCAGCATGGTATCTGCCAAGTCAGGCATGCTGGTAACACAGGCATTTATGACCACTGCAGTTACTTTTGTAACGCTTACAGCCTATGTCTTTTACTCCCGTAAAGATTTCTCATTCCTGAAAGGGTTTGTCTGGACAGGGCTTGTCGCCATGATTGTACTGAGCCTGTCGAACTACTTCTTTTTTGAATCCAGCACTCTGCAACTGGCAGTGAGCGGCATGGGTGTGTTGCTATTCTCGGCCTTCATTTTGTATGACACGTCAAATATTCTACGTGACTATCCGAACAATGAGTTTATCTCTGCAGCGCTGACACTCTACCTTGATGTCTTTCTGCTGTTTCAGAATCTACTTGTCATGTTTGGTATGCTTGGTGGTGATGACTAACAACTGCTTCGTTAATTGAGAAAGGCGGTCTGCAAACAGGCCGCCTTTTTTATTGAAATGAGTCAATCAGACTACGGATATCATCATCGGATACATTTTCGGCAATAAAGGCATCTCCGATCTCTTTGAGAAGAATATATCGGATTCTGCTGCCGACATTCTTCTTGTCGTGCCCCATTGCATCAAGCCACTGATCAGCTGGAAATTGCGGGATTGCAGTAGGCAGTCCTGTTGTTTTGTAAAGCGCTTCAATCCGCATCTCATGATTTTCTGAACTGTGGCCCAGTTTATAAGAGAGACGTGCAGCCATCAGCGTTCCAAGTGCAACCGCTTCACCGTGCAGATATTGGCTATAATGTGTCATCGACTCAATCGCATGGCCAAATGTATGTCCAAGGTTGAGCAGAGCCCTTAAGCCCTGTTCGGTTTCATCAGCCATCACTACTTCAGCCTTATGACGACATGATGTGTGTACAACCTGTGATACAACTTCGGAATCCAGTGACAGAAGCCCGTTCACATTCTCTTCAAGATAACTGAAAAACTGGTTATCTCTGATCAAACCATACTTGATCAGTTCTGCAACGCCCGCACGAAGCTCGCGTATTTCCAGAGTCTTCAATACATCCGGATCAATCCAGACCAGTCGTGGCTGATAGAAGGCTCCGATCATGTTTTTACCATGAGGGTGATTGATCGCAGTTTTACCACCCACGCTGGAATCAACCTGAGCCAGCAATGTTGTGGGAACCTGAATAAACGGAATTCCACGCCGATAACAGGATGCAGCAAAGCCGGTCATATCGCCAACTACGCCACCACCCAAAGCAATCACCGGTTCATTGCGCGACAGCTTGGACGCCACCAACGCATCCATCACTCTCATCCATGTGCTTGTGTTTTTGTATTTCTCACCATCAGGCAATACTGATGTTTCAACATGCCAGCCAGATGCCTTGAGGCTCTTTCTAACCGTTTCAAGATAGAGAGGCCCTACAACCTCATTGGTCACAATCAAACAGCGTGACGGCGCTCCAAACAGCTCTGTGACGGCTTTTCCAATCGATGGCAGACATCCGGATTCAATATGGATATCATATGAACGCTCTTCCAGGTCAACACGGTAAATATTCAAATCATTCATCTGCACACTCTGACAGATAACCTGCTATCTCATCCACTGCTTCATTAACACTCAATATCGATGTATCAACTCTAAAATCTGCACATGTCTCATATATTGGCCTTCGTTGCATATTCAGTTCTCTTGCTTTTTGAAGTGGATTCACGCCTTTAAGAAGAGGTCGATTGAGATCGCCCGTTATCCTCTCTGCCAAAATTTCAGGGGGAGCATCCAACCAGATAGTTTTCCCGACACGTTTGATTCGCTCACGATTAGGTGTGCTCAATACAGCACCACCGCCAGTTGCGATGACCATGGGATTAACTTCGGAGGTAAAGCGTTCAAGTGTCTCTCCCTCAAGCGCCCTAAAAATGCACTCACCATCCTCTTCAAATATTCGAGGAATTGGCTTACCTGCCCGATCAACAATCATCTCATCCAAATCTATAAACTGCATACGAAATCGGGCGGCTAAAAGCCGCCCGATTGTCGATTTACCCGATCCCATCGGACCAATTAAGATAAGCAAATTAAATATTAACCTTACTTACCAACTGTATTCAGAATTTTTGGAGTTAAGAAAATCAACAATTCCGATTTATCATCAACAACTTCATTTTTCTTGAAGAGCCAGCCGAGAACCGGGATTTTTGATAACAACGGAACGCCACCTGTAATATCGGATGTAGTACGTTCGTAGACACCACCAATTACAACAGTTTCGCCATTTCTCATATATATGTTGGTATTAATCTCTTTGGTATCAATACCACCTGAATTTGCATCAGGAGAGTTCTTCTTCACAATCACATCCAGAATTACGCCATTATTAGCAGTAATCTGTGGCGTAACCTGCAGCTCCAGCAGTGCTTCAATCAGCGTCGTAGTCGGAGGGCTATTGGCTGTACCAGGGGTAACAAATGGAATCTGAATACCCTGTTTGATAAATGCTGGCTTAAGGTTAGTGGTCACAACACGCGGGTTAGAGATAATTTTTGTATCTCCATCTGCCTCAGATGCCGATAGCTCAAGATCAAGATTTATCGCACTGGCTACTGAACCCAGAGAAAGTCCAAGCGCACCACCACTTCCGAGAGCCGCGCCAAAGGCAGCAGGCAAATCTACCAGAGTAGTGCTATTGCCGACTGATGTACCAGCACCAGCGCCCTGGACAGAAACCGCATTAGGAAATCCAACACCTGTATTACTATCTGAAAATTTGCCGCCCCAACGAATACCAAATTCACGCTGGAAAGTATCTTTTGCTTCAACAATTCTACTTTCAATCAACACCTGCTTAACAGGTTTATCAATGGTTGCTATCAACCGCTTCACGCTATTGATTGCAGCCTGAGTGTCTTTAATGATTAATGTATTGGTACGCTCATCTACCAGAAAACTACCTCTTGGAGAGAGAATACCTACACTTGTTTCACTCGATGAACTGGCTGATGTAGCCTCTGGTGCAGATTTTGCCCCACCCTTTGTTGCGTTGGCAGAAGCTCCTTCAAGCATTGTTTTAACATCAGCAACTTTGGTGAAACTCAGTGTGATAAACTCTGTAACCAGTGGTTCCAGCTGCTCTGATCCCCTGCGGGCCTGCAATTTGGACTCATACTCGGCACGCAACACCTCAACAGGTGCAATACGCATTACATTTCCAGTTTTTTCCTGTCCAAGCCCACGTGCAGTCAGAATAAGGTCAAGGGCCTGATCCCAGGGAACATCAACCAGTCGCATGGTTAACTTACCTGAAACATCATCTGCCATAATGATATTCAGATCACTCATTTCAGATATGAGTTTCAGCGCGTTACGTATATCAATATCCTTGAAGTCAAACGTAACTTTCTGACCGGAATAGGCAAACGCATCCTCAGTACCACTTCCACTTCTTGCCAGATAAAGATCTTGTGGCTCCAGATTAATTGTGAACAGATTGCCTTGCTGGAATGTCGTAACATTCACTTTATCTCTAAGCCTGGCAACAATTCGAATATCATCACCAATTGTATAGCTATCGATCTGATTAATTGGCCCTGGGAATGCGCGCACATCCTGTGATCGCTCCTGTCCACTGGCCAGCTGAGCCTTTTTAAGGTTGATTATCACACTACCGTCTTTCTCATTGATATTTACAACAGGGTTAACTACATCGGTACGAACAACAATGTGTGCAATTCGGTCATCAGGCTGGAAATCCACGCTTTCAACAACTACGGCCGCACTTCTGCGTTTTGGAGAAACATTACCAAAACGTACAACAAGCTGCCCTGAATCAGCATCCATCTGGCGATTCATATCTCCGCCAGGAATCAAACCAATAACAAGTCTTACACGGCCTTCAGCCTCTCCAACAGTAACATTCCTAATACGCTGGGTTGAATACTGGTAAAATTCTTTCGGCAAAACGGAAGATGCGCCCCAAAAATCAAGAATTAGTGTATGGTCTTTATTTGTCAGGAACGCATTATGGCTTGCATCCATGTTTTCACCACGAAGAACAAGCTCAGTGACGGAGCCTCTATCACGCACTTCAATATCTTTAAGTTTAGCTGCAGTAGCAGATTGATCATCTTCTGCATTAGGTTGAGAAAACCGTATAATCAGTGCATTTCCATTATCTTCAACTTTATAGCCAATCATTTCGCTTAGCCCAATCTCAATCCGGACTCCATCTTCACTCTTCACAGGGAAAACACTGGTCACGCCCGAGCCATCAGGTTGCATCGAGCCGACATCACTACTTATAGATGCTCCAGGAAAATTCAAAACCATTCTTGGCGGCCCATCCAGATCAAATATCTGATATTCGAGTGCGGAATCAGCTTCAATCCGAACAACATCTCCACTCTCAGAATCCATCAGAGCGACACTATTAATCTGAGATGCCTCAGCCAGAGCTGGTAACATTATGGTTGCCATAAACATAGACAATGCAAATGCTGATATTGATAAATATCTCTTCAATCCTGTTAAACGAGGATATTCCATACTTTTTAAATCTCCGTGACTAAACATCATTTTTGCCCCCCGGAGCCAATTTTTTACAATTGATCATCACTATCTCGGCCTTTTTGGTTTTTGTGCAGCGTCAACAAATCTGTATGTCATAACGTTTCCCTTAACTGACAATGATCCGCCAGCCTTTCCCTGAGTTAATACCAGGTTCTGTATTGCAACAATTCGAGGCATTTCGCCCACACGTTTAAGAAAAGTAAGCAACTGTCTGTAGCTACCGGTTACACTGATATCTACAGCCACTTCTGCATAAATCTGTTTTACGTTCTCCCCTTTTGGAGTAAAAACACTAAATTCCAGTCCTGAATCCTTACCCGCCCAGGATACACTCTCCAGCAGATCAGGAATCTGAGACTGTTTAGGCAACATATTAAGCGCCACCTTCAACTGCTTCTCCAACTTGGCAAACTCTTCACGCTTTCTTGGCAAGTCTCTTGCCAGCATCTGATTCCTCTTAAGAATAACTCTTTGCAACTCAACCTGTGCCTGTTGGTTTTCAATGCTCTCCTGCAGAGGCATCCAGCCCATGTAAAGATAAGAGACAAGAATAAGCACAAATATAGCTGCAAGCCCAATAAGTTTTTGCCAGGCTGGAATCGGAAGTATTGGCCTAAGTGCATCCAGGTTTAAAGCATCTAAATTCATGCCCCACTCCCCTTGTTGGCAGCACTCTCTTCTTTCTGCTCAATAATTCGATTTAATGTCAGACTAAATTGTCGAACAGGTACATTCCCAGCCTGTGTACGCGCAATAGTTTTTAAATTGATATTGGCAAACAGTGGTGACTGATCCAATGCTCTCATGAAATTTGCAACTGCTTTATTACTTTCACCCAAGCCACTAATCGCCAGTGCTCCAGCAGAATCAGTTATACTTGTTAACCATACGTTTTCAGGAATCACTTCAGCCAGTCCATTCAGTGATACCAGTGAGTTGAACCTTCCTTCCTGAAGCTTATCAACCAGCGCCAGTTTACGCTCCACATCAGCCCGCAATTTATCCAGGTTCCGAATTTTACCAATTTTCTTTTTCAGAACATCATTTTGTGCTTTCAAACTACTGAATTCATCTTCCAGCGTGGTTAACTCGGATGTCTTGTACAGATCAACGAAGAATAGAACCGTACTGATACTAAGAATCATCCCCATCAAAATGGCAATGTGCTGCAGGATCTGACTTTGGCGGCGTTCAGTCCGGTATGGAAGGAGGTTTATGCGAATCATTTGTCAAAACTCCGCACGGCAAGTCCAATAGGAACCATCATGGAAGGGCCAATCCTGTTTAAATAATCTATATCAAACTTCCGTGCAGAAGCCTTAATGTTCAGGAAAGGATTAATAACCTCTGCCTCAATACCAAGACGTTGCTCAAGCTCATTTGCAATATCAGGAATCCTGGCACTACCGCCGCTTAATAGCAGTTTTTGCACCGGATGCTCTGCATGATTTGCAGCATAAAAGTCCAATGACCTAACAAGTTCAGAGGTTAGGCCCACATAAAAACGCTCTAATGCTTCGGAATTAATCTCTGAGAAGCGCTCGGTCTTCATCTCTTCAGCAGCCTGATAGCTGATATTATGTTCTTTCTGAATCTCTTCTGTCAGATTTTGACCACCATAAAACTGGTCACGAACAAATGCCATCTGGCCATTAATCATAATGTTTACATTGATTAGATTTGCGCCGACATTCACCATCGCAACAGCTGGAGCCACATCTTCTTCGAAACCATCAACACTAGTATCTTTTGTTTGGTCTTCTAATATCTCCAATGCATTTTCAAGCGCAAAAACGGCACAATCAACACATGATGTTTCAATGCCCGCCTCACTCAAAACAAGCTGGTAATCGTCCACCACTTCCCGCTTACATGCGGTCAGCACAACTTCCATCTCTTCCGGATTCTCCGGAACTTCACCTAAAATCTGAAAATCAAGATAAACATCATCAATGTCATAGGGGACATGCTGGTCTGCTTCGAATTCAATCTGTGTTTCCAATTCAAACTCAGTGGATGTTGCCATGGTTACTGTCTTAATGATTACTGCATTGCCGGATACAGCAATGGCGGCTTTTCGAGTAGAAGGGCGTGCGATCTCTATCGCATCAAGAAGGGCCTGAGACACAGCCATTGAATCAATTACAGTATTCTCAACAATGGCATCTCTGGGAAGAGGAACAATCGCCATGGACTTCAATTCATAACCGGAACGACTATGGCCCAACTCCACAAGCTTAACGCCTGTAGCACTGATATCGATGCCAATTAATCCTTCACTGCTTCCTGAAAAAAGGCCCACTTGCCCTCCTAAGTTGATGTTTTACTCGCACGTATAAACGCAACTTAGCTTATCTAAAAGGATAATGTCAAGCTCATAATTGCCTGCGCGCTCATTTAGACACAAACTTACTGTCCTATAAACTTCCCTAAGTGACCAGCATCACGCTTCAAGTAAAAGCTGTAGATATGTGAAATAAAACACAAGTAAACAGTAGTATAAATCAGCCTTCTGCACATTTCCAGCACACATAACTCATTTGAGAGACTTCATACTTTATTTGTTGATAAATAAGGTACACCGTGATTTTCAACAGATTGGAATCTTCCTATCTCACGATATTTTTACTTACAGCACTTAACAAATACTTAGCAATGGCTCTTAACTCATCTCTATTTAAGTCCTGCCTGGGCATATCATAATCACCACCGCTTGCTGCACTACTCAGGACTGGAAGTAATGTATCTACTGTTAGAGGATGCTTCGTAGTACTATTAATCAATGTTCGAGATAATCCAAGGCCATCCTTGGTTTTTCCAAAACCGATATGATGACATTCAATACACTTGCTCTGCCACAAAGCCTCCCCGTTAATTTTTGCAACACGGTTTTCCATAGCGCTTCCAATAGCCATTGACTGTAACGCACTTATATCTCGAGCTGATGTTTTCCTATATTCAGGAGGCACCTTAGCTAGACTATCTGTAAACTGAAGCTGACCTGATCTATCCCGCCATTGATAGATTGTTTCTGCGTGCACGTCACCAACCACAGCAACCAATGAAATAATAATAACTGACCATAATAAACGAATCATTTCAATTCCTGCCAATACTTTCTTCCTAGAGAAATGGATGATCGGGAGGTCGGCAGGTTGTCTGTTGAAACGCTATCATAAGCAATAATCGTTTTGGCATTTAAAGGGGTCTCAACCTTAATATTTTTTCCTTTATCATCTAAAAGCTCATTACCATCTACATCCGTAGCATTCACTTTTACTGAAGCATATTCGAGATAGGTTCCATACCCGGAAATGACAATACCATTGATGTACTGGTGTGCCGTTGCAGACTTTTGCTCAAGCTCCAGCTGCCCTTGTGAATAGACCGCCCCGCTCACATTGGATGCCTCGTGCATATCCACCAGTCCACCCGCATACATCTCAGCAGGCAGATCTGCAAAATCTTTATCAATATGTACCTCACCATCACTGTTTCGAGTTACATAAAAATATTTTGTTCGCTCATTAAAATAATCACTTCCCGTGAGGATTAGTTTCTCAGACCATATCGTCCCTGTACCCGATGCAGCACCAAGCCCTGTCTCGGCAAAGGCCCGCTTCCAGCCATGCACATAGCCACTGGGCAGAAAAGTATGGAAAAGATCAGCCCAGGAAGCTTTATTAGCAACAAGATCATTATCTGTATTGATATAAAATTTATCAGGATTTGATTCTACCCCTGAAAATGATGAGGATGAATAAGTTGCCTTACTGGCAGCCGCCGAAGTTTTGAAATAATACTCCAGCATAGCATCAAGCTTATCTGTCCAACCCGCTGGCCAATCGGTTGAACCATCCGGTTTCTTCGACATCCAATTTTGATAAGTCCACCCGGCAGAAACAGTTCCGCTCCACGTTTTCCCTGTATTCCAGACATCCCAAATCAAATCCATCACACCATCACCATTCGTCAATTCATCCGTACTCTGATTCCAGCTGGGCGCACCGTTTGGATAGGATGTGATATCTGTATAGGAGGTATCTGATGAGCCTGTCTTATGGTTCAAGCCATCCATTGCCGGATTAAACATAAGTGGAATTTCGACATCTACTTTAAAGGTCAGTGCCTCCTGCGGGGTAAGCAGCCGCTCCGATGCAGGCTCATAAATACCATCCCCATCATCATAAAAGAAATCGACCAACCCAGCCCCGTAAACAATGAGCTTGGCACCGCTCACAGCTGACAAATCACTTTTACCGGAACTATTATTGTATGAAAAACTCGCCTTAAACCCCAGTACATCCACTGCATCCGTATAATCACCATCACCATTACAATCAATGTCTTTTCGTTTCTTTTCATCATCTGTCTTACCATCTTTATGGGATTCACGTACCGCGGGAACCAGCATGCGAACCAGTCCATACATCGGCTTCGCATTGATAATATTATACTCTACATCTGCCCACTGCAGCGTACCCATGCGACCATGGTTTCCATTACCAGTTTTAAGTGCAGTATAATTTCCCAGTGGAGTGCCGGGCGAGGCCCCAACGGCAGCACCCCCACCTGTATTCACTTTATAACTACCAATCATTTCAGTATCGAATCCCGAAATTCTATTAGCCGCCTCCCTATACGCATCCAGCTGAAACAGCTGACTGCTCGCATTTTGAAAGTAATCCATATAACCACTGCCAAATTTATCTGCAGCCACTGCTGAGCTTTGAACATCGTCCATATATCCTTTTGCAATAGCAGAATAACCTGCAACTGCTACTTTCCCCGGGTCATAGACAATATAGGGGTTGTTATCAAATGCGACCCCACTACTTTTTCGTGAATTATTCCACGGTTTGCCTGCCCCGCTGAACGTCTGTACTTCTCCATTGGCTGCAACTGCAGTGCCTCCCGGTGCCTGTGTCGCTTCAATCATATGGGTATCTGTATGCAGCCCTGTAGCAATACTTGTTAGAGAGGGGCTATCTGCGGCTGAATGCGCCGTTAGCGAATTGGCGCACCAATCACTCCGATCTTTATATTTTGGTGCATCAGTCAGCGCTCCAAAAGTTTGAATAATTCGATCAGTAGTAGACATATATTCACGTAGAAGCCTGTAACTGTTTCCAGAGCGACCCAATGCATAGACCACCACCACACACTCTGAACAAGTTCCCACAGAAGATTGATGATCGCCATAGGGATAATCATCAAGGGACGATGGTTTCTTATAATCTGCTGCCCATACTGCTACCTGCTGTCTGTTTTTATTGGTCGTATTATTCCAACTGCCATTGTTACTTTCTTTTGTCATCATTCCACTTGTAAGCGTATAAACTCTGGCATTACTGGCCCGTACCCAACCATCAATATCAACAAGTACTGTAGGAATGTCGCTTATCTCATCGACATGTTTATTTACTAACAGAGAGACATTCGGGCTCCCAGCTGTCACCAGCTTTCCAAGATTCTTAAATTCGGTTTTACCTGATGAGTTCTGCTTCCAGTAATAATAGGTATAATCCAACCCTGCCTGAGCAGCTGAAAATGCCTGTTCAGATTGAGCCGAACCAACTGAAATCTTAATTTCAACATTTGATTTAAAGAAAGAGACAGCCCCTAGAATCGTCAGTATTGATAGCAAAAGAATACTGGTTACCAAAATAAATCCACGCTCACTTTTTGATTTATGATACATAATAAACCTCCCTCTTAATCGACTACTGTTAATGGATAGACCTGAGCATAACGCCAGATTCTTTTTTTCGTGCTTGGGATGCCTTTGACATCACTGAGAATGCCCAGCTTATAACCCGCATCTACTTCAATTTCGACAAGGACCGTATAGCCGGGAACATTCGCATCTGTACCATCGGGTTTTTTAACTTTTATGGATGATTGGGCACTGGGAATGCCTGAGCTTGAAAAAGCTCCTCGCGGAAATGATCCAGTGTTTCCGTCATTAAAGATTTTAAAAAAAGTTACATTTGATAGAATAGGCAGAGGTGTATCGCCCGCTCGATAATGTCGATCATATTTTAACTCATGTGTAGCTTCGTCGAATAAATATTTACGATCAGCCCGCTTATTTGCAGGCAGAGCAGCCACTGAAGCATTCTCCCACACCTTAAAATCCAACGAGTCTGTATATGGGTCAGTTACACCAACAGTGCTATCATTAACAATCGTTACCGAACTTGAAAGAGAGTCCTTATCAATAAGAGCTGAGCGCAAATCCTCAGTGATAAACTTGATTGCAAACTCTAAATCCTGCACCGCATCAATACGCTTATTCTGATATTTATATTCTGAGTTTTGCTGCGTAAAACTAAGCAGCAAGCCACCTAAAACTACCATCGCGATAACCATGGTGACCATCATCTCCATCAAGGTAAATCCCTTTTCACCACTCTCTGATCTGAATGTATAATAATTCAATTGGTATACACACCTGATAGAAGCGTTACATTTTTCATACTACCATGATCATCCCACTCCAGCTTCACGGTGATCATTGCAAAAGACCCGGAAACAGTTGTGGCATTTAATAAAACGGTTGTCTTATAACCACCATTAAGCCCATTAACATTAAATTTCTCGCCAAGAAATTCTCCTGCATCGGATGTTGCAGTTGAAGCGGAATAAGCAGCAGTTCTGGCTTTGGCACTGACACGCGACATTAGAGACTGAGCCAAGGCGCTTGCATCCATTCTAATTTCACTCGCATGGTTTGCCTTAATACTAGTAATCAACATACCCGCCATTGCAAGGAGGCCAATAGAGACAATCAACATGGATATCATGGTTTCAATCAGGGTGAATCCCTTTTCAGAAGGCCTTTCATTCACGAGCAGACTCCATCTTTCTCCACCCTGACTCGTCCACCAACATTGGATACAATCACCTTGTATGCGCGCCCGCTTGATGCGGACAGGACACGCATAGTATCAGCTGTACCTGTGCCTCTTCGACTAAATGTAAATGTAGTAATGCCCCTTAATTGATCAGCACCAGTCGTGCAACCCACAAGGTCTATGGCTTCATCAAAGCTTATCGTTTTAGAGTTTGAAGTCACAACGTCAGTTACATATCTGAATGTGGCCGTTTGAGTCTCACCCGAAGATAGCGCCCTTAGCCTTGCCTGTTGCAAGACACTGACAATTTGCTCTTTGGCTGAATCAATCCGTGTTCTTTCACGCATGCTGGCATAAGCATTGACTGCCATTCCTAGAAGAATGGCTCCAACTGCAATGACTACCATCAACTCAATCAGCGTGAACCCGGACAGCTTCCTATCACACGTTGTTTCCATAAGACCTCCAGAGAGAGGCCTGATAATACGTCCTTGGCTCAAACTGAAGCGGTAATAATTTTCACATTGCACCGGTAAAACATCATCTTGCTCAGGGTCTGACAGGCATGAGTAACCACATCGGCAGCTTCCAAACTTGCGGTCTGCACCCATCCAAAACTAGACTGGCCCCAATGCGCTTTTTACCTCTCATACTTAAAGCTGGCTTTGGCATGCTGATTTTTGCACTGATTAGTGCCATAGTCGGTTACCTCTATTTCTCCAGTAACCTACCGGAATTAAACAAACTTTCTGCCTATCAGCCTGCGCTGGTATCTCGTGTTTTTAATACTGAAGGTGAGCTTCTGGCCGAATATGCTGATGAGCACCGCATTCTCACACCATTCGAAGATATCCCCGAAAAGCTGCGCAGTGCTTTTCTCGCTGCAGAGGATCAGCAGTTTTATGAACACCCCGGCATCAACCCTGCCCGTATTCTTTCAGCAGCCCTTGCCAATATTCGTGCAGGACGCACCGTTCAGGGTGGCAGTACCATCACTCAGCAGGTTGCCAAAAACTTTCTGCTCAGCTCAGAGAGAACTTATGCGAGAAAAATCCGTGAAGTGATTCTCTCCTATCGAATCGAGCAGGCACTCAGCAAAGATGATATTCTCTACCTCTATCTGAATCACATCTATCTTGGACGTGGAGCCTATGGCGTCACCTCCGCAGCCTGGCGCTACTTTGGCAAACGTCTGGATGAACTGACTCTTAGCGAATGCGCCATGCTGGCCGGCCTTCCCAAAGCACCAAGCAAATATGCACCGCACCTGAAACCTGAACTGGCCAAGAAACGTCGCAATACTGTCCTCTATCTGATGGAACGAAGCAGCTATGCAAGAGCGGATGATGTTAAAGTTGCATTGGAAGAAGAGATCACTGTCGCACCCCTGCCTCAAAACAGTCTGGTGAATGCCTACGGCAACGAAGTTCATCATCAACTTGTTCAGAAGTTTGGCCTGCAGACACTCAGAAAACAGGGCTTGACCATTATCATTCCCTACAGCCCGGATGTCGAAAAGAGTGCAGTTCGCGCCATTCGTGAAGGGATTCTGGATGTTGAGCAACGTCAGTTCTATCGCATCCCCACCCACCACGAAACCGAAACCTGGGAGGCACTTCTGGAAACATGGGGTGCAGCACAACCCGAAGGAGAGCTGCCACCTTTAGCCAAAGATCAGATTCTTCCCGCACTGGTTGAAGAGGTTCTTCCCAATGGTAATCTCAAACTCAATGATGGCAGGCAGCAGTGGGTTTTAACCCGGCCTAAATGGAAATGGGAAAAGCTGCCTGACGATATCTCTGCTGGCAGTGAGAAACGTCCTCTCAGATGGATCACAGGTGATGAAGTCATTCTACAAGGTGATGGTCAGGGCGGCATACGTCTTACCCAGCTGCCGTCCATTGAATCTGCGCTCTACAGCATCGATTTGAAACGTGGCACCGTACTGGCGAGGGTCGGTGGTTTTGATTTCAATTTCGGAGATTTTGACCGTGTTAGCCATGCTCAACGCCAACCGGGCTCGGCCTTTAAACCCCTGCTCTACGCCACGGCACTGGAACAGGGATTAACACCGGCTACCATCGTTATGGATACGCCTGTTGTCTTTGACAGCCAGTCCACCGACAACTTCTGGCGCCCTGAGAACTACAAAAATAAATTTGCCGGTCCTGTCACACTACGTGATGCGCTGGAGCACTCCCGCAACCTCGCATCCATCAAACTGCTGCAAAATATCGGCATTCGTGCATTTACCGATAAATTACGCGATTTCCCCTTTGATCGCGATTTTCCAAGACAGCTTGCTCTCTCTCTGGGCGCTACCGAAGTACCGCTGGATCAGCTAACCGAGGCCTATGTCATTCTGGCGAGCAACGGCAAAAAATGGAAACCCGTCACTGTTCAACAGGTTGGAGATCGTAATGGTAAAAGCCTGCTTAGATCCGTTGCAGGTCATCGCTGCCAGACATGCCATGTTGATCCTGTTCTATCCGTTGGAGAGGGCATGCGCCCGGCTGAGCAGATTCTTGAACCAACCAGCGGATTCTTAATTGCTAACATAATGAAAGGTGTTATTGACCGTGGAACCGGACGCCGCGCAAGAGCGCTTGGTCGTCCAGCTGCAGGTAAAACCGGCACAACAAACAAACAGGTGGATGCATGGTTTATGGGTTTCACTCCTCAGGTTTTGACCGGCGTGTGGACGGGTCGTGATACCCCTACAACGATGGGCAGACAGGAGACAGGCTCTCGCGCCGCACTGCCAACCTGGCTGGCATTTATGAAAAGCGCTCACAAGGGTAAAAAAGTTGAATCGTTCACGCCTCCAGAAGGTATTGAATGGGCTCTGATTGATCGTAAAACAGGTAAACTTGCTAATGCGGGAACTCAATCAACGCTGCTGGAAGCATTTAAAGAAGGGAGCGCACCCATCGAGGAGCCTGAAACAGGCCCGGTCATTGAAGAGAATGGTGATTTTTTCGATTCAGATATTTAACGAATCATCTGGTTCAACAGGCCTGAATACTATCCAGGCCGAACCTTGTCGCTCTTTACGACCGGAACAGTGAAGCTCCCTCTTTAATAAAAAGCCAGGTGGCTTTCAGGAGCTGTTTCAGACGCTTGCGAATAAAGTTGCACTTTACACAACCCGCTTCCACCATCTGTTCACGAACTTCATATCTCGGATAGATCGTCTCACGCCAGAAACGAATACGATGTAAGAAATCCGGTTGCATGCGTGCAAACAACCGCTCAGCCAGAAACGGAATGGTTTCATGCTTCATAAAGCGTCTGAAAAGGCTGCGCTCAACAAAATTCATCTCCGGCCTGATCTTCTCAAGCAGACCCTCCGGCAGCGTAGCGCCGAGATGCTCTTTCACATAAGAGAGAGCGTAAAAACTGGGTCGCTCAAGGCTGTATTCATGAATACCCGCCAGCACCTCATCCCAACCATCCTCTGCACCAAGTTGATTGGCCAGCAATGCAATGTCATAGAGCCAGATCAAACGCTCAAACGAATGCTTCATGGCATGAAAGCAGAGATACGGCAGGTTAACTCTCGGATGCAGCAACAGCGCCTTTTCATCTGCAAGTAGCCCTTCTTCAGCATACTTTAAAAAGTCTTCAATACGGAGAGGGGTAAGGTATTGCCACATCTGAATCCGCTCAATACCCAGCGGCTCATAGTGCAAATCGATAGAAACATCGCCACGAAAATAGATATTCCGATATTTTGGATCAGGCCTGAATCCAATGTCCCATAATGCCTGCTTGGCATTGAGCATACAGTTTTCGTGCAGCAGCAGGTCAATATCACTCTGAGGTCTGAGCGCTGCCTGATCACCATAGAGCTTCTCCGCCACTGCCATGCCACGCATACAGATTACAGGAATGCCCGCCTGGTCAAGCGAGAGTAGAATACGACCACACACATGCTGCATACGCATATGCTTCAGCTTCAATTCATGAAGCTGCCCATTCAAGGCCTCTCTGAATTTCTCATCAACCATCAAATCTGACTCAACCATCTTTTGCCAGAGCAGACCGTTCACACCCTCTTTAAGAGATGCGGAAAACAGATCAACATTTGAAATATCAGGCTCAGTGACCATTTCCACACCAGCAGTGATCTGACCGAGCCTTTGTCTGATATATGATTGATTTGATTTGGAACTAGCCATAGGCGGGCACCTTAAGCTAAAGTATGCCTCTGTCCAGCCGATAGAGTGGTAAAGGTGAATGCTATGAATGAAGAAAAAAACAGCCCGGAATTAAGTAATGATCAGATTGCTCGACGCAAGCTGTTGACAATGGCTGCCTATATTCCTCCTGCCATTCTAGGTGTAATGATTGCTGGCAACAAAATAGCAGAAGCTGGCACTACTGTACCTGGCTCAACCAAAAACTGCCCAGGTGGAAGTATTGTTGTATCTGCCGGCGGCACCGCATGCTGCCCATGTGTACCGGGCCCTAAGTACAATGCAAATAAATGTAATGAAAAACGCTGTAAACTTGGCAACTGCCCTGCATGTAAAAAACTGGTATTCACAAGCAGCAGGAAATGTAACGAGAAAGTGGCAGCCTCCGGTTGTGCCTGCACCTGTACTGAAACTCCTGCGGGCAGCAACTTCTGGCTCATGACAGGCTGCTAGTACTTACTTTAGCATTTAATACTCACATTATTGACTAAAATCACACTCACTCCGATCTATCTTCCCGATGGTCAGACCCTTCTGGCTAAGCAGGAGAAAGATTCCAGTTTTCAAATTTATGGATTTGAGAATGAAGTAACACTCTCCGGTGCTTTTGCCGAGAGCCTCACCTCACTCCTCAACAACACAGCATCCAATGATGAACTAAAGCGCCTCAAACAACTGGAGAAGCAAGATTGGTTACTTGGCTTAAGCCGCGCATCTACAACCCCCTCCATAACACCACAACAGCAACTCATTGGTTCAGAACTTGGCATGCTGTTTATCGAACTCACCGACAAATGTAATGAGCGATGTATTCACTGCTATGCTGATTCCTCCCCAGAACGAAATGATTTCCTCTCTCTGGAACATATCCGCTCTGCTCTGGATCAGGCCATCGAATATGGCACGCCTTATCTGCAATTTACCGGTGGCGATCCACTGATCCATCCTCATCTGATTGAAGCGGTTGAATATGCATCCAGACTCCCGTTCAGGGGTATTGAAATCTATACAAATGGCCTACTGCTCAATGACAAGGTGCTGGAACAACTTGTTCCATTCAAACCCAGTTTTTCATTCTCCATCTATGCCGACAATGCTGAAATTCATGACGCCATCACTATGGTTCCAGGCAGCTGGAAAAGAACACTCGATGCAATGAAAAGAGCAAAAAATACCGGGGTTGAAATCAGGGCGGGCATGGTGCTGATGGAAGAGAACATTCAGTGTGCAGAAAGGATGCCTGCTTTTCTCAAGCAAGAGCTGGGCATGGATGCCAACCGGATTCGCTTTGATGCAGTCAATCAGGTCGGGCGCGGAAAAACATTGAACATGCTGCAAGGCATTACACCCTCCCATACCCCCTCATCCGGTCCAGATCGAAAAGGAAAACTCTGCATTGCAGCCAATGGCGATGTTTATCCATGTGTGTTTGCCCGCAATTTTAAGCTGGGAAATATTACAGAGCATTCGCTCAATGATATTTTTTCAACCATGCAGCATAGAGAACCAGATGAGACAGACAGCAAACGCTGGAACTCCTGCCGTGAACAACTAAGCTGTGGTGATTGTCAAATCATTGCCTATACAACCAAAGGGAAATAACCGTGACTGAATCATTGAATCTGTCTGCACCTGAACAACCGATAAAGCGCCCGACTCTGGTCGGTGAGGAGCTTGAGGGCATGGATGAGGTTGTTTACGTGGATACGGAGAACGGCACGAATGTTTCCCTGAATGTGCTTGGTGCAACCATTCTCGAGCTTTGCGATGGTGACCATACCATTGATTCCATCACGGACCTTATTCTTGAAACTCTTCCGGGTGATCGTGAACAGGTAAAAAAAGATGTTCATCATATGCTGATAGAGTTTACCGCCTACGGTCTTTTCACTCAGGAGTAGCAACTCATCATGTGGCAACGCACATTCAGCGTAGGAAATATCTCTGTCAGAGTTAAATCTGACCAGCAACACTGCAGCAACGATATCCAAGCCATAACCTCACTCTTTCCTGACTCAGCGAACAGGCCAAGTTTACTTTTTTCTATTCGACAAAACAGAATAATTACACTCTCCGTGAATAATGAAGAGCTCTGGCGAAGTGATAACCCGGGCGAAATTACCGCCGCTTTTGAAGTACACTTCTACAGTCGAATCGTTCAAAAACTAGTGCCGAAACTCGCCTCAATTCATGCCGCAAGCATCGGAATTGATAATCAGGCATGCATCTTCGCCGGCATCTCCGATGCAGGGAAAAGCAGCATGTGCACCAAGGCAGTTTTGGAGGGGAGCCATTATCTCTCTGATGAATTTTCCCTGCTTAATGAAACTGGAGAAATTGAGCCTTTTCCCCGGCCTCTACAGTGGGGAAAAGAGCAGCATCCGGCTTTTACACATGAGATGATGGCTCAATCAGGCATCAAACAGGCTTCCTTTCAATTTCCTGATACCGAAGGCAACACGATCTCCTCCCTATTGTGGCTTCCTGAGAAAATTCAGCATGCACCCCTACCACTTCGCTGGGTTATATTTCCAAGGTTTGATGCATCTGTTTCAACATCTGAGCTTACAACCATCCGGCGCGGCGAAGCATTGATGGAACTGCCCCAGCACCTGCACCAGCAACAACGGGCAGATATTATGCTTCAGATGCTGAATCAGCGAATCCCAAAAAATGTTACATTCCATCGCATCCGTTTTTCCAATGCGCATGAAGCCTGGGAGCTGCTTAAGGATACTCTCTTTTGATTCGTTTTCTTTTCCAGACATTTTGAAGCGTCTTGTAAAAAATGCTTAAACTGGCTGGCAGATCCAGATCATCCCATGCACCCAATATCATGTCCGGACGCTTCTTTCGATAATCTCTGATGATCATAAACAGCTGCCTGAGATGTGACAGAAATGTCCGATTACCGTTGCGTTCAACGGCCCAATCAGGCTCATGGTAACAGGTAGCAATCATGCGGACATATTCAGCTCTTGAGCGCTGCAGACATGCCTCTTCCAGCTTCGCTCCCTCGGCACACATCTGATAATAGGCCGATAACATGCCTGCGCCATCAGCCTCCGCAAGAACGCTCCAGCCGGAGAGCCGGGGATTCATCTCCATAATATACCACTGCCCATCCACGCCCTGTTTGCACTCCACCTCGGCAAAACCTTTCCATTTTATAGCCGACAACATTTCACAGGCACCCTCATAAAGCTCCGGTATCCACTCAGCTTTTGCAGCTGTGGTTTCACCAAACGGGCCAAACTCACTTTCTGCAACACGCAGGCGTCGGCACGTAAACCCACGCACCGGCCTTGAGTCATCATCAAACAGGATCAGTGCCGAAGCCATCTTATCAATATCACCTTCGATAAACTGCTGAACCCGCTCACGTTCATCTGGATGTTTCTCCACATCCTGACTTTTGAGGAAGTGCCGTAGTGCTGCAGGATCAGCAAATTTCTGAAACCTGTCACGCTCAGACTTAATCATAAGTGGAAACAGATACTTCTCTGCATTTTCATACAGATCCCCGATTCGGACAATTTCACCCGGTGCAATTTTCAAAGTGCTCGTTTCAGGTAGTTTTTCAGTTAAAAATGACGCCTCCATAGCCTCCACATCCGCCGTAATAAAACGCATCCCCATCTTTCGAAGAAGACCCTGATAATGGGAAGTAAAGCTGGCAATATCATCCACGCAGGGTAACCAGACTCCCGACAATTCGGTGTTTTTAAGCCCGAGCGCATAGGTTCCCTTGAGTTGTTCGCTCAGGCATTGAAGTTTAACAGCTCGCTGAATGTATCGGCTTTTTTTTGCCCAGCCTTCCATCGGCCAAGATGTGCCCTCAACTGGGATTCCCGCCCGACCAGCGGCCTGTGCCAGAGAAAACATCTGTGATCCCTGCAGATCATGAATAATCAGAGGGGTTTTCATGCCTGTCTTGACACCTGTCGTGGTAGTTGCCATGCCAGCAACATACCCACAACTGCAATCAGCGCACAGATATAAAAGGCCTGAGCATATCCGCCTGAGCTAACAATCACGCCGCAACCCATAATCCCGACCGTGCTTCCAAGACCGAATCCACTGGCAGAATACCAGCCTTGTGCCGTGGCATGACGATTGGCAGGCGCAAGTTTTTTTACCCAGGCAATAGCGGAAAGATGGAATGAGGCAAAGCTTGCAGCATGCAGTAGCTGTAAAAATATCAGGCCATACCACGCCTCTGTCCAACCAATTCCCAGCCACCTGATAGCAGCAAGAAAGAGTGAAATTGACAACACCCATGCAGGTGCAGCCTTTTGTAGCGGCTTGGACCAGCCCCACATCAGAACAATCTCAGCGAGCACGCCAATCACCCAGAACGCCCCGATCTGCCAACCCTGATAACCGATCTCGACCAGATAGAGGCTGAAAAAACCGTAATAGGCACCATGGGACACCTGCATTAAAAAACTGACCACAAGAAGTATAATAAAACTCTTCCCGAACCTGACCTCACCACTCTCACTGCTGTCTGAAATGGTCTGATGACTCGGAAAACCTTTCGCCGCCAAGGCCAGCAGCAACATCAATCCCAGCAACCACCATGGAAACTGCCCCATATTTCCATCCACTAGCCACATACCGCCTGCCAGTGAAGCCAGAACAAAACCGATTGAGCCCCAGACACGGAGTCGACCGTAATCAGCCAGTGCTGCTTCGGAAACTGAGACAGAGAGACCATCGGTCAGTGGTAAAATAGCTGCCCATAAAACACCAAACAGAAGCACAACAACGGCCAGCCACCAGACACCATCGACATAACCCATCATCAGCGCAAAAACGCCTGCAGCGAGCGAAGCAAACACGATAAACAGTCGGGAATGGCTGGAGGCATGACGATCTGCCAGGTGCCCGACCCATGGAGGGGAAAGAACCTTGGCAACCGCAAGCAGCCCGGTCATCACGCCAATCATCACCACGTCCAACCCTCTTTCAGCCAGGTAGACAGGAAAGAAGGGAAGAATCAGCCCCATCGCTGCAAAATAGGCCGCATAGAAGAGACGGATTGAGTGCAGTGATGCAGTGGTGACCATGGGGAGAGCATAACTCTCTACCCCACTACTTGCAGCATTGAAGTGAATCGACAATCATCGTTATATGTTAAAAATCATTCGATCCACTCTTCTCATTTTCTCTCTTATGCTGATTCCATCCTGCAGTCAGGAGAGTGGCCTGACGCTTTCAGCCGATTGGCAACCGGAGATCATCAGCAAGTGGCAGGATGAACTACCCGATATGCTGGTGCTTTCAGCTGATGAAAAAACTCTCTTCGTTAGCTGTGAAATGGTCTCCAGCATGCTTTCACCTTCACTGGTTCGGCTGAATATGGAGACAGGAGATAAAGAGGTTCTCCTCTATGGATTGAACCGGGCTGATGGACTCAAAATGGATCGCCATGGTGATCTCTGGATAGGAGAAGAGACAGAAGATGGGTTGATTGTCCAAATTTCGGCACCTTTAACTATCCCCCCGGAACAACGCCTGGATCGTATGCGACTGGTTAGTAGTCATCCTGATATTACCCCCATCCTCTCTGCCGGTCGCTTTTCGCATGAGGGCATGGTCTTTTCAAAAGATGGGAAATATTTATATCTCGCCGATGAGTGGGAAGAGGGCTGCCTCTATCGCTTCACACTTAAGACCAAGCTGTTGGAAGTCTACCATAGCAGCAAAGGCTGGCTCAGAATCAACACGCCAATTGATGCCCGCTTCAAAGCCGAAGTGTTGCACGGAAAATATTTCAATCGTCTGGAAGATATGGAACTTCTCCCGGATGGCCGGATAGTTATAGCAGAGACCGGAGCGGGACGAATCTGGATTTTAGATGACCGGGAGAATAAACCCACGACCATGCCAATGTTATCCATCTACCTTGAACATGCAGATATCAATCACCCGGACAATCTGGAGTGGGATCAGAAACGTGGCTGGTTATGGATCACGGATGACAGCTCACCCTCCAGACTATCGGCATGGGATGGCAAAAAGATGATACAGATAGCATCACACGGTTTTGCTGAAATTACCGGCGTTGAAAGCAGCTCCGATGGCTCCATCTATTTCAATCTGCAGCACAATAGTTTCGCACCGGATTTAACAGTTAAAATTAAAAACAGGCCGGATAAATAGCCATGGAAATCTGGCTTGAAGCTGTGATCAGGCAGCTCATCCTCTATTCACTTCCCCTGCTTATTTCGCTGACATTTGTTAGCTTTATCGAATCAAAATTGACGCATCAGGAGACAGCTCATCCATTTTTTGCCATCAGTTGGATGGGAACATGGCTACCTTTGCTGGCGGCCATACTCTTTTCCCGAGCAGTTATTTTTTCCCTGCCCCAGCCTGTTGCATCCGGAAGCCGCGCAGCTCTCTATCGCTGCCTGGGACACATCATTCTCTGCTCCACAGGCTTTCTCCTCTATAGCTGGAGTCTGAATCATCAACCCTCTACCGGGCTTCCTCCCTTGCACCTCTGGTGGGGCAAGGTGTTAATGTTCTTCAACCTCTGCATGGCTTGCCTGCATCTTGTTCCTCTTCCTGGAATGCTCATGGGAGAGCTTATTCTGCCAAGGCAGTGGCTCTCCATCCTGACTCAGAACAACTCGCGCCATACCATCACTCTCTTCACTCTGCTCGCAGCTTCACCACTTACAGACTGGCTATTGGGAAGCCCTGTCATTTTCCCTATTTACGAACAGCTGGCTAATCTGGCTGAAACTCTTATCTGACCTCTTCTTCAGCCAGTCCTTCAGCCAGTCCTCCAGCCAATTATGTGCCAGTGACAAGGGCATGTTGTTAGTAACCGCTCTGGACAAATGGCACTATTATTGCTATACAAAACGTCATGAATTCTAATGCCCTGATACGGGAACACACGCTTGAATTGGTTCGTCTTACTGAGGATTTACCAACGCTTCCGGACCGTTTTTTGAAAATTCAACATGTTCTGAATGACCCGAATTCCGGCGCCAATGAAATTGCAGAAATCATCCAGACGGATCAGGCCACAACCGTGATGGTGATGAAGATCGCAAGCTCACCGATCTATAACCCGATGAATTCAACCATCAACAAACTCTCTATGGCCATTGCCAGGCTAGGCACCAATGAAACTGCTGACATTGCTCTCTCCATGTCGCTGCTTTATGGCTTTGCAATCCCGGCAGGCATTTCCAAAATCCGCTGCTTCTGGGCGCATGCCTATGCAGTGGGCTTAATTTCAAAAATCCTTATCGATAAGCTACCGGATGATATAGACAAGCCAGAAACTGAAACTATGTTTTTAGCCGGTCTTCTGCATGATATCGGCAGAGCTGTTCTCGGTATCAGGGTTGACCTCTCCTATTTCGAAAAAGAGGAGTTCGCCACTTGCGGACCGGCGCTGATTGAAGCTGAAGAGAAAGAGTTCGGCACAAACCATGCTGAAGTCGGTAAAATTATTCTGGAAAAGTGGGGTATGCCGGATGATGTCATCAACATTATCGCTGAACATCATCAGAAAACGAGCTCCATCGGTTCTCAAATCTGTTCCATTGCCAATCGTTTTGCCAATCAGCATATGAAAGGCTTTGATAACATTGAAAAAGTACATCAGGAACTCAGCAACGGTCTGGCTGAAAAAGCCGTAGAAGAGCTGGTTAAGGCCGGGCTAATTCCAGAGGAAGAGACATCTGAACCGATTGATGACTTCCTGGTTCCTCTTGAGGATGAACAGAAAGAGTAAAAACGCTTTAACTCTGCTCAGCGACATGAAAGGCCAGCGATTTAACCACCCTTCCCTGCATAAAATGCTCTTCGATAATACGATCAATCTTCTCTTCATCTAAATTGCAGTACCAGACCCCATCAGGGTAGACGACCATGATCGGCCCCTGCTCACAAACACCCAGACATCCGGCTCGGTTAACCCTGACCGTATTCAAATCATCCGCGATCAAACCTGTTTCAACAATGCGTTCTTTAAGATAATTCAACAACGGCATGTTTTCGCCACAGGCTTTTCCTGCACACATAATGGCGTGCCATCTATAAGGCATTAGTGTTGGTTTACTCATCTTAACTCTCTCTCCACGGGGTTCTATCTGCTACAACATCACCAATAATAACAATCGAAGGCGACTTTGCCTCAAGTGATCCGGATTTCGCTTCTTCGAGCGTTCCTTCCGAATAGGACTCATTGGGCAGAGATGCCGAATAGATGATCCCTACCGGGGTAGTTATGTCCAAGCCTGCATCAAGCAACCGGCTTGCAATCTTCGGTAAATTTCTGGCACCCATATAAAACACCAGCACAGGAAATGCCTCTACCAGCGCCTTCCAATCCATGCGACTATCATCACCCGCCTCATGCCCTGTCAGAAAGGCCAGCGTACCATTTACAGCCCTATCCGTAACCGGGATGCCCGCCATGGCCGGCGCTGCAATGCCCGCTGTGATTCCCGGAATAACACGGAACAGTACGCCTGCTGCGGAAAGTGCCCGTATCTCTTCTCCGCCTCGTCCAAATACAAAAGGGTCCCCGCCTTTTAAACGAACCACTCGTTTGCCCTTTTGGGCCAATTGAATCAACAATTCACATATATCACTCTGATTTGCAGATGCCCTGCCGCCGCGTTTACCTGCCGGAATCTTCTCAGCTTTCGGATCAGCCATCGCCATCACCGCATCAGAAACCAGTGCATCAAATACAATCACATCACAGTCCGAAATCAGCTTTGCAGCCGCCAGAGTCAGCAGACCTGCATCACCGGGGCCAGCACCTACCAGTGCCACCTCACCATATTTAAGTGGTGCATCAAGGTTCATTTTGACTCCCGGAAACAATCTGCAATAAAAGCTGAGAAATCTTTATGAGAAGCCAGTGTCGGCCCTACTTCTGCATTGCCACCTGATTCAGCCACAATACGGCGAACTTTCTCCATCGTCCGACCCTCAAACAGTGCAAGTGGCTGAACCACAATGTTCTTCACATCTTCATCATACCACTGACTCAGTGCCTCTCCGACATTTGGAGCTGAATACATGGCAGCCAGAGAGATACGTGAAAAACGACTCTCCAAACCCTTCAGCTCAGCAGCTACCGCTTCAAACCCGCGAAAGTGATATAGAGCAAAGACCGTATTGATATCTCCTGACAGAGCATTTTCAGCCAGGTCTCCAGCCATAGTCGCAATCGAAGAGGCGCGATCTGACAGTGAAGGAAGCATGGTGCAGGCTGATGCCTTTGAGAGACGAGTGATATCATTCACTGCGTGCCAACCATCGCCCAGAAGCAGTGGCAAAATACGGGAACCATCAGGTACAGATTCAGTATCTAAATAATGAACTTCAATCGCTTCACCCAACTTCTCCGCTGCAGCCTCAGCCAGAGCCAGTGCCTCTGCAGCATGCCGGGAATCACTCGATCCATGTGCCAACAAAATATTCAAAATTCAATTCCCTGTGTTGCTTTAATGCCCTGATCAAAAGCATGTTTTACCTTGCCCATCTCCGTCACTGTATGGGCTACCTCGATCACTTCAGGTGCTGCATTCCGACCTGTCATAATGACATGCATCCACTCTGGCCGTTCCTCGCTCAGAAACTTCGCGATCTCACCGCCATCAATCCAGCCATAGCCTGTGCAGTAGTTAATCTCATCCCAAACCAGCACGTCAAACTCTTCTGAGCGAAGCTTCTCTTTGCAAAGGTCCCATATCTCCCGGCTGGTTTTGATATCCTGCTCCGGATTCTTGGTATCCCAGGTAAAACCATCACCCAGTGCATGCCACTCGATATTATCAAACTTTTCAGCAGCCTTCTGCTCGCCTGTCTTCCATTTGCCTTTGATAAACTGGATCACGCAGACCTTCATGCCCCAGCCTGCAGCCCGGAATGCCATGCCGAAGGCGCTGGAGGATTTACCCTTGCCATCGCCTGTGTTCACTACAATTAATCCGGTTCTTTTATCTCGCGACTTCATCACCTCTCCTCTGGTTCAGTTAAGAAATAGCTTGGCAACATTAACCGTGTAGAACCTTCTCTAGTCTCTTTTATCTCAGTATCAAACAGTTCCGAAAATCGTTCAGCACTCATCACCGAATCTGCAGGACCATGTTCAACCCTTCCATCATCAAAGATCATCAACACATCATCCGCAATAGTAACAGCCTGTTGAATATCATGAAGCACGACCAGTATACTCTTTTTCTCTTTTGTCAGCCGTTGCATCATGGAGAGAAAAGAGACCTGATGCTTCAGGTCAAGATGACTTACCGGCTCATCCAGAAGCAAGATATCTGTATCACGCAGCAGTGCAGCCGCCAGCTCCACCCGCTGCCTCTCACCACTGGAGAGTTCGCCCAGCGCCCTCTCCTGCAGATGCTCAATATCCAGTATCTGACACGTATCCCGATACAGATGACCACTGTCCGGAGTGTCCCGCATTGCCAGACCCAGCCTGTCGAAAACCTTCAAACCAAACTCGGAGGGGGGAAGTGCGCCCTGCCATGTTATTTTCTCAGCCAGCTGTTGATGTGAAAAATCCTGTAATGATTGATCACCCAGCAGAAGTGAACCTCCCGCAATCCTGTGAAGCCCTGCAAGTGCAAGAAGCAGAGTAGATTTTCCCACACCATTCGGGCCGAGTATCACTGTCACCTTTCCACGCCTGATAGAAAAATTCGATTCCCTGATCAGAACCTTCTCTCCTCTCTCCAGAATGAGGTTTGATGCCAAAAACAGACTCATACCTTTCTCACCAGAAGCCACAAAAAGAGCGGCACACCAATCAGGGCGGTAATCACGCCAACCGGAAGCTCAGCCGGTGCAATGACTATTCTGGCCCCCGTATCAGCCAGCACAAGCAGGACACCCCCGCCAATGGCGGATGCAGGAAGAAGTCCACGGTGCAGTGTTCCAAACAGAATGCGCATCATATGGGGTATCACAAGGCCAACAAAACCAATCGTACCTGCCGCAGTCACCGCAATCGCAGTGGCTGCCGATGCAACCCAGAGCAGACGTCTGCGCAGCCGCACCACATCCACACCCAGTGCGCGTGCATGTGTCTCGCCCAGTAGAAGCGTGTCCAGTGAACGTGCCAGAATCAGACCGCAACCCAGCGCCACGGCCCAGCCCATCAACAGTGCCTGAACAGGAATCACTGAACTTGAGAGATCACCCATCATCCACGCCAGCGCCATGCCCAGACGCTTCTCGGGTAGAATTGCCAGCAATAGAGCCACAAGAGCTGCCCAGAATGCAGCCAGCACCACACCTGAGAGCAGTAACCTCGATGGCCCCTGTGATGAGAATAGCATGACAACCGTGATACCGATCCATGCACCGATAAAGGCTCCGGCCGACATCGCCCATGCCGAGTCAGGCAGGATCAGCAGTGAAAAGACCGCACCGACTGCGCTACTTCCCGCCACACCCAGGATGTAAGGCTCAGCCAGTGGGTTTCCGAGCAGCACCTGAAACCAGGCACCTGCAAGAGCAAGCAGTCCTCCGACCGCAAAAGCGGTAAGAATGCGGGGAAACCGAAGCTCCCACAAAATGGTTTGATCCAGCGTGCTGTTAGCCGAAAAGGG
>JBEQLD010000119.1:0-5100 GCA_040326115.1 Mariprofundaceae bacterium | reverse complement strand
CCTACTTATTCACTTGGGTATCTATATCGGCAAAACAGCTGCAAACATAAAACAGTGATTTTTTACTGCAGCTGGTTTTGCATCTTTACCAAGAAAAAAGGGCCAAAAAGGCCCTTTCTTAAAAAGATCAATCGAGTCTGACCCCATTGATTTTCGACATTGAGATTAACTATAGCCTAAGCTTCCACTGCCCGTTTCGATCAACTATTCCTTTTGTTCTGTTTGGATTTGGTTACTGAGCGAACCATGCGCCCAAACTCCTTACCCCTGGCTCTTTTCTCCGCTAACGTAGCGCTGTTAAACTCCTGCTCCTTCATCAGTTTGAGATAGTTAGAGAGGCGTCGTTCGTCCAGATCACCGGATTCAATCGCACCCCTGACGGCGCAACCCGGTTCTCGATCATGCTGGCAATCCTTAAATCTGCACTGTTCCGCCAGACCGGCAATTTCACTAAAGGTCTCTTCAACACCGCGCTCACAATCAGTAAGCTGCAACTCCCGCATTCCGGGTGTATCCAGCAGCAGCCCTCCTGAAGGGAGCATATGGATAGATCGTGATGTTGTGGTGTGGCGTCCTCTCGCATCATCTTCGCGTATTGCATTTGTATCCAGGGCACTCTCTCCCAGCAGAGTATTGATCAGGGTTGATTTGCCCACGCCGGATGAACCTAAAAGTGCCACTGTTTTGCCTTCAACACACCACTCATCCAGTTTTTGAACACTCACCAAATCAAGGCTGTTCACAGTGACGCATTGAAGAAACGGATCCATCTCTTTGATCTGCTCAATGTACTGCTCTGAACCGTCACAGATATCCGACTTGGTCAGCACAATCACCGCCTCGACACCCGTCTCATTGGCCAGAGCCAGGTAGCGTTCAATCCGATTAAGATTAAAATCCCGGTTCATTGAGCTAACTATAAACAGCGTATCAATATTAGAAGCGATCAGCTGGGTATGAGATTTTTCACCAGCCGCTTTTCGGGAGAAGAGTGAAAATCGTTCGAGCAGGCGAACAAATGCTCCTGATGAATCGAGCAGAATCCAGTCACCCACTGAAAACACAGGCATATCCATCGTGACCTGAATCAGCATCCTGCTTTCCGTGGTCTGCACTATAATGGCAGACCTCTCCTGAGAGACGACTCTCCCAAGGGTAGAGTTTTCCCACTCCTCAAGATCGAGCTGTTGTTGAAAAAAGGGCTTCCACCCCAGTTGTGATAAAGAATATAAATCAGACATAATTAAAAAAGCAAAGACAAATTAAAAGGGTCTGAGCCCATTTCTAACCTTCATCCGACCGATCAGAAATTGCTACTGACTCTGTCAGGTGCTTTGGAAGCTCTTTCTTAGTCTTGCCTGCAAGCTTACCAAGCGTGGCGATCTGGCTGATTACGTTGCCACGGCCTGACTTGATACGATCCAGTGCAGTGCCATAGGCATTCTGTGCCTGATCGAGGCGGCTACCCACCTCTTCAAAGGCTTTCACAAAATCGACCATCTTGTCGTGCAGCTTACTGGCACGATCAATCAGTTTGACCACATTTTCGCTTTGACGCTCGTAGCGCCAGAGCTGTTCGATCAATTTGAGTGTGGCGTAGAGGGTTGATGGAGTGACTACAGCAACACGTTGTTCGAAGGCAGACTCAAACACGGTGGAGTCTTCCTCAATTGCCATCAGGTATGCGCCCTCAATTGGGACAAACATCAATACATAGTCCGGGGAGTTCACATTGGGCAGATGATCGTATCTTTTGCTAGAGAGTGCCTGGATATGTGTTTTCAGGCTTCTCAGGTGCGCTGTAAGGGCTGTTTTACGTTCGGCTTCATCAGATGCGGAGACGGCACGCTCATAATCGGTGAGAGAGACCTTGGAATCGATGATCACCTGCTTGTCACCCGGCATATAGATCACTACGTCTGGACGTAATCGTTTACCATCTTCTGTGGTGAAAGATTGCTCGCGGGCAAACTCCTCTCCCTCACGCAGGCCGGAGGTCTCAAGGATACGTTCGAGAATCATCTCACCCCAGTTTCCCTGTGCCTTGCTATCGCCCTTCAATGCCTGAGTCAGGCCAACTGCATCCTCGGACATCTGACGATTGAGCTTCTCCAGCTGTGCCAAATGCTCTTTCAGGGATGCACGATCCTTGGAATCATTCAGATGGACTTCATCAACCCGTTTGCGGAAATCACCAAGCTGTTCACGCATTGGCTTAAGCACTTCATCAATGCTGTTTTTATTCTGTTCGGAGAACTCTTTACCACGCTCTTCAAAGATTTCATTAGCGAGAAGTCTGAATTCGGTTCCCAGCTTCTTCTTGGCATCTTCAAGCAGTGCCAGCTTCTCGGCTGCTGCTTCACGATCTTTTGAGATGGTGACCTGTAGCTCGGCGATATTGGCTTCATGTTGGGAGTTAATGGTTCTCAGATCATCAAATGCACTCTCTTTTTCGGAAAGCTTCTGCTCCAGACCAGCAATTTTCTCTTTGGAATGGCGCACCTCTCCGGAGAGTTCGGTGTTGCTCATCATCTGGCTGGTGATATCCGCCATGTGAGTATCAACCAGCCCTTTCAGAGCCTCAATATGCTCTTCAAGTTCAGAGATTGTTTTGTTTTGATTATGGTAGGTCAGCAACCAGCCAAGCAGGAAAAGTGCAGTCAGAATCAATAGCCCGATGGCTACCGGATCAGAAAGCACCTCCCAGTTCATTTGATGTTACCCTTTCAGGAGGCCTGAAACAGACGCCAGCGCCTCTTTCAGCTTATCAGGCTCTGTGCCACCGGCCATGGCCATATCAGGCTTACCACCGCCCTTACCACCGCAGATGATCGCTACTTCACGCACGATATTGCCGGCGTTGAACTTGTCGGTGAGATCTTTGGTAACGCCTGCGATCAATTGAACCTTCGGTCCTTTTTTCATGCCGAAAACAATCACACCCGATTTAAGTTTGCCTTTCGCCTTATCCATGAAGTCTCTCATATCAGAAACCCCGGATACTTCGGCAGTAAGGAGTTTAACAGCGCCTACATCTTCAGCCTTACCGATCAGATCATCCAACATACCTGTGGACTGTTTACCTTTCAGACTGGTTAGCTCTCTCTCGGCCTCTTTCAGCTTCGCCTGCAGTGTTGAGAGCGCATCAGCAGCTTCAAACGGACGAACCTTCATCTGCCCTGCCACTTCACCAAGCTGATCCACATCAGCCACAAAACTCTGGTAAGCGGCTTCACCTGTTACCGCCTCAATACGGCGAACACCGGCTGCGATGCCCACTTCGGAAACAATTCGGAACGGGCCGATGTCTCCAGTTCGGGATACATGCGTACCACCACAGAGTTCAGTTGAGAAACCTGCGGAGACCACACGCACTTCATCACCATACTTCTCGCCAAACAGTGCCATCGCACCTGAGGCAACAGCCTCATCCTGGGTCATCAGTTTGGTATCCACGGAATCATTTCCCCAGATCGCTGCATTTACTTTCGCTTCGATCTGCGCTTTCTCTTCATTGCTCACCGGCTGATGATGGGAGAAATCAAAACGCATACGCTCCGCATCCACCTGTGAACCGGCCTGCTTCACATGATCGCCAAGCAGATCACGAAGAACGGCATGCATCAGATGTGTTGCGGTATGATTACGACGGATGGAATCACGACGAATCGCATCCACTTCGAAATGGGCAGAGTCTTCGATTGTAATAGAGCCTTTGGTCACTTTACCAACATGAACAACAAGATCAGAGAGTAGCTTCTTTGTATCAAAGACTTTGAACAGTGCACTGCCGACGCTAATCGTACCGTTATCGCCCGTCTGACCACCGGACTCGCCATAGAATGGTGTCTGGTTGGCAATCAGCCAGCCCTTTTCGCCCTCTGCCAGAGAATCAACAGCAGCCTCACCCTGAATCAAACCAGTGATCACGCCTTCGGCTGTGAGTGTTGAATATCCCAGGAATTCGGTCGGACCATGTTTCTCACGCAGCTCATAAACCGCTTTCGGAGTCGCAGACTCACCGGAACCACCCCATGCCGCACGGGCACGCTTCCGCTGCTCTTCCATGCAGACTTCAAAACCATCCATATCAAGGCCGACATTGCGGTTTCTCAGGATGTCTGCGGTTAGATCGGTCGGGAATCCGAATGTATCGTAGAGGGTAAACAGCGTTTTGCCCGGGATCGTGCCACCGGCACCGGCATCATCGACTGCCTGCTCAACCAGCTTCAATCCTTTATCGAGCGTCTTGATGAAACGCTCCTCTTCAATGCGGATCACATGCTCGATGTTGGCCTGGCCTTCAACAAGCTCAGCGAAGTGGCTACCCATCTCACGCACAAGCGGATCAACCAGTTTATAAATGAACGCCTCGGCCATCCCCAGTAGACGGCCATGACGGCAGGCACGACGCAGAATGCGGCGCAGTACAAAACCACGGCCTTCATTCGATGGCAATACACCATCAGCCAATAGGAAAGAGACAGAGCGAAGATGATCAGCCAGCACACGCAGAGATACATCCTGCTCACTGTTTTCGCCGAATTTCACGCCGGTCACATCACAGGCTGCGGCAATCAGATTTTTGAACAGGTCGATGCTGTAGTTATCATGAGTGCCCTGCATGACAGCTGCCATACGCTCAAGACCCATGCCTGTATCCACAGATGGTTTTGGTAGCGGGTTCAGCGTTCCCTCTTCATCACGATCATACTGCATGAAAACCAGATTCCAGATTTCAACGTAGCGGTCACCATCTTCTTCAGGTGTACCCGGAGGGCCACCGGCAATATCTGCACCATGATCAAAGAAGATTTCCGAACATGGTCCACACGGGCCGGTATCACCCATCGACCAGAAATTATCCTTCGCACCAATGCGTGCAATCCGATCAGCAGAAACGCCAATATCATTTGCCCAGATATCGTAAGCCTCATCATCATCATCGAATACGGTGACAAAGAGTGCGGACGGATCGAGCTTCATCTCAACAGTGAGAAATTCCCACGCAGAGGCGATTGCCTCTTTCTTGAAATAGTCGCCAAAAGAGAAGTTACCCAGCATCTCGAAGAAGGTGTGATGACGGGAGGTGTGCCCGAC
>JBEQLD010000118.1:0-5187 GCA_040326115.1 Mariprofundaceae bacterium | reverse complement strand
CAAACCGTATTTTCACTTGCTAATAAAGGGTGTTTTCTGTAGAAAGCGCGACCGCTCACTGGCCATGTTGTCAGGAGTAAATTCGCACACTGTCTGATCCATTGTGCTCTGCTAGTTAAATAGTCGAGTGACAGGCGGTGGAGGAAATAACAATCGGAGGACTTTATGTCTAACTTTACTATGAAGCAGCTGCTTGAAGCAGGTGTACACTTCGGTCATCAGACCCGTCGTTGGAATCCAAAAATGGCCCCTTATATCTTCGGCCAGCGTAATGGAATCCACATTATCGATCTTCAGAAAACTCTGCGTATGGCAAATGAGTCTTATGACTTCATGAAGCATCTTGCCGAAGCCGGTGGTCGTGTTCTGTTTGTCGGAACCAAGCGTCAGGCTCGTGATGCTGTTAAGGAAGAGGGTCTGCGCGCAGGTCACTTCTATGTTAATCACCGCTGGCTGGGTGGCACGTTGACCAACTTTGCAACCGTGCAGCAGTCTGTTCGTAAAATGAAAGATCTTCAGCGTCAGAAAGAAGAGAACATGTTTGAGCTCTTGACCAAGAAGGAAGCACTGCAGAAGCAGCGTGAGCTGGATAAACTGGAACGCTCTCTTGGTGGTATCGCTGACATGATTCAGCTGCCTGACTGCCTGTTTGTGGTTGATGTGCGTAAAGAAGAGCTGGCTGTTAAAGAAGCACACAAACTGGGTATCCCGGTAGTTGCTGTAGTCGATTCAAACTGCAACCCGGACAACATTGATTATGTTATTCCAGGTAATGATGACGCTATTCGTGCGGTTCGTTTGTTCTGTAGTAAAATTGCTGATGCAATTCTTGAAGGTGCAGAAACCTGGCAGTTGGAAAATGCTGAAGATGGTGATGATCTGGTTGAAGCCATGACCACTGCTTCAGAAGAGGGCGCTGAAGAAGTCGCTACTGAAGAGGCTCCTGCTGAAGAAGCTGCAGCTGAAACAGAAGAGAAGGGCAACGCCAAAGCTGCCTGATTAGTTAATTTAATTTACGGCAGAAATAACTGCCACAAGATATGATGGAGGATGAATAAGATGGCCCAGATTACGGCTGCTGATGTTAAAAAACTGCGTGAGTTAAGTGGCGCAGGCATGATGGATTGTAAAAAAGCTTTAGGTGAAACAGACGGTAATATCGATGCTGCAGTAGATTATCTGCGCAAAAAAGGTCTTTCTGCAGCCTCTAAGAAGGCTGGTCGTATTGCAGCTGAGGGTGTGGTTCTGGCCAGGTCTGAAGGCAATGTGGCTGTAGTTGTCGAAGTGAATGCTGAAACTGACTTTGTAAGCAAGAATGAAAATTTCACTGCTTTTGTTGATGCACTTGCTTCATTGATTGTTAAAGAGAAGCCGGCAGATGTTGATGCCCTTAAAGCTCTGAGTTTCGATGCTGAGCACACGGTTGAACAGGCGTTGTCACAGCTGATTTCAACCATTGGTGAGAACATGAGCATTCGTCGCTTCAAGCTTGTCGAAGTCGCTTCAGGCACTACAGCAGCTTATGTTCACGGCGCTGGTAAAATTGGTGTTCTGGTAGCTGTTAGCGGTGATGTATCTGATGCGTTGAATGATTTTACTCGTGGTGTAGCGATGCATGTAGCTGCGGTTAATCCACAGTTTGTCGGTCGCGATGATGTCTCTTCTGAGGCCGCAGATCGTGAGCGCGCTGTTCTTTCTGAGCGTGCTGCTGCAAGCGGTAAGCCTGAGGCAATTATTGATAAGATCGTTTCCGGTCAGATGAATAAATTCTACTCTGAAGTATGCCTGCTTGAGCAGGACTTTGTGATGGATACGGATGTGAAGGTTGGTAAAGCACTTTCCAACATTCAGGCAGATGCAGAAGTTGTTTCTGTTGTCCGCTTCCAGCTGGGTGAAGGCATTGAGAAGAAAGAAGAAGATTTTGCTGCCGAAGTAGCTGCACAGGTGAATGGCTGAGGCTGATATGAACAACGAAACCGGAACTACTTCAACAACGCCTTATAAACGGGTGTTGTTGAAGCTTTCCGGTGAAGTGTTAATGGGAACTTCCGGTTACGGTATTGAACCTGAAACCATCAACCGCCTTGCCAGTGAACTGATTGAAGTTCGTAAGAGTGGTGTTGAGCTGGCTATCGTTATCGGTGGGGGAAACATCTTCCGCGGTATGATGGGCACGGCATCAGGCATGGATCGGGCCAGTGCCGATTATATGGGCATGATGGCAACGATTATGAATGCCATTGGCCTGCAGGATGCTATTGAACGTCAGGGCGAACCTGTCCGGGTTATTTCAGCTCTACATATTAAAGAGGTTGCCGAGCCCTATATTCGCCGCCGTTCTATACGTCACCTTGAAAAAGGGCGTATCGTCATTTTTGCTGCCGGTACAGGCAATCCGTATTTTACAACTGATACAGCTGCAAGCCTCAGGGCCATGGAAATTCAGGCAGATGTTGTGCTTAAAGGCACGAAAGTAGATGGTGTCTACACCGCAGACCCCATGCTTGATCCCGAAGCTATGCGGTATGACACTTTAACATTTACCGAGGCACTCAATCGTCAGCTTGGCGTCATGGATGCAACGGCTATGTCACTCTGTCGTGACAATCATATGCCAATTATTGTTTTTGATGTAACAACACAGGGACAGATGTTGAGAGCCGTCTCTGGTGAGTCAGTGGGGACTCTTGTTAAGGAAGAGGAGGATTAAGTATGTTAGATTCACTTGAATCCAGAATGCAGAAGAGTATTTCAGCTTTGAAATCAGAGCTGGCTACCATTCGGACAGGACGTGCTAATGCGTCGCTGCTTGACCATATTTATGTGAATTACTATGGCTCGGAGACAGCACTTAACCAGGTGGGGAATCTAGCTGTTCCTGAACCTCGAATGATTACCATTACACCTTGGGAAAAGACACTTCTTGGTGATATTGAAAAAGCGATCCTTAAATCGGATCTGGGCCTGAACCCAAGCAATGATGGTGAAATTATCAGAATTGTAATGCCTGAGCTGACAGAAGATCGCCGCAAAGAGCTTGTTAAGCAAGTAAAGCAGGTTGGTGAAAAAGCAAAGGTTTCGATTAGAAATATTCGCCGTGATGGTAATGATGAGGTGAAGAAAGATGATTCACTTTCAGAAGATGAGAGTAAGCGTAATCAGGAAAAGGTCCAGAAAATGACCGATCAGTTTATTGCTGAAATTGATCAGATTATTGAGAATAAAGATAAAGAAATCCTGACGGTATAATTAAAATAGATATGAACAGCTCCACTGATGGAACTTCATGTTCTGTTCCGGGTCATGTTGCCATTATTATGGATGGCAATGGACGTTGGGCAAAGGAGCGTGGGTTGCCACGGCTGGAAGGGCATCGCCAGGGTGCAGAACGCGCCCGTGAAGTTGTTGAATGGGCTGCAGATGCTGGTGTAAAACAGATATCCCTGTATGCATTTTCTACTGAAAACTGGGATCGCCCTAAAATAGAAGTGCGTGGTTTGATGGCCCTGTTGGCAACGCTCCTGCCAAGAGAGACAAAGCGAATGCAGGAAAAAGGAGTTCGTCTTCTGACTCTTGGAGACATCTCAGTGCTCCCTGAACGCGCACAAAAGGCAGTTGCCGACGCATGCGAAGCAACCAAATCAAACAACCGTATTGATCTGATATTGTGCCTGAATTATGGCGGGCAGCAGGAGATTGTGGCGGGTGCTAAAGCCCTTTATCACTGGGTGTGCAAGCAGCCTGATCCTGAAGCTGCACTTGAATCAATCGACAGTGAAAAATTCCGTAACCTGTTATGGCGAAATGATTTGATGCCGGTAGATCTGTTAATCAGAACTGGTGGTGAATTTCGAATCTCCAACTTTCATCTCTGGGATGCGGCCTATGCAGAACTCTATTTTAGTGATGTCTATTGGCCGGATTATTCAGAAGCTGAACTCAAAAAAGCTTTGACTGACTTTAATCTTCGTGAGCGTCGATTTGGTCAGACCAGCGAGCAGGTGTCTAAATGAGTGAATTGGTAAAAAGAGTCATAACTGCTGTTGTTCTGTTCGGCTTTGCAGTCATCTGGATATTTTTTCTTTCTGACACATGGTTTAATCGAGTGGCAGGCCTTATCGGATTGATCATGAGCGCTGAGCTGTTGGTGATGGTTGGCGTTAGAAGAATTGTTTTTTTTGGACTGGTTGCAGCATTTTCCTGGGCTCTTTTGTTGGGGCTGTGGACAATATTACCATCGGCTGTCGGGGTGGTTGTTAGTATTATCTTTTCGATGACTATGTGGACATTCCTCTTTTTTCAGGGCGCAGATGAACGCCTGCTCAAGGATGATTTTAAAAATCTCGTCTATATCCAGTGGATGATGACACTTTTGTTGATCTTTATCTGGTCAGTCATGGAGCTGCATCAGGAAGAGGGTGGTGTCTGGTTTATTGCCGGGGCTATGGTGGGTGTCTGGAGTGCAGATATTGCGGCCTACTTTATTGGTAAGGCCATTGGCTCAAGAAAACTCTGTCCTGTGATCAGTCCGGGTAAAACTGTTGAAGGTTTTGGCGGGGCAATGGTCTTCGGTTCACTGGCTGCGACGCTTGTTTGGGTGTTCATGCTGGATATGTCAATCATTCAGGCTCTGTTGCTTTCTATTCTTTTGGTCATTATTTCTGTTGGTGGTGACTTGGCTGAATCGGCTTTGAAACGGGCTGTCGGGGTTAAGGATAGTGGCAATATGCTCCCTGGGCATGGTGGTATTCTGGATCGGGTTGATGCCCTGCTTCCATCAATTCCGGTGGTTGGAATAATCTGGATGGCTGTTTCGTGAGATGGATGACATGAGATGGATAATTCAGGCATGAAGCTTACTATTCTGGGAGCAACCGGGTCTATTGGAACCAGCACGATTGACGTGATGAAGCGGCATCAGGATCGTTTCTCTGCCTATGCACTGGTCGGGCATCAGAATGCCGGGAAGATGCGTGAACTCGCTGAAGCAGTGCATCCTGAAAAAGTGATTATGACCGATGCTGCGGCAGCAGATGAGTTGAAGGGAACGCTACCTGAAGGCGTGCAGCTTGAATCAGGTATGGATGCAGCCATTGCTGCGGCTTCAGAAACATCAGTTGATATGGTTATGGCTGCTATGGTGGGCTCTGCCGGCTTGCCTGCAGCTCTGGCAGCTGTTCATGCAGG
>JBEQLD010000117.1:0-5235 GCA_040326115.1 Mariprofundaceae bacterium | reverse complement strand
AAAAAGTTCTTTGCATCGGCCGGAAGCTCTTGAAATCGCGCCGGTTTTTGTAGCAGTCCGGCCATATATTTTTCCTGCATCAAATTGGCCGGAAGGCGTGCGGAAACAGGCTTTGAGACCGCCTCAGAGCGCGCTCTTCCACTCTGGCGCTGCAGCTGAATACTTGTGGCTTTTTCTGCTTCCTGCTTCCATGCCTGACGCAGATAATCATCCTGCATGGTTGCCAGCATGGCATCCGCCTTTTTTGCCATCCTTGCACGACCATCCGCACCCTGTCCGGCCAGATTTTTCAATCCCTGCAACCATGTCTCCAATACCGAGCGTGATTCATTTTGAATGCGCTCGACAAAAGCTTCCCGGCCCTCTCTATCCACCATGGAATCAGGATCTTCACCATCGGGCAGATAGAGAAATTTTGGTGAGTGTTCCGACTTAAGAATCGGCAGCATCCGTTCCAGCGCTCGCCATGCAGCCTGCTTTCCTGCCCGGTCACCATCAAAACAGAATACCGGCTGTTCATGCAGACGAAGGATTTCACGAATCTGGCGCTCTCCAATCGCTGTTCCAAGCGGCGCAAGTGCAATGGGCAGATCGTGTGCAGCCAGTGCCAGCACATCCATATAACCCTCTACAACCAGTAACATCTTACGCTTCCGAATTTCATCACGATGCTCTGAAAGGCCGTAAAGAAGATCGGATTTATGGAAAAAAGGTGTTTCCGGCGAATTCAGATATTTCGCTGTCTTTTCATCGCCGAGTACGCGCCCGCCAAAGCCAACAACTTTTCCACGTCTATCCCGGATAGGAAACATCAGTCGATTGCGAAATCGGTCTACATGACCACGATCACCTTTGAAAAGCACACCAATGGACTCCAGTTGAGCAGCAGATTTTGAGTCTGAGCCAAAACAGTGCTGCATGAATCCATATCCGGCAGGCGCAAAGCCAAGTCTGTACTTTCGGACAATGTCATCCGGTAGTTTTCGCTGCTTCAGATAGTCCCGGCCTACAGAGCCTTTTTCTCCGGCCAGCTGTCTGGCAAAGACATCCGCTACCTTGGCCAGCATCTCCAACGCCCTGTTTCTACGCTCGCTCTCTCCGGGATCGGATGCAGCCTGCTTGGGAACTTCAAGGCCCACCTTCTCAGCCAGATACTCCACTGCCTCTGGAAACGAGTAGCCATCATGCTCCATCAGAAACTGAAATGCGCCGCCGCCCTTACCACAACCAAAGCAGTAGTAGAGCTGCTTATCCGGAGAGACGGAAAAAGAGGGACTCTTCTCATTATGGAATGGGCATAAGCCCATCAAATTTGAACCGGAACGTTTGAGTTCCACATGTCTGGCAATAATTTCAGCCAGATCAGTTCGCGTCAGAATTTCATCCAGAAATGCAGGGGGAAAATGCGCCATAGTTAATTATTTAGTTGCATCTGAAAGATTAAGCAAGTTAACTCTGAAGCTGCTGCTTCACGAGTGCCGAGACCATGCCCATATCAGCTTTCCCCTGAAGTTTCGGACGGACAACTCCCATCACTTTGCCCATGTCACGCATACCTTCTGCGCCACTTTCAGAAATCGCGTCACTCACAACCTTAGCCACCTCTTCCTCGGCAAGCTGCTCAGGCATATACGCCTCAAACACAACATTCTCTTCCAGCTCTTTTGCAGCCAGGTCATCACGTCCTGCTTCGGTATATTGATTGGCAGCATCTTTACGTTGCTTGATCATCTTACCGACCACAGCAATCACGTCCTCTTCACTCAGAGCATTGCCCAGCTCGATCTCCTTGTCTTTCAATGCAGCACGCAGCATTCGAATCGAACCCAACTTCAATTTATCACGAGCTTTCATCGCTACTTTCATATCATCTGTAATCTGCTGCATCAACATGGGTATCTACTCCGGTTCTCAAAAAATTTACTCTGCGCGAATATTTAGATAACTCTCCGGGCATGGTAATGCCTCGATTTTGTGAGCAGAGATAAAACCGCGCTTTTATTCCTGCGTTTAAGAAAAACTACAGGAAAGTAGTTTTTCGAATTCAACAAAACAAAATGCCGGACACTAAGGCCCGGCATTTTATCTCATGGTCTAGCCAAATATAAGTTAGCTAATAACTTAATACTCGCGACTCTCACGTGAGCGCATACGACGTAAACGCTTCATCAGACGCTTGCGAGCTGCTGCTTCTTTACGCTTTGAGGCGACAGAAGGCTTTTCATAAGCTTCACGACGACGGCATTCGCTGATAACACCAGCGCGCTCAACCTGTTTGCGAAAGCGCTTTAGCGCCAATTCGATAGGTTCATCCGGATTTAATTTAATTCCAGGCATGTTAAACATCACCCCCTTTGGGTTTGTTCCAATAAAATTAACGGTGCTGCTTCTAATCATCTTAAAAGTTCACTTAAACTTCAAGACACCGTTGCAATCTTTCCCCTCTCTCTGCACGCTTAGCCAACATGATTTTACAAGGGCAAACGAAGTTCAAAAAGGGTCGCGCATTATGAGCAACATCGACGCTAAGTCAAATAAAGACAACAAAAACGCTCCCAAAAGCGTGCTTCGTGCTGCATCCACTGTTGGAAGCTGGACTATGCTCTCCCGTCTGCTTGGTTTTGTCCGGGATGTGATCCTTGCCCGCATTCTTGGCGCAGGCCCGCTGGCAGATGCATTTTTTGTTGCCTTTAAACTACCCAACTTCTTCCGCCGCATGTTTGCAGAGGGGACGCTAACCGTAGCGCTGGTGCCGGTTCTGGCTGATGAGAGAGAGAAGGGTGAAGCTGAAACCCATGCCTATCTGAATGCCTTGGCCACGCTGCTTCTGGTTGTATTACTGCTGTTTACCATTGCCGGTATCATTTTCATGCCCTGGCTTCTGATGGGCTTTGCGCCGGGCTTTTATGATGAGCCGGATCGCTGGCAGCATGCCCTGACGCTGGCACGCTGGATGTTCCCATACCTGCTGTTGATTTCGCTCTCGGCCATGGCCTGGGCGGTGCTTAATGCACATAAAAAGTTTTCACTGGCTGCTGCCAGCCCGGCACTACTCAATGTTGCCATTATTTTTGCCGCGATTGTTCTGGCTCCCTCATTTGATAACCCTGCCAAGGCCCTTGCAGTCGGCGTTGTGCTGGGCGGCATACTTCAACTTGGTATTCAGTTTCCTGCCCTCAAGCGTATCGGCTGGATTCCGAGGCTCTCCTTCAAATTCAGAAATCCGGCCATCTCTCAGACTCTCAAACTGTTCGGGCCTGCGCTGCTTGGTGTGGCTGCCGTTCAGATCAATATTCTGGTTGGTACTATTCTGGCCACACTTCTTCCCACCGGTGCAGTCTCCTATCTCTATTTTGCCGACCGTATCGTTCAACTTCCCCTGGCACTGTTCGGTATTGCTATGGGTACTGCGCTGCTTCCCACCCTGTCAGAGCACCTTGCAAACAAACGTGAAAATGAAGCCAGGGACGACCTTCGAAAGGGACTGACCTGGCTGACCTGGATCACCCTGCCTGCCGTGATTGGGATATGGATTCTGGCTGAGCCGATCATTGCTACTCTATTTGAACATGGTGAGTTCACCCATCAGGCAACCATCGCAACAGCTCAGGCTCTTCAAGCCTACGGTGTGGGTCTGATTGCATTCTGCTGGATTCGCGTACTCTCAACCGCTTGTTACGCAGGCAAAGATGCCAAAAGTCCCATGAACTTTGCGATCATCGGCGTGGTTGCCAACATTCTGCTGGCCATCGCCCTGATGCAGCCTCTGGGGCATGTCGGGTTGGCACTTGCCACTTCACTGGCAGCCTTTATCAATGTTGGCCTGCTGATCCATCACATTCGAAAACAGCAAGGTGCCATTTTTGATAAGCAGAGTTCCATGCGCATATTCAGGGCTCTGCTTGCTTGTCTGCCCATGCTTATTTTTCTTCTCGGTCTCTCAGAGTTCTGGGCATTCCCGGATGCAGGAAAATGGATGCAGGCCCTATGGTTAAGCCTGGCTGTTGCCGGAGGTGCTATCATCTTCTTTGCAGCAGCAGTTCTTCTTGGAGAAAAAAGCCTGCTTGGAAGGAGGGGAAGCCATGCGTCGTGATGTGATTATTTTTGATACCGAGACGGTTCCCGATGCCGATGCAACCCGGCAAATGCTGGGTGAGCCCGAATTGAGTGATATAGAAGCAAGAGATGCTTTAAGCTGTTATTTCCTTGAAAAGACCGATGGCAGAAATGATTTTCCACGCCAGCCTTTTCACCAGATTGTTGCGATTAGTTATGCGCATCTGATCCATGAACCAGGCGAAGAGGGTGGTGAGATGGTGATTCGAAGGATCGCCTCAGGAGGAGAGAACAGTAGCAGTGAAGCTGAACTTCTGGAGGGCTTCCTCGGCCTGATTGAAAAACGCGCACCACAACTGGTCAGCTTTAATGGCAGGGGCTTTGATGTGCCGGTACTGAAATATCGCGCCATGGTGCACTCGCTCTCCTGCCCGCGCTGGTTCAGCGAAGGCGATAAGTGGAATAATTACGACACCCGCTTCTCCCATCAATACCATCTGGATCTGCTTGAAGTGCTATCAGACTTTGGCGCATCCGCCCGCTGCTCCATGCATGAAGTCGCATCCGTATTCGGCATCCCCGGCAAACTCGATACCGCCGGAGATGATGTTCGCGGCATGTATGAAGCCGGTGAAATCGATGCCATCCGTAACTATTGTGAAACCGATGTCTGCACCACACTACTCACCTACCTGCGCTGGCAACTGTTCAACGGCTCTCTTTCAGAAGGCTCATATGCACGAACCGTACTCGGCATCCGCAACTACCTGGAAGAGGAGGCGGCTACACGCCCTCACTTCGCTCAATTTCTTACTGCCTGGGAACAGAGTGCTCCGGCTTAACCTTTCCACACGATTAAACTATAAGTCTGATAGATGAAACTCTATCAACGTTATCTCGATGGTATCCCCTGGTATCTGGCACGCCACTACTGGTGGGCCTACCTCTGGGATCGTGCGGTCTGGTTCTTTGATCATCAGCCCATCATCAACGCCATCCTGTTCGGCCAATACAAAAAGCTTATGCAGGCAACCCTTGAACGGCTGAAAGATGCACCGCTGGACCGAACCCTGCAGCTCACCTGTGTCTATGGCTCTCTGACACCAAGCCTGATTAAGGAGCTGTCAACACCACTGCACATCACCGATGCGGCAACGGTTCAACTGGAACTGGCCCGAT
>JBEQLD010000116.1:0-5244 GCA_040326115.1 Mariprofundaceae bacterium | reverse complement strand
ATACAGTGCTCCAAGCCGAATATTTACAGCCGGATCAAAAAGATCAGGTGTTCCATTGGATACTTTATGTCTACGGGCCACTTCACGTGCGGTTGAAGGCCGTAATTGCATCAATCCCCTGGCTCCAACTCGTGAAACGGCTTTGGCATTGAATGCGGATTCCTGTCTGATAATACTCCATATCAGAGATTGCGAAAGTCCACTCTCCTGCGAGGTGTTTGCAACAGCCTGGCCAAAAGCGATAGGGAAACGTCGCTCCAGCGCATTGGGCTCCCCTGCCTTGAATGCAGCCCGAATCACATGATTATGCCACTGCCAGTCCGATGCCAGAATAGCCGCAGCCTTCCACATCTCATCGGATGCATCTTTCAGAGCCAGATTCCACTCACGCGTTGCCTTACCTACCTCTCCCAGCTTCCACCATTCGCGAGCTCGTTTTATACCGGGTTTGCGCTTCAGCTCTCTTAACAGCGATGAACTGGCATGAAGGTCCGAAGCCCCAAGCTGGTATGGGAGGCCTAACCTTTCAGCACTCATGAAACTGTAATATCCACGGCCTGATGCAGTTAACTGATATAGGGGTTGAGCCTCTTCCTTTCTACCAAGCTCTTCCAATGACCGAGCCTGCCAGTAACTCCAACGGCTGTGCCCCTGCTCAACCTCAGGCAGCCTTTTCATTGCCTCAAGTGCCTCAAGCCAATGTCCATAAAGCAGTTGCAGGCGTATCTGCCAGGCTCGTGTCCCCTCTGTCTGCATCTCCTCAGGTAGCCCGGCAAGCCAGGTTACTGCTACAAGAGAGTGTTGCCCTGCGGCACGTAGAGCGATGCGTTGCTCAAACTTCTGAAACTTCTTCTTTTCAAACAACTTCTGAAGCCGATGCAGCTCTTTCCAGGCAGAAAGCGCATCATTACGGGAGAGTCGCTGCAACCCGTCACTGACCACCATCTGAGCAGCCAGATGCTGCTTTTTACCCGCTTTCCACTTATTCAAAACCACCAATGGATTCTTCTGCATGGCGTGCCAGCGACTGACCTCTTTCCGATCAGCTTTTGAAAGTGATTTTTCCAGTTTGCGGACATCCTGCCACTTCCCCTGTCTTGCAAAGGTTCCGAGCCTTAACCAAATTTCCTGACGGGTTGGATGGCCTTGAGCTTGCCATTTCTGATAGCATCTCATGGCCAGATCAGAAGGATCATTTCCTTTTGTCCAGCGCTCGGAGAAACGCTCTAATGCCTCATCTTTCTTCCCTGTATACCAGAGTGAAAGCATTGAAATTTCCGGCAACCGCCGATCAGCATACGGGAGTTTTTCCAGCTCGATAGCCACATGCGGCCACTGCCCGCGCTCGGCAAGGTTTTTGATGCGCGCCAGGCGCAAATCAATCACTTCAGGAATCTCTGCGTGTTGATTCAACACTTTTGGAATATCAAAATCATCACCCTGATCCAGCTGCTTTCTGGCGTACCAGATATCGAGATAGGGAACTAACGGGTAGTTGGAAAGTTTACTTTTTAGTCTCTGGAACCGCTCCAGATCATTAGCTTTCAAGGCTGCTTTTGCATCTACAAACAGGGCACGCTGTTTTGAAATAGTTGAGGCTGTCGCTACGGAAGAGAGTAGCAACATCATCAGAGCAATCGAGAAAACTGAACGTAAAAACTTGATCAAACGAGCCTCACCATGAATCAAACTTGGGAGAATCTTATCCCGATAGGAGTTAAACGGCTAATTTTCAGCGTTTATACTAATAAAAAATGCTGAAAATCGGCTCAGCCGGATGAATGATCCTGTTTCGGAGGTGGTGCACTGTCATCCTCAACTTGCTCGGCTTCAGGAGGTTTCACGGTCGTGCTTTCGTCATCCTTCCCTCCACCAAACAGGCGGCCGATTCGCCGGAAGAGTCCTTTGATACCACGCCAGAGTTTCGGCAACATCCAGATAACAAGCACAATAAACAAAACCAGAGCAATAATGAACAGAATCGGATGGTTAAGTGCTGTCCAGAGCCCTGCAATCACAGCAATATCTTCACCAATCGAGACGGCCCAGTTTGAGAATGGTTCAGGTGAAGTGTTGACCAGCACCCGCGTGCCGGCCTTGGTTGCATGAGTAGCGGCGGTTAATCCTCCACCAAGAATACCGGCAGCCACCGCAATCGCAGGATCAACCTCACTGACTGCGCCTGCTGCCAGCATGGCGCCTGCAGGAATACGGACAAAGGTATGGATGGCATCCCAGCCGGTATCAATACCCGGAATTTTATCGGCAAAAAACTCAACCACATACATGGCTCCTGCAGCCATCAATACCATGGGGTTTTCCAGTACTTCCAATCCCGGTGGCAGGTCCATATTACCGGTAGCGCCCATCATTCCGAGCATGAAAATCGCGGCGTAGAGATTGATGCCACTGGCCCATGCGGCTCCCATGGTCAAAGCAAGCAGTGCGGCAATCTGGTCAAGTTGTTCCATAGTGATCCACCTTCATCCGTTCTTCCTGAACCATTCCACGCTATGGAAATAATAGCAAAGTGCATATTTTGCCGAATAGAGAAGATATTGCGCCAGGCAGTGTTGATCAATCACATGCTGGTGAAATCGGGGTGGCTCTTACAGTATTCGAACTGCCAGATAATGGATAACCCTCTTGGGTATAAAATTGAGCACAAAATTGAGCACAAAACTGAGCACATAATCGAGTACCAAAATGGAGCAGCCAATGAGTTTTAAAACCACCGACCTGTATGATGAGCACCTTGAATCGTTACAGGTAGCCACTTCCATTTTTCGTGATCTGGGTGGAAAGAGCCTGTTCTTTGGTGAGATCGTCACCCTTAAAGCCTTGGAAGATAATACTTTTCTTAAAGCTGCATTTGAAACTGATGGCAGAGGAAAGGTGCTGGTGGTCGATAGTGCCGCCTCGATGCGCTGCGCCATGATGGGTGATGTGATGGCTGAACTCGGTGCCGGCAATGGTTGGGAAGGCGTTGTCATTAACGGATGCATCAGAGACTCCGTCGATGTTGCAAAGGTGAATATCGGTGTGAAAGCCCTGGGAACCACCCCTAGAAAAACTGTAAAACGGGATCAGGGCATATGCGACATCCCTCTCCATTTTGCTGATGTCACCTTTAATCCAGGCGATCACCTCTATGCTGATGAAGATGGTATGGTTATTTCGAAAGCCCCTCTTTTATAACCGCCCCTGTTTTAATGATTGCAGTATCAATTCAATTTTTTGGAACTGCACCGGTTTTCTCAAAATTTCCCTGATCGCAACATCAGATAGATTCATCTGTTCAAACTGCCTCATATTCCCTGTAACAAGATAACATGGGATATCCGGATAAGAGCTCATCACTTTGCGCAACGTAGCAAGGCCGCTTAAGCCCGGCATATTCATATCAGAAAAGATGACCTGAGGCTGTTTGTAGTTGCTCCGTTCCATATGCTTCAGATAACTGCTGCCCGATGAAAAAGCTATGGCATTAAAACCAAGATCCAGAATAATCTGGAGCATCACCTTCCGGTATACACAATCATCATCAATAATATGAACCATCCCCTTGCTCCTCTGCTGTTTCACATACAATGCCTAAAACAGCCCTTAAACACTTCTTAAACAGTGAAATAGTAATAAATTTCACATTCCTGCTCATGCCATACCCACTTCCTGCGATGAATATAGTACAATGTACTGTATACAACAAGTTGCTTTTGACGCATTGCATGTAATTCACAGTCAAATACTGTGACGCATGGATATTTACAAGATCGTAGGGCACAACATTCGCAGCTTGCGAAACTCCATTGAGCCGTCTGTCAGCATTAACCGCCTGGCAGCAGCAGCCGAAATTGATCCCGGTCAGCTTAGCCGCGCTGAACGAGGGCTGGTGGGTCTCTCTCTTCCAGCTCTGGCACGTATTGCTGAAACTTTGAGTGTTCCGGTTGTTCGATTAATCGATCAACAGGCAGAAAGCATCTCTGAATCCGGGCAGGCATATTCATACTCAAGAAAAAATGACCGTGCCTCTCTGATCTCCGAGCTGACTGATCTGATCCTGAAGAGCACATTGAACGAACACAAAAATACCATCACGGGAAATAGCGAAAAGAAACTGCTTCGCCATCAGATTCAGGCAGCCATTGAAGAGGGAATCACGCGCGGTCAGATCAAGGTGGAAGGCGAACTGGCTCACTGGGCAAAAGAGGCGGCTGAATAACCACATCCAGGGCTAACAACTAACAATTCCGCTACTGGCACTCTCTGCAATGATGCTCTGTATAGGCTATAATCAGTGAACCTGAATATTATAACCTTCTGGAGGATGTCATGAATTCCAAAATCCTAAATTTCACACTATTAGCCCTGGCTCTCTGCCTGTTCACGCTACCCGCCCATGCAGCCAGCAAAGTTGAGATCGATGCCAATGTAAAAGCAACGCTGACCACCTTTTTTGATGAGGTGAAATCGGGCAAAGAGCTGCTTAAAAAATCCAATGGCGTACTTATCTTCCCTAAAGTCTATAAGGCAGGCATCGGGATCGGCGGCGAATATGGCGAAGGCGCCCTGCAGATCAAGGGAAAAACCGTGGCTTACTACAGCACTGCTGCAGCCTCCATCGGATTCCAGCTCGGTGCACAGGTTAAATCGCAGATCATTCTGTTTATGACAAAGAAGGCACTGAAGCAGTTTCAAAGCAGTGATGGCTGGAAGGCAGGCGTTGATGGAAGTGTCGCCGTCGCCACGCTCGGTGCAGCAGGGGACATTGATACCGAAACGGCCAAAGAACCGGTGATTGGCTTTATTTTTTCCAACAAAGGGCTGATGTACAACCTTACCTTTGAAGGTGCAAAAATAAGCAAGCTTGATAAGTAACCGATCACGCTTCTGTAATGTTATCCGGCAATGCCGGGACTCACATCCAGTAGAAACATCAAGTTGAACAAATAAGGATGTGATAATGAGCTGGCAGAATCCTGATGATGCAACGCTGACAAGGCTTTTAACCGAGGCAAAAACCATTGCCGTGTATGGCTGTTCTCCGAAACCTGATCGTACTAGCCATCAGATCGCAGCCTTTCTTATTGAGAGGGGCTACGATGTTATTCCAGTGCATCCCAAAGCTGAAACCATCCTTGGGCAAAAGGTCTATCCAACACTGGCCGAAATCCCGGTTCATGTTGATATTGTTGATGTCTTTCGCAGGGCTGAATTCACAGCGGATGTAGCAAAGCAGGCGGT
>JBEQLD010000115.1:0-5289 GCA_040326115.1 Mariprofundaceae bacterium | reverse complement strand
TGAGAAAAAATGTAATCGTAATTATTGCTATAGCATTAAAGGCTAGTTTTAGATGTCTATTAGATGTTTTGAACATTCCCATTCTCCCTTTGTCAGTTTGAAGCATAATTGAATTTCTTGAGGAATCAATGGGGTCAGACTCGATTGATCTGGAGTTGACTAAAGAATTAAGTGCTTATTAGAGAAGGTGGTACCGGGAGCGGGAGTCGAACCCGCACGGACAGTTAAGTCCTCGGGATTTTAAGTCCCGTGTGTCTACCAGTTCCACCATCCCGGCATGAACCAATGAGGGGCATAATGCCAATTCATATGAGCAGAGCAAGAATAGATATGTTTTAAAGGGAAAAAGTTGGAGGCAGGGGCGAGAATCGAACTCGCGAATAAAGGATTTGCAGTCCTCCGCCGTACCACTGAGCCACCCTGCCGTACGTAAACCAACTTAAAAAAAAGGGGCCCGAAGGCCCCTTGATCTGGAGCGGGTAACCGGGCTCGAACCGGTTACCTCGACCTTGGCAAGGTCGCGCTCTACCAAATGAGCTATACCCGCGAAGGCGCCGAATCATGACGATCAACGGGGGGTTGTCAAGCATTTGTCAGCCGCTGTTTGCACGATTAAAATGAACTTGCATCCCAGCCGAATTGTGCCACGCTATCAATATAAACACTTGGCGAAGGAGTCTGCCTTGATCGCACCCAATGAACGTAAGATTTATGTCCTTGATACCAATGTTTTAATCCATGATCCAAACTCATTAAGCCGCTTTGATGAGCACGATGTTGTGCTGCCTATCGTTGTGCTTGAGGAGATGGACAAGGTAAAACGCGGTGTGGATGAACTCGCTCGCAATGTTCGTGAGGTCTCCCGTTACCTTGATCAGATCAGTGATGTCGAAGATATGGATGAAGGGTGTGAACTACCGGGTGGTGGTCGCCTCTTTTTCCAGATGAGTCATAATGTTCATGATCTGTTGCCGGAATCTTTTTCTCAAAGTTATGGAGACAACCGGATTCTTGCGGTGACAATGTCCCTGCAGAAAGAGAATCCTGATCGCGATGTGATCCTTGTCTCCAAAGATATTAACCTTCGAATCAAGGCGCGCGCTGTCGGGCTGGTTTCTGAAGATTATCGTTCGGACAGTGTGGTTCAGGATCTTGATGTACTCACCAGCGGGCAGGGCAAGCTGGATGATGAGACCTGGGCTGCCATGGCTCAGGACATGAAGGTGGAAGGCCTTGAACATGGCAATCGCTATACCGTGAACTGGCCGGAAGATAAGCCGCTGCCGTTCATCAACACCTTTATTTTACCACCGGGAGATCGTGAGATCGCTTACCGTTGCAGAGCAGTGAGTGAGGATCGTGTTGTTCAGATGGATGATTCCTACTCTCACCGAAGTGAGCGGCATGCGGTTTGGGGCGTTCAGGCGAGAAATCTGGAGCAGGACATGGCCATGAATCTGCTGATGGACCCCGAGCTCGATATGGTGAGCCTGTTGGGGCTGGCCGGTTCAGGTAAAACATTGTTGGCGCTGGCTTGTGGTCTTCATCAGACACTCGATGTGGGCACATATGACAAGATTCTGGTGACAAGGGCGACGGTTCCGATGGGGCAGGATATCGGATATCTGCCGGGAACAGAGAAAGAGAAGATGGAGCCGTGGATGGGCGCCATTACGGATAACCTTACCTATCTCCTCGGTGAAGAGGCGCAGGATATTTCATCCATTCTGGGCGAACACAGAATCGAAATTACCGCACTCTCATTTGCACGAGGGCGTACGTTCACACGTACCTGGCTGATTGTTGATGAGGCTCAGAACCTGACGCCGCATCAGATGAAAACACTGGTGACCCGAATGGGTGAGGGCTCCAAGATTCTGATTCTTGGAAACAATGCACAGATCGATACGCCTTACCTGACCGCGCATACCAATGGCCTCTCCAAAGTTGTGATGCAGTTTGCCGACTGGCCGCATTCAGGACATATCATTCTGAAAGAGAGCGAACGCTCCCGTCTGGCTGCTCACGCAACCGAAGTACTGTGATTGTTAGATGTGAAAGAAGTATGTCCCTATACTTTTTCACTACGCAAAACCAAAAGTGTCATTTTGGCTTTGCTCACAAAACCAATCACGTAGTTCTTTAATTTTGGCGACCCGTCCATGGGTCGCATGGATACGTTACTGCACCTTTTGAATGTTTGAAGAATCCGGCCAGCTATTGCTGTCCCTGATGAATTGTATGCAGGGTTCATCCGGCCGTTGATAATTGCTTAGCTGGTCTTCCAGCACTTTCAGGTCGGCATCTGAAATATCCGAGTTTTCAACAGTTCGCTGTTTCACCCTCTCTCTTAATATCGATGCATCCATGTCCAGCCAGTAAAAGAGGAGGGGCACCTTCAGTGAGTCAGCCAGTTCAATGGCACTCTGCCTGCTTGCAGGGTGCAGGAAGGTGGCATCCAGTATCACTGAAAAGCCTGCCTTGATGGCCGTTGAGGCAGTATTGAGCATCGACTGGTAGGTGAGCCGATGCATCTCATCACTATACAAGGAGAGGCCGGGGTGATCTTTTGTGATGCGTTTGCGTGTGGCATCCGAGCGAATGATGATGGCTTTGTCATGTTTGAGCCCCAGCAGCGCCAGATGGCTTTTTCCGCTGCCGGATAGCCCCCCAATGATGATCAATCGTGGTTGATCGGGTGTAAGGTAGTCTGCGGCCAGTGTGAAATAGTCCCCGGCAGCATCATACAATTTGGAGATTTCATTCTGCTGCAGCGTGGCGTTGACCGAGAGGCACGAAACCTTGCCGCGTACACCCGCCCTGTATGACAGATAGAGGGGCAGCAGTTGCAGGCCATCGTAATCACCTGTCTGTTCGAGATAACGTGAGAGAAAACGGTAACCCAAATCTGATCGATTCCTGGCATCACAGTCCATCATAAGAAATGCGGCATCATTCATGGTGTCGATCATCCGGTATTCATCACTGAACTCAATGCAGTCGAACAGGGTGGGGATGTTGTTGAAGAGGGTGATGTTTCTCAGGTGAAGGTCACCGTGGCAGTTGCGGATATGGTGATTATGTTGACGGGCTTTGAGTTTCTCCCTGGATCCGTTGAAGCACTCCCTGCTTCTCTCTTTCAGGTTGGCGAGGGTTTCGGGCATCTCTCCAGAGGTTAAGTGTTTCTCACCGACATTAAGACTCTCCTGAATGTGGCTCTGCAGGAACCCCGGACTACCAAATTTTTCAATATAGGGGGACTGCTCTGCTGAAAGATGAAATTGCGAGATTGAGAGAGCGAGCTGATCCATCCAGAGCGGATCGAAGCGGTTTTGTTGAAGTCGGGCATCAAAGAGGTCGTTTTGATCAAACTGAATCATTTTAAGGCAGTAATCGATGGTGTGATCAGGATCGGTTGAATCGTTGCCGAGTTGATAGCCAGATTTATGATGATCTCTCTTAATATATATAGGTAGCACATCCAGATAAATTTCAGGTGCCAGGCGACGATTGAGTATCAGTTCATCCTTGCAGGCTTGTTTGCGTTTGGAGAGAGATGAAAAATCCAGAAAGCCGAGGTTAACAGGCTTCTTGATTTTATAGGCAAACTCACCGGTCAGGAACACCCAGGAGATGTGAGTCTGAATAAGTTTGATCTCTTCGGGTTTAATCTCTCTGGCCTGATGCGGATAGGCAGAGGGATCAAAGAGAGCTTGAATGTGAGCAGGTAGCTTTTGTTTATCCATAGCTTTCGTTTACGAGATAGATTTAATGGTGTTTATGTATGATCTCAATCCGTAACTCCTTGTCTGATGTAATATATTATAGCAAATCAGGCCTGACATCATGTTAATAGAATGAAGGGGAAGAGACAGGGTTTCATCGGTAATGATTTCTGGATTAAAAACCAACTAAAACTGTGGGTTATTTCACATGAATAGAATGTTAATTTTTGTTAATAAAAGGGCTTGCAGTTTTTGCCGTAGTGCGTACTGTTGCCCATCAATTATGGCCTGATTGTGGGGTTTTTGAGAAGATTGAAAGATAAAAAATTGTTTAATTTCAGTTAGTTAGAATGAAATGAAGCCTATTTTTAGATTTGAATCTCCTCCCCGATTTCATGAGATTGCCAATAATTTTTTATTAAAAAACGTATTAAAAAATCCTAGAGGAGGGTGTTGTATATGAGTCAAATTGTACATGAAACTCGTCACTGGCACACAAGTCCGTATCCACTGATGGTGGGTTTCGGAACAGGCTTGTTCTTGCCATGGGCATTTATGCTGCAGTTCAACTATGAACAGGCAGCAGCAGCGATGGCTTGCTTAGCTATCGGTACTGCGCTGATGGTACTTGGTGGCCTTGGTTGGGCTGGCGAGACTATCGGAATTATTGATGATGAGGGCTGGTCACCACCAGCTATGTTTATGTTTATCGGAACTGAAGTGATGACAGTGGGTGCCGTTCTGGCTGCTTACTGGGTTGCACGTATCGGCGCGCCAGTATGGCCACCGGCAGGTACACCTGAAATCGCTGCTCCAGTAATGGAAACTGTTATTCTTCTTGTCTCCAGTATCACTATTGGTCTGGCACGTGAGAAAGAGAAAGCTGGCAATGCTTCCGGTTTTGTTATGATGGTTCTGCTGACTGTTGTTATCTGGGTAGGCTTTATGTATACCGTGATTGGCAACTGGCAGGAGCTTTCAGGACAGGGCTTCACTGCTGGCGTTAATGCTTATGCAACTGCGTTGTATGGCTTTACCGGAGTTCACGTTGCACATATTGTGATTGGTCTTCTTGTAATGCTTACTCCACTGCAGGCTGCAATGAAGGGACGTATGAGTCATTCATATAACCGTTCAATGAGCATGTATGTTCACTTTGTGAATATCCTTGGAATTGTAACTTTGTTGCAAATCTTTCTTTGGGTTTAAGGGGGATTATCAAAATGAAATTTAAATCTATTATCCTTAAGACTCTTGCGGCAGTAGCTACGCTTCCTGCACTTGCAACTACTGCATTTGCATTCCAGGCGAACCCTGCTCACCGTGAGAGCTATAATGGCCTCACTCCACAGGCTCACTATGACCAGCTATGGCATGAAACAATGTTGGACATTACCGTTATCGGTATTCTGTTCTCGTTCTTCTGCATGTGGTTGTTCCTGGCGTTCCGTCGCAGTGCTTCTAACCAGACTGGTTCACAGCCAACTTTGGCGCCTCAGGCGCGTGTAGGTTGGGCAGTGATCCCAATGGTTCTTTTCCTTGCTGATGACCTTTGGCTTTTCGC
>JBEQLD010000114.1:0-5372 GCA_040326115.1 Mariprofundaceae bacterium | reverse complement strand
CATCATGCTCAACCACCAGTACCGAATTACCGTGATCACGAAGTCTTCTCAGCGTAGCCAGAAGACGGTCATTATCACGTTGATGCAGACCAATGGATGGTTCATCCAGAATATAGAGCACGCCTACCAATGCAGAGCCAATCTGCGTAGCCAGTCTGATTCGCTGAGCCTCACCACCGGATAGCGTTCCTGATGTTCTATCCAGACTCAGATAGTCGAGACCCACTTCGATCATGAAACCGATCCGGGCTGAGAGCTCCTCCAACACCTTCTCAGCAATGGCCTGCTGCTGCTCGGAAAGCTTGAGTGATTCAATCCACTGTTTTGATTCACGAAGTGGCATGGATACCACATCCGGAAGTGATCCTCCGTTGATCAGCACGTGCCTTGCTGCACGGGTTAAACGACTTCCATGACAACTCGGGCAATCAATCGCATTGATATAGCGACCAAGCTCCTCTCTGACATCATCAGATGATGTTTCACGGTATCTTCGATCAAGATTGGGGATTACGCCTTCAAATGGACGCTCTACCACTCGATCCTGCACAGAGGTTGAGAAGTGGAACTTTATTTTATCTTTTCCTGATCCATGTAGAAGCACTTCTCTTGCCCGTTCGGGCATCTTTTCAAAAGGTGTTCGCATATCTGTTTTCAGATATTTCACCACCGCCTCGAGTGTCTGAAGATACATGAAAGATTCGCGCCCGGACCAGACCTCAATCGCTCCATCTTTCAGTGATAACGAAGCATCCGGAACCACAAGATCCGGGTCAAAAATGGTCTGGGTTCCAATACCATCACACTTCGGGCAGGCACCCACAGGTGAATTAAACGAGAAGAGTCTCGGTTCAAGCTCAGGATACGAAATTCCGCAATCCGGGCAGGCAAAACGTTCAGAGTAAGAGGTAAGCTCATCCCCGGAGAGGGTCATCATCATGCCATCGCCGAATCTGAGTGCTGTCTCAACCGAATCAGCCAGTCGGGTACGAATGCCATCACGAATCACCAGCCGGTCGACCACCAGTTCAATGTCATGTTTAATGTTCTTTTCTAGTGCTGTCACATCTTCTATCGCCAGCACTTCGCCATCGATTCGGACACGGACAAAACCGTCCTGACCCGCCTTCTCCAGTTCACGACGAAACTCACCTTTTTTACTTCGCGCAATCGGAGCCAGAATCTGAAGTTTTGTCCCCTCATCCAACGCCATCAGCGAATCAATAATCTGACTGGCCTGCTGTGATGTGATTGGCTTGTTGCAGCCGTGGCAGTGGGGTTGGCCGATACGGGCAAACAGAAGGCGCAGATAATCATAAACTTCTGTAATGGTGCCTACAGTTGAACGTGGATTACGGCTGGTGGTTTTCTGTTCAATGGAGATAGCTGGGGAGAGTCCCTCAATGGAATCAACATCCGGTCGTTCCATTATACCGAGAAACTGGCGGGCATAGGCCGATAGAGACTCTACATAACGTCTCTGTCCTTCGGCATAGAGCGTATCAAAGGCAAGCGAGGACTTGCCGGAACCGGAAACACCCGTAATCACAACCAGTTTATCACGAGGGATCTCCAGACTGATGTTTTTGAGATTATGTACCCGTGAACCCTGTACACTAATACTCTTCTTTTTCATGCCGTCTCCTGAAACTTTTCAGATCGCCTTGAAAAAAAGGCAAGCGGCGCATACTACAGTCTTTAGCTTTGAAAGGAATGCTCAGAAGAGCAAATAATCCAATGGGTCGTACTAACCTCTTACATAAAGGATGGAGGAAATCCTGAGAACAGATGAACTTGCCTGACCATCTCTACATCACAATTTCTCAGGACAGAGAAATTGGACGTGCTTCAGCACGCCCGAAAGGGGTAAGTCAATGGATGGACTTACATCATATCGAGAGGATCAACATCCACCTTGCGGCGGACGCCGGAAGGAACCGGAATCTTCTCCAGTAGCGGAGCCAACTTCCAAGGTAGCACCTTCCGCTCTGTATCACGAAGCAGGATTTCAACACGATAACGCCCTGCCAACCGCTCTAGCGGGCAGAGCATCGGTCCACTGAAGGGAACCTTGCCCCAATGCTGAAGGTGGGCAGCCATATCACCGGCAGCGGTCTCAGCTTTGTTCAGATGCGTTGATGAAAAGACAATGCGAACCCAGCGGGCATAAGGTGGATAATTGAGTTGCTCTCTTAAGAGTAACTCATCATTCATTACTTCGGATGCCGATTCATCACCAATTCGATCAAACCATGGGGCGTCTGGATCATTGGTCTGGATCAGTACCCTGCCCGGATGTTCACCACGGCCTGCACGACCCAACACCTGTGTCATCTGCTGCCACCAATGCTCGCCTGCCCTGAAATCAGGGAGACTTAGCCCCATATCGGCATTCACAACACCAACCAGAGTCACATTGGGGAAATGGTGACCTTTAACCAGCATCTGTGTGCCGATCAGACAATCGATCTCACCACTTGCAAATCGATCAAGCGTATCAAGAAGACGCTGATTACTGGTGATAACATCCCTGTCAAAGCGGGCAAAGCGCAGTTCCGGCATCTTCTCAGCCAGCAACTCTTCAAGCTTCTCGGTGCCAGCGCCCAGCGGAAGCAGTGAATCCTCACCACAGCTGGTGCAATATCTTGGTACTGGTTCAACCCATCCACAGGCGTGACAACGTAGTTGCCTTGCTCGGCGATGCAGGGTCAGATTGAGTGAACAGGCCTTACACGCTGGAACATCTCCACAGGCCGTGCATTGCAGTGCCGGTGAATAGCCTCTTCGGTTTAGAAACAGGATCGACTGCTGTCCTTTCTCTCGTGTCTCCTCCAGTGCCTTTAACAACGAACCGGAAAGAACCTCATCACTCTTACGCAGATCTATCACCTCAGGCTTTATCTGGGCATGTGAGCTGATTCGCTCTGGAAGTTCAAGCAGTTGCATACTGCCACCCTTCACCTGTCTCCAGCTCTCAAGACTTGGTGTGGCCGTACCCAGAATAACCGGGACCTTCATCTCCTGCCCCAGAAGAAGCGCCATATCCCTGGCAGAATAAGCAACGCCATCCTGTTGTTTAAAAGAACCATCGTGCTCTTCATCTACAACAATAACTCCAAGCTTTGGCAATGGCAGGAAAAGGGCAGATCGTGTTCCAATGACAACATTCAGACTATCTATCTGTTCCAGAACAGACCTGCGATCATCAACACCCATGGCAGAGTGCCAAACACCAATCTTTTCAAACCGGGATTGAAGCCTAGACATCCACATCGGTGTCAGTGCAATTTCCGGAACCAGAATAAGTGCCTGCTTACCCTGTTGAACCAGCTGCTCAGTTGCTCTGAGGTAGACCTCTGTTTTTCCTGAGCCAGTGGCGCCAAACAGAAGGTATGATTTAAATCCATCAGAGTCTTCCAGAATGGCATCCAATGCATTCTGCTGAGCAGAACGTAGTTCAATCAAACAGTTTTCAGGTTCAGGTGAAGAGGGCTCCCTCTTACTACTTAACAACTCTTCCAGACATCCGGCATCAACACTGCTTAGAATCCGCATTTGCACGGCGGACCGTGAACTTCGATTCCGGATTGTTTTCAGTGAGAGCGCGCGTCTGGTTGTAAAAATGGATGCAAGCTCTGGATCAAATGAGAGGAGTTTTTCACTATCCAGGATACGGAACTTTCGTTTTTCATCCGTGCCGCCCCATGCCAGAGCTGTCTCAATAAACTCGCCAAATGATGCCAGATAATAACGGCTGGCCCGTTCAATCCAGGAGAGATAGGAAGGTGTGCATGATGGAACCAGCTCCATACAGTCATCAACCGGCTTGCAGGGGTAATCAGGCGTGTTTTCATGAACGGAAATAATAACCGCGTTACGCCACCCTTTTCCAAAGGGCACACGAATTCTCAGACCCGGTTCAGCGACTCCAAGATTCTCAGACCATTGATAGGTATAGGTGCCATGAAGCGGTGCAAAGACGGCAACATCAACAAACGTAGAGGTATTCAGTGCAGTAGAGCCCCATCAGGTTTTGCAACATCATCCGAAACAGAAGACTGTACAAACTCGGGCACCATCTCCTGTAGCAGGGCACGGACTCTATCTACTTCTCGCTCCGTACATGCGCCACGAAGCTTCTCAAGCAGAGCTTGCATCTCATTCCAATCGACTTCCCGGCTGGCTGAGAGCATGATTTTTGGATGGGTGGTTCCCATCAGGGATTCTGATTGATGGAATAGCTCTTCATACAGTTTTTCGCCGGGGCGCAATCCTGTAAACTTAATTTCAATGTCCTTCCCTACTTCCATACCGGAGAGGTGAATCATCTGCTCTGCCAAATCCACAATTTTAATCGGCTCACCCATATCCAATACGAAAATCTCACCGCCACTTCCCATACTGCCAGCCTGAAGGATCAATCGAACCGCTTCAGGAATGGTCATGAAATAGCGAGTGATATCCGGATGGGTAACAGTCACAGGCCCACCCTGCTTGATCTGCTTCTCAAACAGGGGAACAACCGAGCCGGCTGAGCCGAGAACATTGCCAAAACGGGTTGTAATAAAAGCAGTATCAGGAGCACGACTGTTTAAATTCTGACAATATATCTCTGCCGCACGTTTGCTGGCACCCATGACATTGGTTGGATTAACTGCCTTATCTGTAGAAATCTGAACAAACTTTTCACATCCGAACTCAACAGCAAGATCGGCGATGCCGGAAGTTCCCAGAACATTGGTTTTGACACCTTCGGCCGGATTTTCTTCAACCAGTGGTACATGTTTGTAGGCGGCAGCATTAAACACAATATGCGGCTGATAGTGCTGAAAAACCCAGCGCATGCGAGGTTCATCCCGGATATCACCAAGCAGAGAAATTACTTCAGTCTGTTCACTTTTCCTCATCTCACCGTCAATCTGATAGAGGTTGTACTCTCCATGATCAACCATAATCAGTTTCTCAGGTTGGTACTCCGCAACCTGCCTGCAGAACTCTGATCCAATCGAACCACCTGCTCCAGTAATCAATACACGTTTGCCTTTCAAAAACTCTTTAACCTGTAGATCATCAAGTGAAATCTCTTCCCTGCCCAACAGATCCTCAATCTTCACATCTCTGAGTGAGCTCATCTTAACCTTTCCATCGGCAAGTTCGGGCAGTGATGGAAGTGTCCTGCATGGAACTTTCAGGGCGGCACTTTGATCAACCAATTTTCTCATCAACCCAGTTGATGCTGTTGGAACGGCCAATAGGACAATCTCAACATTCAGGCTTTTAACCTGTTCTTCGAACAGAGCTGTTCCGGCAATAACACGTACCCCATGAATATCGAGTCCATGTTTATTTTTATCATCATCCAAAAATGCAAC
>JBEQLD010000113.1:0-5442 GCA_040326115.1 Mariprofundaceae bacterium | reverse complement strand
CTCAAAATCATCACGCTCAAGCATCCGGGCCACAGTTGCCTTGCCTGCAATGCGAATCAGATCAGCTGCAGTGAGATTGCCCAGCCATTCGGAATTGAAACGCACCTCGGTCAGCTTGGGATCGAGAATCTTGAACACCTGCTCTTTATAGGTCTCGGCATTGAGCAGTACTTCGTCATGTGTAAGTGGGGGACGGGTCTCATTCTTGCCGGTCGGATCACCAATGGTTCCGGTAAAGTCTCCAATCAGAAACACCACCTGATGGCCACAGTGCTGAAACTGGCGCAGTTTTTCGATCAACACAGTGTGCCCAATGTGCAGATCGGGTGCAGTCGGATCAAAGCCTGCTTTCACACGCAGAGGGCGCCCCTCTTTCTCAGCCAGTTTCAACTTGGCCTCAAGACTGCCGGCAGGGAGAATCTCCAACGTGCCGCGGGATAGTAATTCCATCTGTTCCTGAATATTCATAATGACCCCAATTCAGATATCGACCCCGAATGGTACGCAGCCAGCCCATCGATACCAGCCCCATTGTTATTTACTTAATATATAATAGAACACGATGGCAAAAACATGGCTGAATATTTGCCAGCAGCTATGCTATGCCAATGACTAAGGAAACAGATCAGGATAGATACCTGCTTGGAATCATGTCCGGCACATCGGCAGATGGCATCAATGTGGCCATCATTCGGGAGTCCAATGCAAAGCTGATCCATTTCTGTGAACAGCCAATGCCCAAGGAGCTGCGCGAACCCATTTTGAGACTGGCTGAGCCGGGGCTTGATGAAATTGATCCGCTTGGCGCTCTGGATCGGGCATTGGGTCAGACATTTTCCAATGCAGCACTGCATGCTATCAAAGAGGCAGGTATTGCTTCCGAAAAAATCCTTGCCATCGGTTCACACGGGCAGACAATTCGTCACAGGCCCAAGGGAGTCAAAGGCGGCAGGCCATTCACCATGCAGATCGGCTGTGCAGCCACGATTGCCGAGCAAACCGGCATCACAACCGTTTCGGATTTTCGTCGGCGAGATATCGCAGCCGGAGGTGAAGGCGCACCGCTCGTTCCCTTTGCCCACCACACACTTTTTGGCCATTCCGATCATCCGATCGCCATTCTCAACATTGGTGGCATCGCCAATGTTACTTATATAGATAAGAACGCTGGCCACGAAACCATCACCGGTTTTGATACAGGCCCCGGTAATATGATTATGGATGCCTTGATGCTGAATCAATCCGATGGACGGCATGCGTATGACAGAGGCGGAGAGCTCGCTGCTTCCGGCAACATCGATGACGTACTGCTCAATGAACTGCTCAAGCATCCCTACCTGAAACGTATACCGCCCAAATCAACAGGACGTGAAATGTTTGGCAGCCAGATCACAGACAGAATCATGACATGGCCTGATCTATCTGATGCTGATCGCATGGCAACAGCCACTGAGTTCACTGCACGCTCGGTTGCCCAGAGCTGTCAATTTCTGCCCGAAGTTCCTGAAGCGTGGTACATCTGTGGTGGTGGTACATACAATCGGCACCTGATCTCTCGTTTGGAACAATTGCTGGCTCCTGCCTCTGTAAAAAGTACCAGTGAGATCGGCATTCTCCCCGAAGCCATGGAAGCGGTCTGCTTCGCCCTGCTGGCAAAACAGACGCTGCTCGGCAGACCCAACACTCTGCCAGCGGTGACAGGCGCTTCTCATGCTGTGGTTGGCGGCCAGATTACACCCGGGAATAACTGGCCCGATATACTGGAACTGCTTCATCAGGATTAATTAAGCCATGGATCCGCTCACACACGCATTAAGCGGTGCCATTCTGGCCCGGAGCATTCCCAAATCGCCCATTCCACATCGATATGTCTGGCTTCTGGCTGCTGTGGCCATGCTCCCGGATATTGATTTTGTCCTTAAATTTATCTCGGACACGACATATCTTCGGCATCATCGTGGGATCACCCACTCCTTTCTGATGCTTCCGATCTGGGCATGGCTTCTCTTTAGTCTGCTGCCTCAACAGAAGAAACAGCAACCTCTGATGCCATGGCTGCTTGCAAGCGCACTGCTCATGCACATCTTCCTGGATCTGGTCACTTCATTTGGCACGATGACTCTGGCCCCTTTCTCAGATACCCGGGCAAGCCTTGATCTTCTTTTTATTATTGACCCCATCTTTACACTGCTACTGCTGCTGCCTCTCATCTTCATACCTGTATTCAAAAGACATGGGCGAACAATCGCCATCACATCTCTGGCACTGACAGCCTTTTATCTATCCATAGCTTATTACTACCATGAAAAGGCAATTGAACTGGCTCGCCATCACCACCCGAACGCGGCAACCGTGCAGGCCCTGCCACAGCCATTCTCACCATTTATCTGGATGCTGGTGGCCAGCTATCCATCAAAAGAGGTTCGGACAGTGATCGATTTTCGCCCAGCTTTCTCTGGAACAAGTTCTCTGATGCCGGACTCTCTGGTAGAGCAATTCACATTCGGGAATGAACTATCAAACCCCAAGTGGCAGGAGCTTCCCGCTATGAGAGGGGTTACCGACATCAATCATCTGCCCGGAATTGCGTTTTATCGGTGGTTTGCCCGTTTCCCGGTATTGATAAGACGCGATCAGAAAGTTATTGAATTTGCAGATTTGAGATTTGAGACCATGAATCTGGAACGCGAGGCTTTCAGATTACGGGTTGAGCTGGGCGATGATGCAACGGGGAAAAAAGCCCGCGCATGGTTAATCTGGAAAAAAGATAGAGAGATCGATCTGACCGATGCAACCGCACCACCGACCAGTTGGTAACTGTTTTTTTGTATTAAAACTAATCAGCCGTGCAGTGGCCCATCCAGAAAAGCCAGCTCCTCCCAGACATGGGTTGGATGACCTTCAGCATCACGGAAACGCAAACTCTGCTGTTTAGGCACCAAACGATGTGCCCTGCCATAACTATCTTCCTGAAGTCCCTCTTCATCATCCGCAGAAAGAATGATCAGATCTTCATCAGCCACAAAATCGATGATTTCATAGGGCTGGTTCAGGTAGGTCACACGCCTGCCAATCAGCTTGCGCATCGCACACTCATCCTCAATCAAACCTTGCAAAGCCGAATCACTCATTCCATGCTCCTGTACACTGCTAAGCTTAAGAATTACAGTTGTATTCGTCAATATGGTGCTAACAGGGCGTCAACATTGACCAAAGAGGATTGATTATGAGCGAGCTATGGAATTCCTTACAGAGCTGGACAATTCTTGATATAGCATCCACACGCTGGCTACTGGCCACTGTTGTCCTGTTCCTGACCATTGTGATGCAACGTCTTGTAATTCGCGGCTTTCATGCGCTAACCCAGAATATTGCTGCAAGAACAGACACTGAACTGGATGATGTTCTGTTGGCCGCTGCTGAAAAACCGGCTAGCTGGCTGATCCTGATCCTCGGCATTCTGATGACCGTACATGTCTTGAACCCTCCAGCAGATATTTTCCCGCTGATCGCAGTTGCAGATCGAATTGGAAAAATCGGCTCAATTGTTCTCGGTGCATGGTTCCTTTGGCGTATGATTGATGGTTTTGGTGTCTATTTCTCTTCACGGGCAGCCCAATCAAAGACCGCTCTGGATGATCAACTGGTCCCCTTCATTGCTAAAACCCTGAAAGCCTTTCTTATCCTGACCGGAGTTCTGGTTGTTGCCCAGAACATGGGTTACTCCATCTCCGGCCTGATCGCATCGCTTGGCATTGGTGGTATTGCGGTCGCCATGGCCGCCAAAGACACTATTGCCAATGTTTTTGGCTCTATCATGTTACTGGTGGACCGCCCTTTTACTGTTGGTGACTGGATCAAGACCACAGAGTTTGAGGGCGTCGTTGAAGAGATCGGCTTCCGATCCACCCGTATTCGAACTTTTGCCAAAACCGTTGTGAACGTCCCCAACTCGATGCTGGCAAATATGGTAATCGACAACATCGATGCCAGACCGAAACGCCGCGTGAAGATGCGGATCGGCATCACCTATGACACCACGACGGAACAGATGAAGGAAGCCGTCACTGGAATCGAGAAAATCCTTAAGTACCACATTGGTGTTGATCAGGATTTCTCACTGGTCAAGTTTGATGAGTTTGAAGACTCCTCACTCTCCATCTTCCTCTATTACTTCACCCAGACCACACACTGGGAGGAGTATCTGCAGGTTCGCCAGGAGGTAAATATGCAGATTATGGAGTTGTTGGAATCTCTGGGGCTGGCATTCGCATTCCCGAGCAGGACTGTCTATCTACAGGAAGAAGAGACGAAGCCTGTTATAGCAAAGAAAAAATAGCCTTTGATGGTTCACTTTGTGGACTGCAAACCTTAGGAGCCTCTCGGATTGAGAGACTCCTCATTGATACTCGATCGGTAAAAACAATCAATGATCAGAGCATCATCCTCCGATGTTACGATATGTAGTATCCTGACCTGATTCCTGCCAGACATACTTGGCATGAACGACCTGCTCACTCGGAATGAAGAATGTTCCCAGCTCAACCGCGCCTACTGCCGTACGGCCTACCGTGTGAAACAGACCTTTGACTGAGCCTACAGTAAGGCCAGACAGCGCATCGCTTCTGTTGCTTTCATTGGCGATGTTTTTCGGCAGTTCGCCCCAACCTGTTGCAGCATTTGCCAGACCACGTGAGAATTTATCTCCGGCCTCTGAATTGTAGTCAGCTGCAAATACCGGTGATGAAAGCATCACTAAAGCAAAAACTGCTGCTACTGCTTTGATGTTATCTAATATAGTCATATTGACCTCCTTCAAATGCCCTAAGGCAGCACATAAACAAAAAACTTCGTATCACTGTTATGATATTTCGGAGTTCCATATTATTAGTGGCAGGTGGATCAAAATGCTTACATTGGATCAGAATACTTACATTGATGATAACTCAACGATAAGCTTTGCGCATGAGCCCCTCTCCCAAAGAACTTCCGGAAGTCCACGCCTTTACCGATGGCGCATGTTCCGGCAATCCCGGCCCGGGTGGTTGGGGTGTTCTGCTACGCATGGGCAAACATGAAAAAGAGTTTTTTGGTGGTGAAGCGGACACAACCAATCAACAGATGGAGCTTCAGGCTGCCGTTGAAGCCCTGAAAGCCCTGAACAAGCCATGCAATATCACCATTCATTCAGATTCAAAGTACGTGGTACAGGGCATGAGTGAATGGATTCACAACTGGAAAGTCAAAGGCTGGAAAACAGCAGGCAAAAAACCCGTCTCCAATCTTGAACGCTGGAAAGAGCTCGATGCACTATCAGCCAAACATCAGGTCAACTGGCAATGGATCAAAGGCCATGCCGGCCACCCTGAAAATGAACGTGCCGATGAGCTGGCACGGCGCGGCGTGCCGCAGGCGCAATAAACACACTTTTACAACCTCACT
>JBEQLD010000112.1:0-5562 GCA_040326115.1 Mariprofundaceae bacterium | reverse complement strand
GCATCGTCCCAGTCAGCGGAAACAAGCTTACCTTTTTCACGAACTTTCGGCTCAAGGATTCGCTCATCTGAACGGAATGCATCATAAACATAACGTCCACGGTCACAGATCCAGGGCTCAACTCCATCACGATCAGGTTTAATACGAATTACTTCATCACCACGGGATTCAATAGTAATATCACAACCCTGCGGGCACTGCGTACAGGTGCTCTTATGACGAGTGACTTCCCATGGACGGGAGATATCATTTGAAGGTTTATCCAGCAACGAACCAACCGGGCATATATCCGCCAGATTGCCGGAGAGCTCAGAGCTCAGGCAATCCTCAACGATTCCATCAATGCGCATATGATCGCCGCGATCAAGCACACCCATGTCACTGGTTCCTGTCACCTCTTCGGCAAAACGAACACAGCGGGTACAGTGAATACAACGGGTCATGCAAGTACTGATAAACGGGCCCAGATCATGATCAACCACAGCACGTTTCATCTCATTGTAGCGACCTTTAGAAGTGCCATGTTCAACAGCATAATCCTGTAATTTACATGCACCACCCTGATCACAGACCGGGCAATCCAGTGGATGATGAATCAGAAGATACTCCATCATCATCTCACGATCTTTCTCAAGCCCCTCAGACTGGGTACGAACTTTCATACCTTCGGCAACAGGCGTACAACAGGAAGCAGCAGGTTTATTCCAACCCTCCACTTCAACCAGACACATACGGCAGTTAGCCGCTACGGATAGCTCAGGGTGATAACAGAAATAGGGAACTTCAGCGCCATGTTCACGGCAGGCTTCAAGGATGCTGGTGCCCGCAGCTACGGTCACTTCCTCATCATTGATATAGAGCGCGGTCATGATGACTTCTCCTCTTGATGAGAGTGATCCAGACGAGAGCGAACATCATCCGGGAAATGCTTAAGCATGGAGAGGATCGGTGCCGCAGCACCCTCTGCCAATGCACAGATGGTTCGCCCGGCCATATGTTCGGATGCCTCTTTGAGCACATTAAGATCAGCCTCACAACCAGTGCCGCCATCGACACGATTCATGATGCGCTCAACCCAGCCCGTACCTTCACGACAAGGGGTGCACTGGCCGCATGATTCATGCGCGTAGAAGTGAGAGAGACGACGGGTCAAAGCCACAACATCGGCGGTTTCATCCATCACAATAATGGCACCGGAACCGAGGAATGAGCCTGCCTTCATAATATCGTCATAAGTCAATGGAACATCGTAGTGCTCGGCCATAATCCACGGCGTGGAAGAACCACCCGGAATAATCGCCTTTGGAACAGTGCCGTGCTGCAGGCCGCCGCACTGATCTTCGATCAATGATCTCAGCGTTGTACCCATAGGCACTTCGTAGTTGCCCGGCTTATTCACATGGCCGGAAACAGAGAAAATCTTGCAGCCGGTGTTGTTCGGAATGCCGATAGCAGCATGCCATGCACCGCCGTGCTTCAAAATGGCCGGAATGGTTGCAAGCGTCTCAACATTGTTCACCACGGTCGGACAGCCATAAAAACCTTCAACAGCAGGGAAAGGAGGCTTAAAGCGAGGACGACCCGCTCTGCCTTCCAGTGATTCAATCAGTGCGGTCTCTTCACCACACACATAAGCACCTGCACCGCGATGAACCAGCAGGTTCATGCTATAGCCCGAGCCGAGAATATTTTCGCCCAGCAGATTTGCCGCATAGGCTTCATCAATAGCGTCATTCAGCACATTGGCTTCATGCAAAAATTCACCACGGATATAGATATATGCATCTTTCACACCGAGTGCGAAACCGGCCATGATCATGCCTTCGATCAACAGGTGTGGATCAAAACGCATGATATCACGATCTTTAAATGTGCCGGGTTCACCCTCATCCGCATTGCAGAGAAGATAGATTGGCTTGCCTGTATTGCGTGGAACAAATGACCACTTCAAACCGGTCGGGAAGCCCGCGCCGCCACGGCCACGAATACCGGATGTTTTCACTTCATCGATAATTTTATCGGAGTCATAATCTTTCAGGACAGTCGGCAGAAACTCGTATGCGCCATTTTCACGCGCAACAGAAAGCGAGGTCTGATTCGGAATGTCGATACGGTCAAAGCAGATCTTTGTTACTTTTTTAGGGTTGGATGAAATAGTCATGCCGCATCCCCCTTTCCACGAACCTGAGTAATAAAGTCATCCAAATGACCTGCATCCACCTTTTCATGATAAGCGTTATTAATCTGGACAACGGGAGCACCGCCGCAAGCACCGGCACACTCAACCTCGGTCACGGTAAACATACCGTCAGGCGTGGTTTCACCCACCTTGATATCGAGCTCTTTACACAAATGACTCACCAGAGCATCAGCACCATTGAGCATACAGCCGGCATTGGTGCAAACTTCCAATAGATAAGTGCCACAAGGCTTTTCGCGGAACATGGTATAAAAAGTAACCACTTCACGCACAGCCATCAGATGCACTTCGAGCACTTCTGCCACCATCTTCTGTACATCCATAGAGATATAACCGAAATCTTCCTGAGCCATATGCAGTACAGGTAACAGGGCGGAACGGGAATGGGGATAGCGTGCTACCAACACCTTGATCTCGCCCAAACGAGCTTCAGAAAACTGTGGCAACATCTGCTCTACAGCACTCATCGGTCAACCTCCCCGAAAACAATATCCTGTGTACCAAGAATTGTTACAACATCAGCAATCATGTGGCCGCGGCACATATAATCCAGCGCCTGAACATGAGCAAATCCGGAGGCTCGAACCTTCATACGATAGGGCTTGTTTGAACCGTCTGACATCAGATAGACACCAAACTCTCCCTTCGGATGCTCAACCGCCGCATAAACCTCGCCCTCTTTCACAGGGTATCCTTCGGAGAAGAATTTAAAGTGATGGATCAGCGACTCCATATCATCTTTCATGGAATCACGAGGCGGGTTGGTCAGCTTGTAATCATCAATTTTGATCGGGCCCGGATTTTTTCCCAACCACTCGATGCACTGACGTATAATCTCATTGGACTGACGCATCTCCTCGACACGAACCAGATAACGATCATAAGAGTCACCTGTTGCACCGACAGGAATATCAAAATCCATTTTGTCATAGACATCGTACGGCTGAGTCTTACGCAGATCCCAGGCAACACCGGAAGCACGAATCATCGGGCCGGTAAAGCCCCATGCAAGCGCATCTTCTTTGCTTACAACACCAATATCCACGTTACGCTGCTTCCAGATACGATTCTCTGTCAGCAGTGTCTCATACTCATCCACATAACCGGGGAAGCGCTCGGTGAAGCCCTGAATCTTCTCTAGAAGACCATCCGGCAAATCCTTGGTTACGCCACCGGGACGGAAGTAGGCCGCATGCATGCGTGCACCGGAAACCTCTTCATAATAGTCAAAAATATCTTCACGCTCACGGAAGCAGTAGAGGAAAACTGTCATCGCACCAATATCCAGTGCGGCAGCGCCGAGCCAGAGACAGTGATTCAGAATACGGGTCAGCTCGGCAAACATCACACGTATATACTGGGCACGCTCAGGCGCCTCAATATCAAGCAACTTCTCGACAGCCAGTGCATAAGCATGCTCGTTGGCCATCATGGAGACATAATCAAAGCGATCGAAATAGGGAATGTTCTGCTGGTATGTCTTGTACTCAAACAGCTTTTCAGTGCCACGATGCAGCAGGCCGATATGAGGCTCTGCCCGCTCAACCACTTCACCGTCCAACTCAAGCACCAGACGCAATACGCCATGCGCTGATGGATGCTGCGGACCAAAGTTCAGCGTGTAATTCTTAATCTCAGCCACGATCAACCCCCGGCCATGTCTTAGGAATCAGCACACGGTTCTCCAACTTGTTCGGGCGATAAACACAGCGCCACTGAGTCTCGTCAAAGAACATCTCCACCCTTCCGGTCAACGGGAAATCCTTACGCAGCGGATAGCCTTCGAAACCGTAATCGGTAAGAAGCCGGCGCAGATCAGGATGGTGATTAAAAATAATGCCGTACATATCAAAGGCTTCACGCTCAAACCAGTTTGATGTCGGCCAGACTTCAACCGTTGAATCCACCAGATCACGTTCATTAAGAGCTACTTTCAAGCGGATGCGACGATTATGTTCAACGGAGAGAAGATTGTAGACGACCTGAAAACGTGCATCGCCTTCGCCTTGCGATGGATGCTCTGACATATCAACACCGCAGAGATCAATCATCTGTTCATAGCCGTGTTCGCTTTTCAGAAAGTGGCAAACATCAACAATTGATTCGCGGGCCAGCATCACCACAGGACAGTCCACACCCTCTGTGGCGGACAGCACCTGATCACCAAAGCGCTCCTTAAGAGCCGTGACTTCAGCTGCTTCCTGCACCTCTTTTTCCACTATGACTTCACTCATATCTGCTTCCATGCCCTTTGCAAACCATCACCGTGCAATCGTATTTGTACGTTTGATTTTTTCCTGCAGCTGGATAAATCCATAAAGCAGCGCCTCTGCAGTAGGTGGGCAACCCGGCACATAAATATCCACCGGTACAATGCGATCGCAACCGCGAACCACGGCGTAGGAGTAGTGATAATAACCACCACCATTGGCACAGGAGCCCATAGAGATAACCCAGCGAGGCTCGGCCATCTGGTCATAAACCTTTCTCAGGGCCGGGGCCATTTTATTAATCAGCGTGCCTGCCACCACCATCACATCTGCCTGACGTGGCGAGGGACGGAAAACAATACCAAAACGGTCAAGGTCATAACGGGATGCACCCGCATGCATCATCTCAACAGCGCAGCAGGCCAGACCAAAGGTCATCGGCCAGAGAGAGCCTGTACGAGCCCAGTTAATAACCTTATCGGCTGTCGTGGTGATATATCCTTTATCAAGAAGGCCTTCTATTCCCATTGCAGAGCCCCCTTCTTCCAGGCATAGACATAGCCCACCAGCAGGATCACTAGGAAGAGCATCATCTCGATAAAACCAAAGATTCCGATCTCATTGAGTACAACAGCCCACGGAAAGAGAAATGCCGTTTCAAGATCAAAGATTACAAACAGAATAGCGACCAGATAGAAGCGAACATCAAAGTGCATACGGGCATCTTCAAAGGCCTCGAATCCACACTCATAAGCGGAGAGTTTTTCATCATCCGGCTTCTGCTCGGCGATGAACAGGGTTAACACAAGTGGCGCCGCACCCATACCTAAAGCGATCAGGATAAAAACGAATATTGGCGCATATTCGTTAGCCAAATAACTGGCGCCCATCGACCCCTCCCTTTCTAAAAACTTATTGTCACATGCCGGTGCGGCTAAATCTGTGAGGTCGGATTTCTAACACCAATAACCGTGCAATGTCAAGCCGCTACAGCCCTTCAATACCCATTCGGGTCTTAGGGAAAGCCGCGCCTAAAGCATTGGTTTAATTTACTTTTTTTATGTCTCGCAGTTTCATCGATGGCTGGCCTTACTACAAAGATTAAAAAAAATTTATGTTTAGAAATGGCGGCCAACAGGGAAGCAAATGTGA
>JBEQLD010000111.1:0-5566 GCA_040326115.1 Mariprofundaceae bacterium | reverse complement strand
GAGGATAGCATGATGACCAGCCGATCAATTCTTGCCGGCCGCGTCTATGTGGATGAAAATATGAATGCCTTCAATGATGGCGGTGAGCCGGGAGTTGAAGGTGTCCGTATTTATATGGAAGACGGCTCCTTTGTTCTTACCGATCAGGATGGACATTATCACTTTGAAGGCATTACTCCGGGCAGCCATGTGGTGCAACTGGACACCGATAGTCTGGATGAGACATATGAAGCTGTGCAGTTGCCGAACAGTCGTTTTGCCGGGCGTGACTTTTCACAGTTTGTCGATCTAAAAGCGAGCCAGGTATGGCGTGCCAACTTCCGTCTATTAAAACGCCCTGCGACAGCTAGTCAGACCGATGCTCCTGTAGCTACCCCGGCAGCCAAAACTAAACGGACTGAGAAACTTCACCTGGCCAGAAGGGTCAGCTTACATCTTAATTTCTCGACTTCAAAAGCAATACTCCCTGAAAGTGAAATAATTAAAATGAATGCTCTGATTGAAGATCTGAAACACCTTCAGATTGAAAAAATGGTATTGATTGGTCACACCGATAATCGACCCGTTTTACGTCCACAAACAAAAGGAATCTACAAAAACAACCAGGAACTGTCAGAGGCCCGGGCGGCATACATTGCAGAATATCTGCGTCGAGCACTTGGGCTAAAAGCGTCTGTTCTTCAAGTTGAGGGCCATGGAAAACGTGAGCCTATTACATCCAATGACACGGCTACCGGAAGGAAACTGAACCGCCGCGTACAGGTACTGGTTTATGGCGAAGAGATTCAAACAGTCACTACAACGGATACGGTTAGAAACAGTCCAAAGGCAGAGGACGAAAACACGAGTAGCAAAGAAAATATTCAGGTTAAACATGCCAGCTCGACAACAACTCGTGAAGAGGCTGTAGGAATCCTATCACCGGCTGAAGGTACACACCTGATGAATGCCGTATCTACGGTTCGTGTACGTATGGATTCTAAGCTAACTCCCAAACTTACTCTCGATGGTAAGGAGATCAGCAGTGATCGCATCGGTTTTAAATTTGTCGATCCGAAGAGTGGCATGACGCTCTACTCCTATATTGGTGTGAACTTTGGCAAGGTCGGTGAACACCAGCTCGCACTCAAAGGGCTTGATCCATTTGGTAATGCCCGTATCGATAAAAGCATCACCATCACACGCACCGGTGAGATTGCATCAATTCGTCTGCTTGAAGAGGGTGAGAACATTGCCGATGGTCAAACACCTGTTCGTATTCGTCTGAAGATCATGGATTCTTTTGGCAAACAGATCAGAGGAAATATGAAACTGGAACTGCGTGGTGGTGACCTGTTCAAACCAGACAGTGTTCGTGAAATTGATCCGAATGTGCGTGACCCTGAACATGAAGCCTCCGTGATTCAGGTGAACAGAGATGGCTGGGCTGAATTTTCACCAACAACAGTGAGCGGCACGCATCAGGTGATCCTGGGATATAATGATACACAGCGAACCATGGAAATTTTTGTAAAACCGGAAATGCGTGACTGGATCATGGTAGGAATTGGCGAAGGCACCATGGGATACAACAAACTTAAAGGTGCACTGCAATCCATCAGTGAAAGGTCCAAACGCGATGGTTATTACAGTGATGGCCGGCTGGCCTTTTACAGCAAAGGTCGTGTGCCGGGTGATCTGCTGCTGACCATGTCATATGATACTGCCAAGACGCAGGGTCAGGTTGGTAATAGTCTGCATCAGACCATTGATCCAAACACCTACTACACAGTGTATGGCGATGGCAGCCAGCAGAAGTATGATGCAGCCAGCCAGGCCAAACTCTATCTGAAGCTCGAACGCAATCAGTTCTATGCCATGTTCGGTGATTTCAATACCGGCCTCTCCATCACGGAACTATCCAGCTATTCACGAAGCCTCAATGGCATTAAATCCGAATATCACGGCAATACCTTCGGATACAACGCCTTTGCTGCACAAACCAGCCAGACGTTGGCAAAAGATGAGATTCGTGGCGATGGAACCAGTGGTCTCTACCGTCTGAATCGCAGTAATATTGTGGTCAATGCTGAAAAGATCACCATTGAGACACGGGACCGTTTCAAAAATGAGGTTATTCTCGAAAAGCGCATTCTGACCCGCCATCTGGATTATGATATTGATTACACTGCCGGGACACTCTTCTTCAAACAGCCGATCATGAGCAAAGATACCGAGCTCAATCCAATCTTCATCGTGGCTGAATACGAATCAGATGACCAACATGACAAGTTCACCACCTTTGGTGGCCGCGGCAGTGTTAAAGCCTTGGATGGAAATCTCGAAGCAGGCGTTAGCTATGTCCAGCAGGGGCAGCTTGGCCCGGATGACAAACTGACAGGTGCAGATGCAACCTATCAGCTGACTGAACAGACAGAGCTGCGCGCTGAAGCGGCACAAACTGAAACAGAGACCGCTGGCAGGAACAGAGCCTATAAAGCCGAGGTAATTCATAGCGGCGAAACCCTGCGTGCCCGTGGTTACTTTCGTCAGCAGGATGATGCATTTGGTTTGGGTCAGGCTCAGGGCAGTGAAAATGCCACACGTAAATATGGTGTGGATGGTGATCTACAGGTCAGTGAAAAGTCCAAAATCCGTTATGAGGCCTATCGACAGCAGCAGCTGGCAACCAGAGCCAGACGCGATGCGGCCAGCCTGCAGGGTGAATATGACTTTGGCCGGGTTTCAACGCGTTTGGGCACACGTCTGGCCTCTGATATAGATGGTACTGGAAACAAGCTCACATCTAAACAGCTTACAGCTGGTGCGACTGCACATATCACTGATCGACTCTCTGCTCGTGTGAATCGTGAACAGAATCTGGGCAGTGGCCAAAACAGCGTTGATTTTCCGACCCGTACTTCAGTGGGTGCAGATTACCGTCTATTCGAATCAACTGTAGTGTCAGCCACACAGGAATGGACGCAAGGCGATCAGCAGGATAGTCAATCCACACGCCTGGGCATTCGAACAACACCTTGGGAAGGCGCACAGCTGGCGACCAGTTATGAACAGCAGCTTGGAGAAGATGGCACGCGTTCGTTTGCCAATGTCGGGCTGAAGCAGACCTGGAACTTGACTCAGGCATGGAGTGTGGATGCCGGTCTGGATCGCACTCAGACTCTGAAACATCCGGGTGCTCTGGCATTAAATTCAAATTCACCGCTGGCATCAGGTGGCGATGACGATTTCACCGCTCTCTCGTTTGGCAGCAGTTATCGTCCGGGTGACTGGATATGGAACAACCGGGCTGAATATCGTCTGGCTGATCTATCAAGAAAATGGAGCGTTTTAACATCCCTGCAGGGTGATCCACTGGAGGCGCTCACCACATCAGTCAGTCTGCAATGGCTGAATAACCAGCAGATTTCGGCTGGTTCAAAAGATACACAGGCAACAGCCAATCTTGGTCTGGCATGGCGCCCGGATTATGATGGATTGCTCTTTTTTGACCGGCTTGAAATAGAGTTTTCCGATCTGCACAGCCCCGGATCGTCTAGTAAATCATGGCGCTATATCAACAACTTTGATGCGAACTGGCAGCTCAATTCCAGCACTCAAATTGCTCTGCATTATGGTGCAAAATGGGTGCGCGAGAATCTGGACAATCAGAGTTACACAGGCTACACCGATCTACTCTCTCTACAGGCACGCTACGACATCACTAACCGATGGGACATTGGCCTTCAGGGTGGTGCTTTGAGATCAGGTCGGCAGCTGCTGCCAAATGCCGGACTTTCAGTAGGCTATAACCTGATCGATAATATGTGGGTGAGTCTGGGTTACAACTTTCTGGGTTTCTACGACAAAGATTTTGCAGCGGCAGAATATAGTCGTCAGGGCATGTTCATGCGTTTCCGCTTCAAGTTTGATCAGAACAGCCTGCCAAATCTACTCAAAGAGAACAGATAAGATAACGTATGAAAAACTCTGATTGGATTAAGTGATGATGTTTCATCTCTGCAATGGGATCACTTCACTTCACTTCCAGTGACATTGAACCACTGGCTTTTCGTAATGTTGGAACGCCTAAAGAGCAACAGAAGCAATAGAATTAACGGGCAGAATCCTTATCCATCATTAAAAGACCGGATATTTTAGACCTCGATAGATTAACCATCCGTCTATTGTCACCAGTTACGATTGCGCCAGCCAGCACAAATCGCTTCATCATCTTGGTCACGTGCTCACGAGTACAGTTAAGCATTCGTGCAAGATTTGCATGGGTTGGTAACTCAAGGGTAACTACATCACCCTTCATATGTTCCCACTCACTACGTCCAAGCATATAGACACCAAGGCGGCTTAACGCCTGAGACTGGCCCAGCCGTCGCACAACACTCTGGGTTGCTGAAAATCGAAGTACTATTGAATCCAGAAGCTTTCTTAAAAAGACCTCATTCTGCATCTGCTGCTTCCATACCTGTCTGGAAAGACGCAGCAACCGGACATCTGTCAGACATCGCACACAAGCCATACGTTGCTCGATTCCAAGCAGTCCCATTTCGCCAATCAAATGTCCGGAATGGAGCGTAAACAGGAGTGTCTCGCTACCATCCATATCAGCAACAAACACCTCAACTTCACCATCAAGAACAAGATAAGCACCCTGGCCGGATGAATCCCCTTCCATCAATAAAAATGATCCTTTGGCGGCATTAATTTCATCGGCGCCGGGAAAATCGGATTTTGCAAAATAGTGCTGCTGGTTTGCGATCATACATCTCCTCCATTTGGTGACTTATGCTACAATCGCTCACCATTAATCACGGTGAGATATTTCACTCACGGTTCACAGGGTTAATTGTTATATGGCATTCCCGGAACGAGAAGTTCCACATAAATGTAGTTTGAAATAAGGTCGAATTTATCCACCTGATCTACAGGCAGCAGATAGCATTGGAATTGATAACGGGCTAGCGAAATTGAAACTAGTCAGAAGAACCCGACAGCACTTCGGAAATTTTTGATCTTGAGATTGTTACCTTCCGACCATCACTATTCGCGACAATAATACCGGCCTGGTTAAAACGCTTTATCACCTTGGTAACATGTTCACGGGTGCAGTTGAGCATTCTTGCCAGATTCACATGCGTTGGCATTTCAATGGAAATTTCATCTCCGCTCGAAGCTGCCCACTCCTCTCTTCCAAGCAGATAGACACCAAAGCGTTGTGCCGCCTGAGACTGCCCCAGACGACGCACAACATTTTGAGTGGCTTCAAAACGTTTGGTCATTGCATTGAGTACTTTCCGCAGGAAAGCCTCATTTTTCATGGCCTGATCCCATACTGTTCGTGAGATTCGCAGTGCCCGAACATTTGTAAGACAGCGTACAAAAGCCGTGCGCTGACCAATACCCAACAGACTCAACTCACCAACCAGCTGACCGGCTCCCAATGTAAACAGCAGAGTCTCTCCACCATCCATATCACCCACATAGACTTCAACATCTCCGGCAAGTAGCAGATATGCCCCCTGTTCAGAAAAGTCTCCTTCCATCACCAGAAAGGAGCCCTTTTTAACAC
>JBEQLD010000110.1:0-5760 GCA_040326115.1 Mariprofundaceae bacterium | reverse complement strand
GAAAATGGGGATCAAGCAGCAACGTCGCGCCCATCTTCATGTGCAGTTAAGGGGTCCCGAAGGGCAGTCAGATGCCGGGTGCCCTTTCTTTGGTTCGTTTCTTTGGGCAAACAAAGAAATGAACATATCTTGGATTTTTGCTCTAAATGGTTTTCATGCCATTTAAAAAGGCTTAACAACCACCATGATCACAATCGCAATCAGAATCAATGTGGGCACTTCATTATAGAAGCGGTAAAATTTGTGGCTTTTATCGTTATCACCTGCTGAAAAGACCCGGACGATATGACCACTGTAGAAGTGATAAACCAGCAACGGCAGAACAAATGCCAGCTTCACCCAGTACCAGGGCTCAGCCTGCAGGTATTCCCACTCAATCACAGAGAGCGCAACACCGCACGCCACCGTAACAACCATTGCCGGCTGCATGATGTACTTGAACAGCTTGAATTCCATCACACAGAACTGTTCATGCACCGGTCCATCCTTATGCATGGCGTGATAGACAAAAATACGAGGCAGATAAAAAAGGCCTGCAAACCACGATACCATGGCAATAATATGAAAGGCTTCGATCCACTCAATTGTTCCTGATTCCATGCGCGGAATACTACCCTTCCGGCAACTCTATCGCCAGAATGTCTTCCAGCCTCACCTCGAGAATTTCATCGGACTCCGATTTGAAAAAGCCCCACTGAACACCATCGAGCTCCCGCCACTCCTGTGGCATGGCCATGACAGCATGATGTTCACCGTGATCATCTTTATAGACAATGCGGCAATGCTCTTTCGTGGCTGCGGCCAGTTCAAAACGATCATGAATAGAATATGAGATTGTCATGAGACAAGTATAGACCATATCGTTATCGTTCCAACATGCGAAAGATTGATTTGATTGAGCCATTCCGTGTGATGCAGCTGCTGGAACGCGGCAAGGAGCTCGAAGCCGAAGGCAAAAAGATTATCCATATGGAGATTGGTGAGCCCGATTTCCTCACGCCTGATTCAGTGATTACCGCCGCCAAAAACCATCTTGATCACCATAATCAATTTTATACGCCCTCTACCGGCGCTCCGGAGCTGCAACAGGCACTCTCGGACTGGTATGGCACTGAATACGGCGTAGAGGTTTCGCCTGAACGCATTCTCATCACACCGGGAACATCTGGTGCATTCAACATGATCTACTCCGTTCTGCTCGAAGCCGGAGAGTCTGTCCTTCTCCCTGATCCGGGTTATCCATGCCAACGAAACTTCATTCGCCTGGCTGGTGGAGAACCTGCCAACATCCCTGTTGGTCCGGAGAGCCGGTATCATCTCTCCAACGATCTGGTTCAGAAAAACTGGACCGACAAAACCAGAGCTGCCGTGGTGATTAATCCGGGTAATCCAACCGGTACCCTTATAGACCCGGACGAGCTAAAAAAAATCGCACTCACCTGCTCTGACAGAGGCGGTTATCTGATCTCCGATGAGATTTATCATGGCCTTACCTATGGCACAAAGGCCCCATGCGCACTGCAATTTGATGATCAGGCCATCGTTGTGAACGGTTTTTCAAAGCGCTGGGCCATGACCGGCTGGCGTGTGGGCTGGATTATTGTTCCTGAAAATCTGGTCGATGCCTGCAGACGCGTCATGCAAAACATCTTTATTGCTGCCCCCACCCTCTCTCAATATGCAGCCATAGCAGCGCTAAAAGAAAAAAATGCCATTGAAATGATGAGGCAGGCATATGATGAACGTCGGCAATATCTGCTCTCAGAACTACCCAGGCTCGGCTTTGATATTGTTGTAGAGCCTCAGGGAGCGTTCTACATCTATGCCAATGTGAAAAATATAACAGACAATGCCAAGTCTTTTTGCTGGGATTTGCTTGAAAAGAGAGGCGTTGCCATCACACCCGGAGAAGATTTTGGCACGTTCAACTCCAATTCCCATGTTCGTTTCTCCTATGCAACCGGCATGGAAGAGTTGCAGGAGGGCATTCGACGCCTTTCCATGGAATAAACTTATATAGCTTTGCTTCAAGCATAGCTGCCCGGGGTCATCAAACCTGAAGGAGTCCTAGTGACCAAGCTCTGTGAACTCGAAGAAAAAATCGTCCAGGCTTTGAAAACTGCCAAGGCCAACAACCTGGAACACAGAGATGCCATTAGCCTGCAAAAAAAGGCACTGAAGTTTGCGCAAAAAGGAAAGCATGAGAAAGCTGCTGCTGCCTATGGAGCATTGGCTACTATCATTCAGGACAATCTTGATCTTCCCATGCGTACAGCTCGCTGCTATCAAAAAGCCTACGCAACTGAGGATGCGGCCCGCTGGTTCATTCAGGCAGCAGAACGCTATGCATCTCACAACTATCCTACCCAGGCGATTGCCACACTTCGTATTTATCATGGTTTAAAGCCTGATGATCATCAGGGACCAAAACGGGTTTACAAGCTTTGTCGTGCTCAGGGTGAACCTGCTGAAACTATTTTACAGTTTCTCTCCAGCAAAGACAGGGCGGGTCAAAAGCTTCATGCCAATGACCTCTTCTCCATCTTCGATGATCACATTTTTGATGCGCTGCTGAACAAAATGAAATTTCGCCAACTTGCTGACAAAGAGCTGCTTGTTCAGATGGGTGATGTGGCTGACTCTCTCTTTTTTGTGGTCAGAGGAGCACTGGATGGATATCTGACATTCAATAACCGGCGCACACACCTTGGAACTGTCAGGGAGGGTGGTGTTTGTGGTGAGACATCATATTTTACCGGCGGGCGCCGTACCACAGAGGTTATTGCCAGAGAGAGGGTTGAACTGCTTGAGCTGCCCTATGCAACACTGGATGCTCTGAAGCAAAACTCTCCGGCACTGAATCATCATCTGGAAAACCTCTATAAAACCCGAATGCTGGCAAAACAGCTTGCACTTACACCTCTGTTTGAAGAGATGAGTGCTGAATTGCGTCAAAACATCGCCACTAAAATGGAACAGATAAACATCGGTGCCGGTCAAACTCTGTTTATGGAAGGTGATCCCTCGCTTGACCTCTACCTTGTCCGTACCGGAAAAATAGCCATCAACATCCTGATTAATGGAAGTGAGCGACTGCTTAAAACTGTTGAAACCGGTGGCATAGCCGGAGAGGTCGCCATTGCGGCCAATGGGAAGCGCACCGCAACTGTTCGAACAGTATCAGACTGCACATTGATGAAGCTGGGCGGTGTCGATTATTCGGGTTTTTACCAACAACACCCATCCCTGCAACAGCTTGTCCATGAGAGAAAACAGGCTCATGTTGTAGAGGCTTTGGAGATGGTAAAGGGAATCAACATGGTGGAAGGCGATGACACCTGCGAACTATTGCTCAAAGATATCTGGCAGGCTTAACTTTTTTTCTACCGCTTCCTTACTTTAAAGCGGGCATGAAAATGCTTCCTGCAAAAGAAGAAGCTCTTCGCTATACTGCACAGCACACGGAGAATATTGATGGATGCATATTCTGTTTTAATTATTGAAGACAACCCCGTAACTCTGGATGTTCTTGTTCAGGTGGTTGAAAATGAGCCTCGCCTCAAGCTGATTGGCACCGCTACCAATTACAGTGATGCAGCGGGCACGCTGGAGTGCAATCCGGATATTCTCCTTGTTGATATCGGGCTTCCTGACGGCGATGGCATTGATCTTATCCGCCAGGCAAAACAGCTCCTCTCGGAAACTGAGATTATGGTCATCTCCAGCTTCAGCGATGAGGATCACGTGGTTGATGCCTTTGAAGCCGGTGCAACAGGCTATATTTTAAAAGACAGCTCACTGGCAAAGGTTGGCTCACACATATTGGGCCTGATGAAAGGCGACTCTCCAATCAGCCCCGGCATTGCCCGATATCTGCTTCGGCGCTTTCAGAATGAACCAAAAAACAGTGCCAACCCCCCATCGGCAAGCCTGACTGAACGGGAAAAAAGCGTCCTGACACTTATTGCCAAAGGTTATAGCCGGGATGAAGCTGCCAATGCTCTGGGAATGAGCATACACACCGTGACCACCCACATTAAGCATATTTACAGAAAGCTTGCCGTGCACTCCCGCACAGAAGCTGTGTTTGAAGCTTTTCAACTGGGCCTGATCAAACCCTACGACTAACGCTCCATCCACTGCACATCCTGTTCTCAACATCCCTTTTTTGCGGGATACCACTCATGGTCGCCTCTATCTATACTTGGTGTCGAAAATTGCTTTCAAGCTTGGCTCTTCAAGGGGAACATCGGGATGCCAGGCACGGGAAGGGGTAGAGGGGGCAGGATGCTCCCTCTTTTTTTTCAGCCTGAAAAAACTGAACATTTTAATGATTTAAAATCTCCGATAACTCATAAATCACTTGATAAGATGACATCCTCATCCTCAACGCTAGACTCACCAGCTTTCGAAGCCTGATTTAGTCACTGGAGCCAATCTCCCTATGTTTAATGTACTTACAAAAATGTTCGGCAGCCGTAATGAACGTATCCTGAAAGATATGTACCCTGTCGTGGATCAGATCAATGCTCTGGAAGAGGGTATGCAAGCTCTCTCCGATGATGCTCTGAAAGCAAAGACTGAAGAGTTCAAGCAGCGCCTTGCTGATGGCTCTTCTGTTGATGACCTGCTCCCCGAAGCTTTTGCTGTCGCCCGTGAAGCTTCAACCCGCGCTCTTGGTATGCGCCATTTCGATGTACAGCTGATTGGCGGCATGATTCTGAATGAGGGCAAGATTTCAGAAATGAAAACCGGTGAAGGCAAAACCCTGATGGCAACCCTGCCGGTCTACCTGAATGCCCTGACCGGACGTGGTGTGCACGTGGTAACAGTGAATGATTACCTGGCATCCCGTGATGCTGAATGGATGGGCAGACTTTACGGCTTCCTCGGGCTAACTACCGGCACCATCGTGCATGGCATCTCCAATGAAGAACGCCAGGCTGCATATGCCGCCGACATCACCTATGGCACCAACAATGAATTCGGCTTCGATTATCTGCGCGATAATATGGCCTTTGTACGGGAAGACCTCTGCCAGCGTGATAAGCACTTTGCTATTGTCGATGAAGTGGATTCAATCCTGATTGATGAAGCCCGAACACCATTGATCATCTCCGGGCCTGCCGAGCAGGCAACCGACCTCTACCAGCAAGCTGACGGGCTGATCAAACAGCTTGATGAGTCTGCCTATGAGAAAGATGAAAAGGATAAGGCAGTCTCATATACCGAAGAGGGCATGGAAGAGGTCGAAGAGCTTTTCCGCAAAGAAGGCCTGATGGAAACCGGCAACCTCTACGATCCGGAAAACGTCAACCTGATGCATGCAGCCACTCAGGCGCTTCGAGCCAATACGCTCTTTACCCGCGAAATCGATTATATTGTACGCGGTGGTGAAGTGATCCTGATTGATGAATTCACTGGCCGCATGACGCCGGGACGTCGCTTTTCCGATGGCCTGCATCAGTCACTCGAAGCCAAGGAAGGCGTAGAAGTCAAACCGGAAAACCAGACGCTTGCTTCTATCACTTTCCAGAACTTTTTCCGCATGTATGACAAACTGGCCGGTATGACCGGCACTGCTGATACTGAAGCAGAAGAGTTTGTAAAAATCTATAAGCTGGAAGTTGTCATTGTCCCGACCAACAGGGATATGATCCGAGATGATATGGCTGACCTGATCTATGGAGATCAGGAAGATAAATATCATGCCATTCTTGAAGATATTGTTGTCACACATGAAACGGGACAGCCTATTCT
>JBEQLD010000010.1:0-30672 GCA_040326115.1 Mariprofundaceae bacterium | reverse complement strand
CAGGCTTTTTCATAGTCCCTGTGATGCTGCAGATCAGCATCACTAATCTCGTGTCGTTCAGCCAGAGGCTGATAGAGATCGCAGGGCTGTGCGCGACCTACCACAGTGACGCGATCTACAAACGTTGCCGCAATTTCATCGCGAACCTGAAGATAGGTATCCTTGCTCATTAAAATGGGCACCCGGTAGACCTTACAGACCCCCTCCAGCCGGCTGGCCAGATTCACGTGATCTCCCATGATGGTATAATTGAATTTGGTATGGGTGCCGATATTACCGACAACCATCGGACCATCATTGATACCGATTCTGATATGTACTTCAGGGAAACCTTCCTTCTCCCACTCATGACGAAGTGTGACCAGTGCTTTCTGCTGCTCAAGCGCCGCCAGAACAGACTTAGTAGCATGGTTTGACATTTCAATGGGCGCACCAAAAAAAGCCATAATGGAATCACCCTCATACTTATCGATGGTGCCACCATGTTTGATAATAATATCACTCATGGCTGTGAGGTAGAGATTCAGAAAGTGGACAAGCTCCTGAGGAGAAAGTTTTTCGGAGAACGATGAGAAGGCTGCGATATCCGAGAATATGGCAGTGATGTGACGCTCTTCACCACCGAGCTGTAGCATCTCTGGATGTTCTGCCAGGTTTTCCACCACTTTTGGAGCCAGATAGTGGGAGAATGCATCATGAATAAACGCACGTTTTCGTGATTCGATGACATATTCAAGCAGTGTGATCGGGATCGTGGCCATAAGTACACCCAGGATCAGGTAGGTGGCTTTCAGCCAGAGGCCGTAGCTGGAAAAGAGCCAGAAAGAGATCAGGATAATAAGAAGTGGTACACCGAAGATACTAAGCGTCTGCACAACTGCGCCGCGATGATAAACCAGAGAGCCGCACAGCAGACAGAGCACCAGTACAGATAAGAGTTCAGCAAGTTCGAGATAGCCAGGGCGACTGATCTCCTGATTATTCAGAATATTGGCAATGGCAACAGCGTGACCTTCCACTCCGGGGAATACGGAGTCAAAGGGGCTGGGACGGTAATCAAATACGCCGACAGCAGTTACGCCGAGCAGTACGATGCTATCTTTAAGAATGTCCGGATCAGCCCTGTCGTTAAGAACGTCTGCAGCGGAGATATGGGTGAAGGTTTTACCCGGGCCATAATGATTGAGCAGCATACTTCCGGTGTGGTCTGTTCGTATGACCCGGTCTCCAAGCCTGATCTCTTCAACACCACCCATATCGATTTTTACCGACATGTCAGGCCAGTCAAGAAAGGTGCGCAGGGTTTGCATCGCCACGCTTGGATAGATATAGCCGTCATGCTCTGCAATCAGAGGAATACGTCGTACGGTGCCATCGGAATCCGGGAAAAAGTTGAAAAATCCAACTGAGTCAGCTGATTGTGTAAATTGTGGCAGGTTGGCTTCAACAGCAGCAATTCGTGGAACGGTTTGGATGGCATCATCAGAAATTTCGGCAGTCATGGCTGATGGCTTCATAAGCTCGGCATACGCAGGTAGTCGCTTCAGGGCCAAATCAGGAATTTCACTGCCCTTAGCGTAGAAAAAGTAACCGGGAACAAGCTGGCTGTGATTTTTTTGAAGTGTTTTTTCCAGTTCGGCATCCAGATCCCCATGTTGTTGGTGGGTGGTTAACCATTTGCTAACACTGCTGCTTTCATTGCCGGATTTTTTCAGAAGGCGAACTGTTTCAAGGAACGGGTTACTTTGCTTTTCAGAAAATACGATATCGAAGCCGACTGCTTTCACACCATATTGGTTAACCAGACGGTCAACAATGAGTGCTATTTTATCTCGGGCCCATGGCCAGCGGCCAATTTCGGAGAGGGAGTTATCGTCTACTGCGACAATGATAACGCGTGGATCCGGAGTGGTGACCCCGCGCATTTTGAATCTTTGATCCAGTGTTTTGAGTTCAACCTGCTCAATAAAATCAGGACGAATGATGGCAGTCGAAAATGCCAATAGTGACATGATGATGATTAGAGGATATCCAAACCAGCTCTGGCGGCGTTCAATAAACTCAGCAATGGTTTGCAGCACGCTCCCTCCTGAAATCAACATTCGTTGCAAGAGAGCGTAGCCATTATGTTATAAAAAGTGAAGGCGACTATCGATAAACGATGCCGCCTTCAGTTTAGAGTTCAGTGTTTGATTTCTGGATGATCAGTCGATGCGGGTGCGCTCTTCCTGCTCCTGCTCTGTTTTGCAATCAATGCAGAGCGTGGTTACAGGGCGTGCCTGCAGTCGTTTAACGCTGATATCACCACCACATGCATCACAGGCACCAAATTCACCCTCTTTGATACGGTTTATGGCCTGATCAACTTTTTTAATCAGTTTGCGTTCCCGATCTTTGATACGAAGATCGAAGTTGCGATCTGTTTCCATGCTGGCCTGATCGGTTGGATCAGGAAAGGCATTCTGTTCCTGCTCATGCATTGCGTGCATGTTTTCATTCTGACCCTCTGCCAGCTCAGTACGCCAGTTGGCTAGCTGTTTATTAAAGTCGTTCAGTTGTTTTTTTGTCAGTGCCATTGCATGCCTCCACAGCATGAAAGTATATAAATGGAGTATATCCCATTTTTGTGGAAGCCGCGAACATTAGCGTCTGCTCGCAAAAGTTCAATCAATTCTGCTGTAAAAGTCGGGTTAAATGTTCATTCCATCTATTGGCCAACAGTTGAAGTTCAGGTGGCTGGTCTACGTAGAAGGCCATGCTAAGGCTCTTTTTCCTTGTGCCACACGGGTTGATTGCAGCAAACCAGTCGGGTGCAACATTCACATTCAGAGCCATACCATGATAGGCAACACCATTTTGAATGCGGAGTCCGATGGCGGCGATTTTTCCGTCACTGCTCCACACACCAGGCAGTCCACATTTGCGTTCAGAAGAAATATTAAATTCAGCAAGCAGGTCGATGGCTGACTGCTCCAGCAGATGAACGTAGCTCCTCGGAGAGAGATGGCGCCGCTTAAGATGCACGATTGGATATAACATGATCTGGCCGGGGCCATGAAATGTGGTCTCACCGCCACGATCTGTGTAGATCAGCGGCGCTGGAAGTTCCGGTTGTGTTCGATTGTCCACAGCGCGCTTGCCTGTGGTGTAAACGGGCTCATGTTCGCAGGCCCAGACGATCTCCTCCTTTTCTCCTGTAGCAACCGCTGCGGCATGTGCCTGTAGCTGATGCCACATCGGTTCATAAGGCTGACGCCCCAGCCACTGATAAGAGAGATCGGTTTCCATTTAGTTTGTGCTCTAATTAATATTTAGTCAGTGTTGAATCAACATCATCAATCCAGCGAAGAATGCCTCCCGCCAGATTGCTGACGTTTGTATACCCCTTCTCCTGCAGGAACTCCACGGCTTGAGCAGAACGGCCACCCATCTTGCAATGGACGATTACCGGCTGGTCTTTTGGCACTTCGGCATAGCGCAGGGGGAGCGTGCCAAGCGGAATCTCCCAGCTGTTTTTAATGCGGCAGATGGCGATCTCGTGCGGTTCACGAACATCAAGAATGTAGAGCTCCGGATCAGCATCAAGCATCGCTCTGAATTGTGCAGGTGTAATATCATCATCACCCAGAAGTTCTTCTTCACTGCCGGTTTCAGTGGGAGGAAGTCCGCAGAACTGCTCATATGCCTCAACATCACCAATGGTCGGATGATCGCCACAGGCTGGACAGCTACTGTCTTTGCGCAGTTTTACTTCACGGAATTTCATATCCATTGCATCATAAAGAAGCAGTCGTCCTGAGAGGCTGCTGCCCTGATCAAGGATGATTTTTATCGCTTCGGTTGCCTGAATAACACCGATAACTCCCGGAAGCACTCCAAGAACACCGCCCTCTGCACAGGATGGAACCAGGCCCGGTGGTGGTGGCTCGGGATAGAGACAGCGGTAGCACGGCCCCTCTTTATGGTTGAAGACGGTGGCCTGCCCTTCAAACTGAAAGATCGACGCATAGATAAGGGGTTTGCCTTCCAATACACATGCATCATTGACCAGATATCGGGTCGGAAAATTGTCCGTGCCATCCACGACAAGGTCATACTGGCTGATGATCTCACGGACATTATCCCGTGTAATACCATCGCCATGCAGTTGAACATCCAGATATGGGTTGATGCCGATGAGTTTATCTTTGGCTGATTCAATCTTAGGGCGGCCGATATCGCTGGTGGAGTGGGCAATTTGGCGCTGAAGATTTGAATCCTCCACGATATCAAAATCAACAAGTCCGATCGTGCCGACACCTGCGGCAGAGAGATAGAGGGATATCGGGCTACCCAGTCCGCCGGTTCCAACACAGAGAACCCTGGCCTGTTTCAGTTTCTCCTGCCCTTCAAGACCCACTTGCGGCAGAATGATATGGCGGTCAAACCGGGCCAGCTCTTCTGCGGATAATATGTCAGACATGATGAACTCCAGTAGTTGTTAGGATGAACAGTCGGAAGTATGCCTGCTTTCGTGACAGGAAAAAGCCTGTGAATTTAACGGGTAGTGACTAATATCCCGGTATGGGCATCCGGCACTCAATTATTCTGGCATCAAAATCGCCACGTAGACTGCAGTTATTGCAGGCTGCGGGCTTTGCCGTAGAGGTGCGACCAAGCCATGTGGATGAGTCGCCGCTGCCGGGGGAGACGGTATTTGAGATGGTTCACCGCCTGTGCAGAATGAAGGCGGATGCATGTCCGGTTGATGATCACCCTGTTATTGCGGCAGATACGCTTGTGGCATTAGATGGAAAGGCATTGGGTCAACCCGTCGATATGTCAGAGGCAAAGCAGATGTTGCAGCAGCTATCCGGTAGAGAGCACAAGGTGTTTACAGCGGTCTGTGTTCGGCTGGGTCAGCATGTTCTGGATGGCGTGGCTGAGACCGCTGTTCGGTTTCGAGATATTGGTGAGCAGGAGCTGGATGTTTATCTTGAGCACAATGAGGTGCTGGATAAGGCGGGTGCTTATGCGATTCAGGCAGGGGCAGCCAGCTTTATCGAGGCTATTGAAGGGCCGATGGACAATGTAATTGGCCTGCCTGTTGCTTTAACAAGAGAGTTAATCATGAAGATACAGGGAGAGGCTGAATGAGTGCAGAGCTGTTGGTAAATGTCGCTCCATTTGAGACACGGATTGCACGGGTTGAGAGTGGTCAGGCCGAAGAGCTCTACATTGAGCGCGAGAATGAACGTGGCCTGAAAGGTAACATCTATAAGGGCAGGGTTCAGCGTGTTCTGCCCGGAATTCAGGCAGCATTTGTCGATATCGGTATGGAGAAGGCAGGCTTTCTGTATGCGGGTGATATCGCTGTTCCAGAGTCGCATGAAGCAGAGCTGGCAGCTGCTGAAGAGGTGGAGAATACGCCGGAAGATGCTGCTGATACCAGTGTAGGGCAGGAAGATCAGCATCGCCGGAGCATTCCTTCAATCTCGACCCTGTTAAGAGAAGGACAGGAGATTCTTGTTCAGGTATCAAAAGATCCTATTGCATCCAAAGGGCCCAGACTTACCAGTCTGGTGAGTCTGGCAGGCCGTTATCTGGTTTATCTGCCTACCGTGGATCATGTTGGAATTGCCCGTAGACTGGAAGATACCGATGAGCGCGAGCGATTGATTAACATCGGTCAGGAGATTAAGCCTGAAGGTGGCGGCCTGATCATTCGAACGGTTGCGGAGGGGCATAGTAAAAAAGATCTGAAAAAGGATCTGGATTTCCTTCTGAAGCTATGGAGCGACCTTGAAAAGAGGAGCCAGCATTCATCCCCCGGTTCGATGATTTTTACAGATTTAAATCTCTACCTGCGTGTGATGCGTGATTATGTGGATGATGAGGTAGAGAAGATTCATATTGATTCGAAAGAGGCGTATCAGAGCATGAAGAAGTTCGCCAAACACTTCATGCCTGAAGTGGCCAAGCGGCTCTATTATTATCCCGGCGAGCGCCCTATTTTTGATGTCTACGGTGTTGAAGAGGAGATCAATAAGGCTCTGAAACGTCAGGTTTCTCTGCGCTCCGGTGGTCATATTGTGATTGATCAGACCGAGGCTCTGGTTGCAATTGATGTCAATTCCGGCTCATTTGTTGGCTCCAGAAATATGGAAGAGACCGGGTTTAAAACCAATCTGGAAGCGGTGCGTGAAATTGTACATCAGTTGAGACTGCGAAATCTTGGTGGAATCATCGTGGTTGATTTCATTGATATGCAGGAAGATGAAAACAAAATCCGGCTGATGGAAGTGCTTGAAGAGGCGCTTAAACGGGATAAGTCTAAAACTAACATTGCACATTTCTCATCTCTAGGACTTGTGGAGATGACGCGCAAACGAACCCGGGATTCATTGGGCCGTACACTCCAGGAGGATTGTACGCGCTGTCATGCCACCGGCCATGTGAAGAGTCTGACAACAATCTGCTATCAGCTGTTTCGTGAAATTGTGGCAGAGGCACGCGCCTATCCCTGCGAGAAGCTGATGGTGATAGCACACCCCAAACTGATTGATCTGATGCTGGGTGAAGAGGGTGAGGATGTTACCGCACTAGAACATTTTCTGAGTAAAGAGATCAGCTTTAAGAGTGATTCTAATCTTGCGCCAGAAAACTACGAAATCGCTTTGTTGTGAGCCTATTGTCCTCATTCGGCGTTGTTCCCCCAGGAGGCCTTCTCTTGCGCGAGCGCAATTCACCTTGTCGGCGGTCATTTGCATTCAGCAAACTTCGCTTCTCACGCCTTGACTGAGATCAATAGTCTCGACAGCAAAATTAATTAGATACTCGATGCCTGAAATTAAACCTTTGTTGCTCTATGTGCACATTCCTTACTGTGTGCATAAGTGCCATTACTGTGATTTTAATTCTCATGTGCGTGATAGCCATGACTGGATCAGATATCAGGAAGCCCTGTTGTCAGAGATCAGCGCTTGGGCTGAACAGCCACAGTTTTTAAACCGAACCGTCAGTTCCATCTTTTTTGGAGGCGGCACACCGTCACTCGCTCCCGCCTCGCTGATTGAATCGGTGATCTCGAAAGCTTCCGAACTTTTCCGATTCAGTGGCGATATTGAGATTTCTTTGGAAGCCAATCCAGGCACGGTAGATCAGTCGCACTTTGCAGGATTTAGAGGGGCCGGAGTCAATCGGCTCTCTATCGGTGTGCAGAGTCTGGATGATGTTGAACTCAAATGGTTGGAGCGGATTCATAGCGGCGAGCAGGCTGTTGCCGCCCTTAACGCCGGAAGGGCGGCGGGGTTCGAAAACATCAACCTTGATCTGATGTATGGACTACCGAATCAGACGCTTGAGCAGTGGTTTAAGACACTCGATGAAGTGATGAGGCTGGGGCCGGAGCATCTCTCCTGTTATCAGCTAACCGTGGAACCGCATACGAAACTGGCGGCTGAGGTCGAGAGCTTGATTGATGGGGGTGCAGCGCAACTACCCGATGATGAACTGGCGCTTGAGTTCCTTTATAAAACACGAGAGCGACTGGCCGAAGCGGGCTATGAAGCCTATGAGGTCTCCAACTTCGCCATGCCGGGATTGAAATGCCGACATAACGATGGTTACTGGCTCTATCGTGACTATATCGGTGTCGGGGCAGGCGCATCGGGAAAATGGGACTTGGATGATGGGGGAGTGACCCGCTACAGCAACATCCGGAATCCCGAGAAATATATCGAATCCGCCCTAAAGGACGGAAGGGCGCTTAACAGCGATGAGAGGCTGCCAAAAGGGACTTCCGAGGCCGAAGCACTATGGCAGGGACTTCGCCGTACGGAGGGGATCAGCAACGAATGGTTCACCGAACGCTTTGGTGTGGATATCAAAACCCAGTTTGGAAAGGAACTAGAACCTTGGTTGGCTCAACAGAAGTTAATTTGGGAAGGTGACCATCTGCACCTGACCGATGAGGGGCTACCCTTCGCAGATTCGATTGCTGGTGATTTGTTTTAATGTCCATTTTCGGCCGGAAGCAGACATTCTGGATAGGGCCATGGAAGTAGGCCGAGACGAAGACATTGGCATCTAACGATATCAAGTCTTCAGGTCTCTGACCCTTTATCCTTTAGGCAGAGGCCGTATCAGTCACACTCTCTTCAACCGGGTTGAAGTGGGCGTGTGGGTAGTCCAGATGACGATTCTGGAATGAGAGAATCAAAGGATTCTGAATCACACCACTATCAATATTTATCGCCTTTCGAATGGTCTCATTATTTTGCCATTCACCGCGGCCTGCCAGCACGGTCGGCAAATAGACAATGAGTGCGGCAGAGATTGAGCGTGTTGCACTCTCCCAGAGATAGCTGGGTGTATGGTCTACGGCGTAGTAATCGACGGTTTCATACTTAAACATCGGATTTTTGAATGTGGTGGGCTTGGCAAAAAAGAATCCCATGCCCTCATCACAACTGACATCAATAATCAGACTGTTGGGTTTGAGACATGCACTTTCCGATTCAATGACAAAGTCGGTAGGATTTTCCGTCTCCTGAAAGGTACCATTGACGATGATATCGGCTTCGCTGATCAGGTCGGTCAGCGGTCGCACACTTCCATCGCGTTCGACCACAACCATGCGTGGCTCGCCCTCTTGGCCTTTCCTGATCTTGACGTAGTGACAATCAAGCACCTCTTCACGCACCTCGTGATCGGGGCGCAGAGTGCAGATGGTGATATCTCTGAAACCATGCGCCTTGAGCGCGTATATCGCGCCACGGCTGACCGCGCCAAAACTGAAGATGATCACTTTGCGCTGGTTGCCGTAGTGGCCATCAATACCTTTAAGTTGTAGCGCATGGATGACGGCACAATAGCCAGCCATTTCGTTATTTTTGTAGAATGTGTGACGTCCCATCTGACCGCTCGGTCCCCAAACAAACATATCCTCAAAGGCAATGAGCGTCTGTTTACGATCGAGTGCAGCCTGGGTGATATCGCGCTGCTGAACACAATGGACATAACCCCAAAGAATTCCCCCTTCCCGAAGTTCTTGCAGATCGGCCAGTACTGGCTTGGCAATGATCACTGAACCGATGTCGGCCAGCAGTTCGTGGCGTGTGGCCATGCCGCCGGTCTGCGCAGCAATTTCCGAGTCTGAAATACCGAATGGTGCGCCATAGCCCTCTTCAAATATCAGTTGGCGACGAAGCTGTTCAGGAATTCGAGAGATATGCTCAGGATGGATGGGTAGACGTCGCTCATCCGTTTTTTTGGAAGTTCCAATGACTCCCATTAATAATTTGTTCATGCCGTTTCCTCTTTATTAAAATCAATACGTGCGTCCAAATTGGCTATTCTTCCAATTTGTCCTGATCCGGCAGCAGGCTTGATACAAAGGCCTCGGCATCGAACGGCATCAGATCTTCCAGTGTTTCACCCACACCAACATAACGAATCGGCAGGCTGAATTTGTCTGCAAGCTGTAAAACAATACCGCCTTTGGCGGAGCCATCGAGTTTGGTGACAATCAGGCCTGTCGTGCCTGCAATTTCCTTAAACTTTTCGATTTGCACGACTGCATTCTGGCCTGTGCCACCATCGACAACCTGCCACACTTCATGCGGTGCATCAGGATAGGCTTTGGTGATGACGCGGCGGACTTTGGCCAGCTCATCCATCAATCCTCTGTCTGTCTGAACCCGGCCTGCGGTATCAATAATGATGACATCATAGCCCTTGGCGACTCCACTCTGAACCGTATCAAATGCCACGGCTGCCGGGTCAGCACCATCATGCTGACGTACCATGTCGGCTCCGGCACGTTCTACCCAGACTGCTAACTGTTCAACCGCTGCGGCACGAAATGTATCGGCGGCGCCTACCAGCACTTTCTTACCTTCACTGGCAAACATGGTGGCGAGCTTTCCAATCGTGGTGGTTTTGCCGGTGCCATTAACGCCAACCACCAGCAGTACGAAGGGGCCGGAGGCAGGGTGTTCAATTGGTTTAGGGGTTTCGAGCTTGGAGACCATTGCACCTTTGAGTGCTGCAAGTGGCGTCTTGCGTTTCTTTCTGGCTGTCTCGACAAGGTTTATAGAGAGCACTGCACCGCAATCAGCCATGATCAGGCTATCTTCAACATCCATCCACTGGCTATCGGTGAGCGGTATTTCACTCTGCGTTGGAAGTGTGCTGGAGAAGCTGTCGCGACTGCGGCTTAAGCCTTTGGTGAGTCGTGAAAAAAAAGATGCCAATGTTTACTCCCTGTGTTGATCAAAAAACGGCCGATGGATATCTCCACCGGCCGCTAATGCTGTTCGGACTGCCTGTTCCGGTCAAATTTGAGCTAATGGCGAGTTAATGGGCTCCGTGGTGACCGTGAGATTTTTTCTTCTCATTCGGTTTGCTGCGCATATCACGAATTTCTGCATGCACCATCACTGATTTTCCATCAGAAGTTTCCAGAGTAATCATCAGGTGTTCGCCGGTTTCCAGGCTTTTTGTCAGGCCGATCAACATGAGATGATTGCCTCCCGGACTGAAGCTGATGCCGCCGTGAGCAGGGACTATTACCCTCTCCATTTTCTGCATATGCATCATGCCATCATGCATCTCCATGGCATGAAATTCCGGATGATCAGCAGCTTCGGTTTTGACGCCGGTGATTTCAATATCCTTGTCACCATGGTTTCGAATGGTCATATATCCTGCAGCGGTATCGGCAACCGGAGGTGGCAGGCGTACCCACGCATCTTCAATCATAATCTCTGCAGTAGCCTGAAGTGGCATGATGAGCAGCAGACCCAATAGCATCATTAGTCGTTTCATCTTTTGTCTCCTTAAAAGAGGTTCTGAATAAGTACTTCCTGTACTGATTCAGGACGAATAGGATAAAATGTTATTTTTCCTTTTCTCACAACATCAACCACTTGTGTGTTTGATATTGGCGATCCATTCATGGTTCGCACGGATACACTGAATTTTTCAGGGTATCCTTAATAAACAAAAAAGGGAGCCTAATTGGCTCCCTCCCAATTGTCTGGTGCTAAAAACGCGCCGTTGCGCGCAGGAAGAACCAGCTATCAGTAACCTGCTGGGTACCATTGACGTTCTGGTAGACAGGAATGCGATATTCACCACTCACAGAGAACTCAGGTGCAATGATCCACTGGGCACCCGGAGAGATAAACATGGAGTGAAGTCCAGTATTCTGAACCTTATCGATGATAGACATCGGGTTCTGGTATGCCACCAGTCCACTTACAGCATCAACAGTGCCATCTGTGCTGTCTTTGCTTGAGTAGACTCCATTGAGATCTACTTTTACATTGAAGCTGGAGCTAACGCGGTAACGGGCAGAAAGATCATAGTTCAGGCGGTTACCTACTTTGTAGCCCAGGTCATTGGCAGTATTGATCTGATACATGGCAGATGGGCTGAGGAAAAACAGGGCACCACCATCTTCGTGTTCACCAAATGCAAATGTACCGTTGGCCAGCAGAACACCATCCCATGAACCGGTACCGGCCTGCATCATCATGTGAACAAGCTTGCTACCCATTGCTGCAGACCCGCGTGCTTTAGACTTACCCGTTGGGGCTTTAACTCCAACACCAACAGAAAAGCGTTTGCGGGTACGATAGTCGGCATCCTTGTAGACATCACGCAGATAGATGAGAGAGGTGTCACCAATGCCGCTAATGGTGTCCATTGTCATAGGCATGCCCATAGAACTGAGCATCTCCATATCGTTAATGATGTAAGGAACAGTCAGAATAAACGCATTGTTTTCATCCATGCGGTAGGCGATGTTAGTACTGATTTTGGTCATGGTCATGCTTGTAGGAACAGCATCTGCCATGCCCCCATCAGCAAGACGGGCCTGTTGAGGTGTTAACTCGGTTGTCCCTTGCAGAATAGTTCCCATATCCATGCTGTCATATTGAGCTGTGATGCTGAAGCCGGTTGAGCTGCCAACACCTTCAACGCCTGCTGCGATACAGCAGGATAGTCCACATTCACTTGCTACTGCATTGTTTGCAGCAGCCATCGTTAGAGCAGCCGCGATTGCGACGCCCAAAAATTTTGTCATTTTCAATGTAATCTCCTAATTGTCTGATAATAAAATCCACTGCAAGCGGCTATTTCAAACTCACTGTTGTGAGATTTGAAAATCGCATGCACGGGTTCTCCCGGCAGTTGCCAGGATTAATTGTCGGGATTTATCAGGAGCGTTTAGGAGGTGGTAGAGGGGTGGTCAAATCTATGGATTGAAGAGCCGGAAAGGTTTCCGGTTCAATGCGAACGATCTGTTCGTCATGTTCAAATTCGGTTGTAGGGGTCACATGCGGTGATAGCACCTGCGGGAATCCATCAACGTTGCGATTGCAACCGCAACCGCATTGAATGCGGCACTCCTGCTCTGCTGCAGTGAGATGTTTCTTCTGAATTTGACCACCATTGTGTTGATCGATGTTCTGATGGTCGTGTCCTTGATGATCATGACCTTGATGATCACCACTATTCTGTTCGGTTGATTCATGATGCATCATGGAAGCATGCTCATTATGTTGGTCGCTGTGCGCCATGTCGTGGCCCGCACCGTGGCCCATATCGTGTCCCATATCGTGCTGCATCTCCATGCTGGAGTGTATCTCTGAATCGAGTATATCGGAGTCGTGCATACCGGTATGACCCTGCTCAATGGGCACAAGGCCGGGAGCTGGCTCAGAGTGACATGATACACAATACCCTCTACCCTCCGCCGCGCTGGGCAGCAGTGGAATGCTTGTAATCGAAAGCAGGGTAACAATCATGACCAGAGAGATGGTGCGATGCATAGGGGCAACTCTATGGCCGAAAATATTCCTTGCAAGAAATCTCATGAAACTCCGACTACTAATAAGTGAGGAATCAGATATGTCATATTGGAAAGCCAAGCTGGGAATTGTATTAGCACTACTGCTGTTTTCAGCACCTGCTTCATTTGCTGCAGAGTATGAATGGAAAGATGCATCGGGCACCGTAAAATCTCTGGCAGATTATAAGGGTGAGTCTGTGGTGCTTCACTTCTGGGCAAGCTGGTGCCCTCCATGCAGGACCGAGATGCCTGAAATGGAGGCCTGGAGCAGAGAGCATCCTGATGTTAAAATGATTATTGTCTCCCTGGACAATAATATTGCTAATGCTCAGGCATTTCTTGATTCCAAAGGGATCGCTTTTCCAGCTCTGAAAGGAGACATGGGCAGGGCACAGCGCCTTGGTGTGCGTGGATTGCCAACAACACTGGTGATCGGGTCAGAGAGTGACATTATAAAAACCCGTGTGGGATCATTGAACTGGGCGGATCAGGCTGCCAGTGATGAAATTCTTCAGGCTCTCAAGAGCGATAGCTGACCACTTTTTAATTTAATAGCGTCTTGATATGACTTGATTGCAGTGGGAAATGCACTTGCAGGCTGAGGATGGCCCCTCCACCATACCGGACATAAAGAGAAACAAGGAGAACAGGATGCGTTTATTGCTGATTGTACTGATGATGTTGCCGTTTCCATTATATGCGGCTGAGGATATGAATGCTCCACAAAAAGTGGACGAGCAGATTCGGAAGCAGTTGAGTGATGTTCGAATCGATGCCATCAGGCGCTCCCCAATCAAGGGAATTTATGAAGTTCAGGCCGGCAGTAACCTCTATTATTCAGATAGCAGTGGAAGACACCTGATTGCCAACGGACACATTTTTGACACCATAACCAAACAGGATTTGACCGCGGCACGCATTGAAGAGATCAACAGGATTGACTGGGCTCTGTTGCCTCTGGATAAGGCGATTGTTTCCGGCGATCCTGACGGGGTTGAGGTTGCAGTGTTTACCGACCCGGATTGTCCCTATTGCCGCCAGTTTGAGACCAACCTGAAATCCGAGACAGGGGTGAAGGTCTATACATTCCTGTTCCCCATAACCCAGCTGCACCCGCAGGCAAGGGGAAAAGCTGAGGCCATCTGGTGTTCAAAGGATCAACACAAGGCACTTCTTGAGGTGATGCTTGAAAACAGGAGCCTTGCCGCTGGAACATGTGAGACGCCGCTGGATGAGATTGCACTGCTGGCCAGAAAGTTTAATATTCAAGGCACACCGACTCTGATTGCACGTGATGGCCGCAAGCTGGGTGGAATGCCACCTGCCGGACAGTTAAAGCCGTGGTTGAACAAAAAATAATTTACTCCAGGAACTAAATAATATGCGTGAAGATCGTAAGGTGGATGAGCTCCGTCCTGTAACTATTGATACTGAATTTAACCTTTATGCTGAAGGCTCCGCCCTGATCAGCTTTGGTCATACGCGGGTGTTGTGTACGGCCAGTGTTGAGGAGAGACAGCCGCCTTTTCTTCGTGGTACGGATCGTGGCTGGGTAACATCCGAATATGGCATGTTGCCAAGAGCAACGCATACGCGTGGTGGACGAGAGGCAGCACGTGGAAAACAGACAGGCCGTACGGTTGAGATTCAGCGGTTGATCGGTCGTTCTCTCAGGGCTGTAGTTGATCTGGAGATGCTTGGCCCGCGTACCATCAGTCTTGATTGTGATGTACTGCAGGCTGATGGTGGAACCCGAACTGCAGCGATTACCGGTGCCTGGGTGGCACTTCGCAGAGCTGTAAACAGAATGCTGGCAGAGGGTGTTTTGGAGAGTGACCCCGTGATGGGACAGGTTGCAGCGGTAAGTTGCGGTTTTGTTGAAAACAGAGGGCTTCTGGACTTGCAGTATTCTGAAGATTTTCAAGCCCAGATGGATGCCAACTTTGTGATGACACCGGATGGTGGTGTGATTGAAGTGCAGGCAACCGCCGAAGATAAACCTCTGGCCTGGGATCAGTTTATGGAGCTGAAACACCTGGCTGATAAGGGTATTTCTGACCTGGCTAAACTTCAACTTGAAGCAGTGGGAAAATAGGACTCCAGAGATAAAGCCGTGAAAAGCGTGATTGCCAGTAACAATCTCAAAAAACGTAGTGAGATTGCCCTGATTCTTTCCGGGTTGGGAATTGGTCTGCTTGCAGCCGATGAGACCCGATTTGTTGAAGTTGAAGAGGATGGCGAGACTTTTGCGGATAATGCCAGAAAAAAGGCTGAGGCTTTTGCAGCTGTCAATCAGCTGCCTGCACTGGCCGATGACTCCGGTCTCTGTGTAGATGCACTGGGTGGTGCTCCAGGGGTTTATTCCAGTCGATATGCTGATGACCTCATGAAAGAGCCCGGCGATGCCGATAATAATGCGAAATTGTTAAAAGAGTTGTCGGGTGTTGAAAACAGGGCTGCACATTTTATCTGTGCACTGCATCTGAGTTTTCCGGATGGTCGCAAGCCAGTCACAGCTCAAGGGCGAGTGGAGGGGAGTATTCTATCCGGCTCCGACGGTAAGCAGGGATTCGGTTATGACCCGCTCTTTTATTCTACTGAATTGAACAAGAGCTTTGCTAATGCCACGACAGAAGAGAAGGCGAGCGTATCGCACCGGGGCAGGGCTCTTCGCGCCTTTGCGAAGCAGATGAAAGCCCTTGTCTGATCTGCCCGTGTTTAACCCGGACTGTCGAATCTGTCCGCGATTGGCGGGATTTCTTGATGAGGTGAAAGCCAAACAACCTGTCTACTTTGCAGCGCCTGTTCCGGCTTTTGGGGATGAAAATCCACGTCTGTTAATCGTTGGGCTGGCTCCGGGCATGCATGGTGCAAATCGGACAGGGCGACCTTTTACCGGAGATTATGCAGGTGTTCTGCTTTACCAGACGCTCTATGATCTTGGTATGTCGAACTCGCCTGTTTCCGAGCGAGCCGATGACAGTCTCAAACTGAACGGCGTGCGGATCACCAATGCGGTAAAATGTCTGCCTCCTCAAAACAAACCTGAAACCGCAGAAATCAGAAACTGCAATCCATTTTTAATCAATGAAATCAGTCGGTTGCCTCAAGGCTGCAATCTGTTTGCCTTGGGACTGATTGCTCATCAGGCGATACTGCGAGCTTACGGATTAAAACTTTCATCATTGAAGTTCGGGCATGGCGCCGTTCATGAGCTGCCGGACGGCAGAGTGCTTTATGATTCCTATCACTGCTCCAGATACAATACTCAGACAAAGCGTCTGACGACTGAGATGTTTCTGGATGTAATGCGATCTGCTGCAGGCTTGTGATAACGGTAACTATCAGTCAACGGTGATGGGTGTGTGAACGCTTGAAAGAGTCACTACGTACCATTACAGGGCGTCTTTTGCCGTGAAGTCCGCGATGAAGTATTTTTGTTGCCAGTGTAGCAAAGATGAACCAGCCAAGGATGATTGATGCCAATATTGACATGAGAGCCCCGGCCAGGCCTGTCCCCCATGTGATTAGCTTAATCATCATGTTTAACAGTACGCATAAACAGGGCCAAATGGCCGGATTAGAAAATTATCAGGTGTTCAGCCTTTTTTCATGATGCTGTCTTCTTTTGTCGCTTTGAATCTGCGCATCTGGGCAAAAACTTTATTTGGATATTTGCTGCGGCCCAGTGATCCGTTGTAGGCAGCCAGTGCCCGGTCCACTCTTTTATAACGTTTGATATAATGACGAAGAATGGCGCACCCATATCTTACATTGGTTTCGATTTCAAAAAGGTTGTCTGTCGAGCTGCCAAGTTCTTTTTTCCAGAACGGCATGATCTGCATCAGGCCACGGGCGCCTACATTGCTTACAGCGAAGTGATCGAAATTGGATTCCACAGAGATCAGCCCGAGAACAAGCTCCGGTGATAGTTCAAAACGAACACTGTAGAGGTAGACCCAGCGTGCAATCGATTCAGCCTCGGCTTCATCAGGCACCCATCTTTTGATCAGGTGCTGAATATCCTGAACCCAGATTTCCTGTTCAAAATCAGGAGAATCAGAGGTAACAACAGGCTTAAGCATCTCCCGTAATTCATTTTTTTCTGCCTGTTTGATATCGAGTGAACCGGTGCTTTTTTCAATGATATATTTAGCAGTTGTGGTCTGTTCCATATGCTGTTTCTTTTCCGGTGAACTCATCAACCAGAAGGGTAGCGAGATGGCAAACCCTGCAATCATTACACCTGCCAGCACTCCCTTGGCAGAGGCACCTACAAGGTATTCAATAGCTCGTCTTTTCAGGCGAAGCTCCCATCTAACAGGTCTTGAACAGCGGGTAGTATCTGGCCCAGCTGAACTTCTTTCTTCTCTTCATTGCGGCGGCGGATTTCGACAATGCCATTTTCAAGTCCACGATCACCAACAACAAGGTGAACAGGTATTCCCATCAATTCAGCATCTTTGAATTTCACGCCCGGACGCTCCTTACGGTCATCCCAAAGAACTTCTATGCCCGCATCCAGTAGTTCCTGATATATCTTTTCAGATGCTTCAAGGCCGGTATCACTCTTGCCCATGGTGATGATAGATAGCTGGAAAGGAGCCATGTGGGCAGGCCATGCAATACCATTTTCATCATTGCATTGCTCTACGATAGCCGCCATCAGACGCGAAACGCCAATGCCATAGCAGCCCATGGTAGCTGTGGTTCGTTTGCCTTCCCGGTTTTGAAATTGAACTTCCATAGGGTCAGAGTAGCAGGTTCCAAGAGCAAAGATGTGGCCTACTTCAATGCCGCGTGAAAGGTCGATAGTTCCATCACATTTAGGGCAGTGATCTCCCTCTCTGGTTTGACGAAGATCGGCAAAAACCGCAGATGCTTCATCCCGATCCATATCCAGGCCTGTCAGATGCATGTCACGTTTGTTCGCACCAGCAATAAGTCCTGTAGCATTTTTCAGAGTATCATCAAAAAGATGTTTGCAGCTAAGGCCAACAGGGCCGACGAAGCCGGTTACGCCACCAACGGATTTGATCTCATCATCGGAGGCCATTTCAACAGTGTCGGCTCCGAGCGCACGGATCAGTTTAATTTCCTGTAGTTGATCATCACCACGCAGGCATGCTGCAACGATCTCTCCACCATTCGGGCCACCTGTAATACGGTAGATCAGTGTTTTCACCAACTGGGCAGAATCGGCATTGAGGAATGAGGCCACATCTTCAGCAGAGGTGATATTTGGAGTATCCACGCCGGTTATGTCACCTGCTTCACCTGTCGGAATGGTTCGAGAGGACTCGGACATTTCAACATTGGCGGCATATTCACATTTGGCACAGTGGGCGATCAGGTCTTCACCTGATTCAGCCAGTACATGGAACTCATGGCTAGCACTTCCGCCAATAGAGCCGGTATCTGCTTCTACGGGTCTGAATTTTAGTCCCAGACGGGTAAAGATCCGGTTGTAGGCTTTAAACATATTCTGATATTCAGTCGCCAGACAATCCTCATCCGCATGGAAGGAGTATGCATCTTTCATGATGAATTCACGGCCGCGCATCAGGCCGAAGCGGGGACGTATCTCATCACGGAACTTGGATTGAATCTGATAAAGATTCATCGGTAGCTGTTTGTAAGAGCGAAGCTCGCGGCTCACCAGGTCACAGATCACCTCTTCGTGGGTCGGGCCAAGACAGGACTCATGGTCATGACGGTCGGTAAACCTTAGAAGCTCAGGGCCATACTTTTCCCAGCGCTTCGATTTTTTCCACAGTTCAACGGGCTGTACCATCGGCAGTAGCAGCTCCTGTGCTCCGGCACGATTCATCTCTTCACGTACAACCTGCTCGATTTTACGAAGAACACGCAGGCCCATAGGCAGGAAATCATATACACCGGATGTCACGCGGCGGATAAAGCCGGCTCTTAACAGAAGCTTATGGGAGATGACTTCGGCATCAGCCGGATCATCACGAAGGGTGGGGGCAAGGAATCGTGAATATCGCATAGGTCGGAAGCATAGCGATGATGGCAGAGGTGAGGTAGTGGTAAGTTGATTTTTCCATGCTGAGCTTATGATTTGAGCTGTTACTTCGGACATTCAATTTCATTCAAACATGTTAAGAAGAAGCTGTAATAATAGACTTATCAGGGTAAGAATGACTTTATAATAACTATTGCAATGGTTGACATAGCATATATTTAATTAAATTATGTCATATATGACAAAAGATGGACTAACAAAGAAGCAAAAAGCTCTGTTGCAGTTGGTAGAACAGCGGGAAGCCGTAGTGATTTATCAGTTAGCGAAAGATGCCGGGCGTTCATATAGACGTGTTTACGACAATATTCAGATGTTTGTTGAAAAAGAGTTCGTAGAGCTCGAAAGAGTGAAAATAAATAACCGCAATGCTCTGAAGGTGAGATCTTTAAATCCTTACTATCAGCGATTGATTCGACTCGATGAGATGTATGAAGCTGCTCTCAATTTATCGCTATCGGAGAAATCAACACATAGCTCTATGTCATTAGTGGTTCGAAAGATGTCGTCTATATTCCATTCCCATGGAGCTGTTCTCGGTGGTGTCTGTGCAAACCTTCATGGCGTTGAGCAGTTCGAGAAAACAGTTGAGTTAGCGGTTGATCTGTCAGCAAAGAAGACGATGAAGTTGCTAACCAAGGAAAACATCAATGCAATATTCAATTTGAATGATACCGGAAAAGACCCCGCATGGGTGATAAGCGGTGATTGTGATGGGATCAGTTATCAAATCGTTCCAGCACACTCGGTTGGTGTGAATGTTGATGTTGCGATTGAGCAGATCGGTATCCGTATTGTTTCAGAAGAAGATTTTATTACGAGTAGATGTATTGAAGGTGGTTTTCAGGATTTACATGATGTGGCTGTCATGGCACTGCAAAATAGAAAATTAATGTGGTTTGCGATGCAGCAATCTGATGTTCATAGCTGCAGAGATAAGTTCGATGTATGGCTAGCGGATGAACGGCTGTTATCCCGATACGGTGATATCGGGAAGAACTAACCCGGGTTGCCGGTTAATCTTCCCGGACGAGGCGGAAGCCGATGTAAGGAAGTCGCATCACTGGTGAAAAGAAACGACGGTCAGCTGAGCGCATCCCCTTGGCATAGAATGACCATGCACCGCCACGGACCGAGCGTTTTTTATTCGAACTTGCACCAGCTTTGGCTGCAATTTTATTCCGAACTTTGGTGGATGTGGCATCATCTTCCACGCAGACCTGCTCACTGCCATCGTAGGATTCATTATAGACCGAACATGTCCACTCCCAGACGTTGCCATGCATGTCATACAGGCCCCACTGATTGGGTTTTTTCTCTCCAACAGGGTGTGTCTGCTGATGGGCATTCCTGCCATACCAGGCGTATTCATCCATTAGCGCTATCTGTTCATCCGCGTTGGCTTTGCCTGCATCAAGCAGCTTCTTGAAAAAGGAGTGGTTATCCATACCGCCGATGTGTCCGCCAAACGAGAATGCTGTTGTTGTACCAGCCCGTGCTGCATATTCCCATTCAGCCTCTGTTGGCAAACGATATTCATGACCTGTTTTTTTACTTAACCAGTTAGCAAACTGATTTGCATAAAACCATTTAATGTAGATGACCGGACGATTGCCGCGACCCCAGTTGCTGAGATCTCTGGCCTTGGCTCGCCGTGTATCCTTGATGTATGCATCGTACTGATCAAAGGTCACTTCGTATTGTCCCATCCAGAAGCCCTTTTTAATCTCAACTGCATGTTGCTGTTCGTCACTGTAACGATCCACTTCATCTTCAGGACTTCCCATCGGGAAACTGCCGGGTTCGATATATACAAATGACATATCAACCAGTGGTTCAACAAAGCTATCTCCCTGCCGGGGAGTGTCAGCGGCAATTGCATGGGTCGACAGGAGCAGCGTAGCAAAGATCATCAGTATAAAATGTTTAATCGGGTGTGACATGAAAACCTCTATGTTTGGGGTGTGGGTAAGCAGTTGGAAAAACTGTTATTTCCAGCGAATGCGAACACGTTCAAAGATATCAAGGATATGCCAGTGCCCGAGTATCAGGTGGTATATAACCATCAGAACATGGCCAAATATGAATGCCCAGATCAGAACGCCAAAGATCGAATGCATTTCAAGGAACAGCATCATATCAAGGGTCATGCTTCCATCTGAACGCACACCGTTCATGACGTAAGCACCGGTCATTCCCAGGCAGATCAGCAAGGTGAAACCCAGGCCATGCATGGCGCCTGCCAGTGGGCCCTGTTTTTCAGGTCGAGCAAGCTTGCCTTTAAGCAGATCGGGGAGTTCCTCTTTTACTGAGCTGAAGAAGGCACTGCGCCCCTCTTTAGAGAACCAGGGGATCAGGCGCTCCCACTGTCCCGGTTCATTAAAACGAATCGCGGCGTAAACAGCACTTAGCAAAAAGCCCAGCCAACCAAAAAAGATGATATGCCAGGAGAACATGATGTATGACCAGCCAATAATTTTTCCGGGTTCGGGTACTTCCATGAATAGCCCACTAAATAGCTGGAATGCTACCGTGATAATCATCATCAGATGCAGTACTCGGGTTGTTGTGTTGATGCGCATAGTGCCTCCACGCATAAAAGATCAGCGACAATTATTCACTGTTTCATTATATTATCAACAACTAATGGTTTGTTGTTATTCAGCGGCAGTAGAAATTTTAAGTGTTTTCAACAGTTTTTGGTGAATATTATCAAACCCGCCATTGGAGAGAATGAGGATAGTATCACCGGTTTGAGCATGAATATTAAGGTGCTCAATGATAACATCAACATTCGGCAGTACCTGTGCGTGATTGCCGATGGTCTCGCAGAGTAGTCCGGTATCAAGCAGATCATCAGCCTGCAGGTTGCGGTCTGATGCAGGCGTAAAGATCACCTGATCAGCATCATGAAAACATTCCGGCAGTCGATCCTGGTGAATTTTTGTGCGCATGGTGTTGGAGCGGGGTTCTACGATGACCCAGAGTCTACCTTCCGGTTTCATGCTTGCTTTGGTGGCAGACACAACTCCATAAATGGCAGTCGGGTGGTGGGCAAAATCATCAAATATTCTGATGCCGTCGACTTCACCAATCAGTGTCATGCGGCGGCGAATGCCGGCAAAAGATTCAAAGGAAGTTTTGATGGTCTGGTATGAAAGACCAAGCAGCGTGGCCGCAGCCGCCACAGCGCAGGCATTGGCGACGTTATGAATACCGAGCATTGTCCAGTTGGCTTGAATAACACTCTCTCCATGATGATAGAGTTCAAATGCTGAACCATCACTTGCCGTTGCTTTCCAATGCCACTGGGCACTCTTGCCGCCATGTTGTGCAAATGAAGTGACTGGCGTCCAGCAGCCCTTTTCAATGACTTCGGGAAAATTGGGATCATCCGCATTCACAATGATATTGCCATTGGCAGGCACAGTGCGAAGCAGATGGGAAAACTGCAGTTTAATGGCATTGAGGTCTGGAAAAATATCTGCATGATCAAATTCCAGATTATTGAGAATCAGGGTTCTGGCGTGGTAGTGAAGAAATTTTGAGCGTTTATCAAAGAAGGCAGTGTCGTACTCATCTCCTTCAAGTACAAAATAGTCGCTTTTACCAAGCCTTGAACCACCATCAAAGTTTTCCGGAATGCCGCCGATAAGAAAGCCGGGCCCCTGATGGTTGGAACCACCCTCGACCTCAAGCAGATGTGCCATGATGCTGGCTGTGGATGTCTTTCCGTGTGTGCCGGCAACAACAATGGCGTGGCGACCGGGTAGAATATGGTTGCCGACAAATTCAGGCCCTGAGCAGTAAGCCAGCCCCTGATTCAAAATCATCTCAACTTCCACATTACCGCGACTCATGGCATTACCAATTACGCAGAGATCAGGCGCAGGATGTAGATTGCTTTCACTGAAAGGCTGAATCGGAATAGAGAGAGAAGCCAGATAATCGGACATAGGGGGATAGATGCCGGCATCAGAACCGGTCACAATAAAGCCCTTTTCTTTTGCGAGGTTAGCAATGGCTGCCATGGCAGTTCCACAGATGCCGAGAATATGAATATGCTGTTTTTCAGTCATGATTGCATGGGATCATAAGCTGCACAGATAACATTGCAAAATAGAAATAATAATATCACTTTTTTACTAAAGTCTGACGATTCATATCCGATGAATATAATTGAAGGTAAATCTCCGGTGAAAAAGACCAGAGTTTCCCGTAGTTTAATATAGAAGGAGATGTATGTGGCACTGACCGTTCATCCAACCGATGGTTTTATCAATCGACTACTTCAGCAGGCGACCCGTGCTGCACCTTTGCCAGCGGCAGAGAAGAGTGGTGATGTGGGTGGCAAAGATCAGGTCTCAATCTCCTCAGAAGCGCGTCAGGCATCAACGCCGTCATCTCCGGATACGAAGTTGGAATCCAAGCTTCTTCAGATGTATAATCAGAATGGAGATCGTTCCTCTTAGCGATATCGCTGCTTTGAGTTAGTCTGAAGTTGAGCGGACGCGCTTACCCCTTTTCACTGAAACAGTATCGATTTTTACCGCGATTTTTTGCGCGGTACATTGCGTTGTCCGCGGCCGAAACCAGGGCGTCTCTCTGAGTTGCATCATCCGGATAGATTGAGATACCGATACTGACACTGATCTGATTACCGGGAGCTGACTTTTCATAAGGTTTGGATATAGCTTTTAGAAGCTTATCCGCAACCAGTGAAATATCAGCATTGGTGTTTATATCACTTAATATGATGGTAAATTCATCACCACCCATTCTGGCAACGGTATCCATCTCACGAACACTTTTTTGCATCCTTTTTGCAGTTTCAGTCAGTACTTCATCACCGGCTTTGTGACCCAGACTGTCATTAATGGCCTTGAAACCATCAAGATCAAGATAGAGGACGGCAAATTTTTCTTTGTGGCGCTTTGCCTGTGCAAGTGCCTGGCTGAGTCGGTCATGAAACAGGGAGCGGTTGGCCAGTCCGGTAAGCTGGTCAAAATGAGCCATCTTCATGAGCTTTTCTTCAAACTGTTTTCGCTCAGTGATGTCATACATCACACCCTGCAGGTAGAGAGCCTGATCGTTGTCCCGCACGACGGCTGCAGCATCCTTGAACCATAGCTCATCACCATGATGATTGGAGATGCGATACTCCGAGTGGAAGGGCTCGCCTGTTGTGTAGCTGTGGCGAACTTCTGAGAGAACCCGCTCACGATCTTGCGGGTGTAGCTGTTTTTGCCACATTTCTGCTTTAGAGAGAAAATCATCCTGTGAATAGCCGAGAATGGATTCAATCTGGGGACTGACAAAAAGAATGTTACTCCGATCCAGCGTGGCGATATAGGTAATGGCAGGAATCTGTTCTACAAGTGTTTTATAAGTGGCAACAGATTTCTGGAGATCCTCTTCAATACGCCGGCTTTCTGATATCTGGATTGCATTATCAATGGCACTGGATGCGATCGATGCCAGCTGTTCCAGAATGGTCTGATCAGCTCCAGTAAACTCATCGCTCTTTTTATTGAAAACAAGCAGACAACCAATAGCCCCATCCTGTTTGCCGTAAATTGGAATGGCGATGAGCTGGCGCACACCTCCAAGCTCCAGATCAATTTCCGGGTTTATTCGAGGTTCCTGAGATGGGTCATTACTCAAATAGGGGCGTCCATGTTTGATGAGATGACCAATCACGCCTTTGCCAACATCAAAACGGTGTTTTAGGGGAATCCATTCACCACTGCTACAGCGCTCTGAAAAAGCCATCTGACCATCAATCAGCAGGCCTGTCGCCCCAACCTCAGCATCAACCAGATGAAGTGCGGAGGAGACGGTTGCACGCATAATAGAAGGAATGTCAAGAGATTCATGAATCTGGTTACAGGCATTGGTAAAGTGTTCGGCTTGACCTTTTTGAGCTGATTCATGCTCTCTTTTCATGCATTCTCCTCTGTTCTTAATAACTTCACTGTGCAGATCGTAGGCTATAGCTGGTAGCAAATCCAGATTCACAACGTGTATAAATCTCTATCAGCAAAAAACGTGCCTGTTTGGGCTTGAGCGAACTTCGTGGCATGCTTGAGCCATGAAAACGCACCTGTTACCTGCAGTGGAGTTACAAACCGGACCAGAACCTACGGCGACGGTCATCTGGCTGCATGGTCTGGGTGCGGATGGACATGATTTTGAACCGATTGTACCTGAGCTGGGTCTGCCGGATGATCTGAATGTCCGCTTCGTTTTCCCGCATGCACCATCCCTGCCCGTTTCAATCAATAGCGGCTATATCATGCCGGCATGGTATGACATCAAACATACGGATATTGGTTATCAGCAGGATGAACGCGGAATTGTCGAATCATCTCGCCTGATTCAGATGATGATTGATCGAGAGGAGATGCACGGTATTACTTCGGATCGGATCATTCTGGCCGGCTTTTCACAAGGTGGCGCGATGGCACTGCATGTCGGCCTTCGTCAGGGGGAACCACTGGCCGGAATTCTGGCACTTTCCTGTTATCTGCCTCTGGCTGAAACGATTGAAAAAGAGATGCGGCCGGAAACAGTGAAGAGCCCCATATTCATGGCACATGGCGTGGAGGATTCGGTTGTTCCGTTCGCGCTTGGTGATAATTCCTACCGCAACCTGCAATCACTTGGGTATACAGTGGAGTGGCACAGCTATCCGATGGAGCACTCTGTTTGCCATGAAGAGATTATAAAAATTGGCAAGTGGATCACTTCGGTTTTGAGTGATTAATATAACTCCAACCAACGATTAAGGAGCATGATATGAGTGATGAAAGCGAGATAGATTTTGGTCCGTTAAGTGAATTGATCGGTGTTTGGAAGGGCGATAAAGGGGTGGATGCAGCTCCGGAACCCGATGGCTTGGGAAACATCCCATACCATGAAACCATTACCTTCACAGCTGTTGGCGATGTGACCAATGCCGGGTCACAGACATTGTCGGTGATTACTTATCATCAGGTGGTTCAACGAAAATCAGATGATGAAGTATTCCATGATGAGATCGGTTACTGGATGTGGGATCCTAAAGACGCAACGGTGATGCACTCACTCATGATTCCTCGCGCTGTCTGCCTGTTGGCTGGCGGAACATACGGTGGAGAAAAAGATAGTGAAGGACGTGTCGTGCTGGAAGTTGCCGCAGGTGTCGATAATAAAGACTGGGGCATCGTTCAATCACCTTTCATGCAGGAGAAAGCACGAACCACAGGATTTAGTCATAAGATAACAGTAGGGAATGGAAAACTGTCATATTTTGAAACTACAGTTGTGGATATTTATGGAAAAATATTTGAGCACACGGATCAGAATGAACTGATAGCTCAGTAAATTAATACATTAAACAGGCAGTCTCCTTGTCTTAATAGCGGGTGTAGACCTCGGTAGAGCCATCCTTTTTGATAGCAAGTACATCGTAACCTTTTGGAGCCAGTCCTTCAGCCTGCATGCCGGGCGATTTCATCGGCATGCCGGGAGCAGTCAGGCCGACAATGTCTGCAGGTTTATCTTTCAGCAGACGCTTCACATCCGAGGCCGGAACGTGTCCTTCAATCACATAACCATCAATCTTTGCGGTATGGCATGATGCCAGTTTGTCGGTAATGCCATTGGCAGCTTTAACCCGATCCATATCATCCCGCAATTCGGTTTTCACCTTGAACCCTGAATTCTCAAGATGCTTCGCCCAGTCATCACAGCAGAGGCAGCCTGGAGATTTGTAGACTATTGCCTCTGTTGCATTGGCGATATTTACGGCTGAGAAGCCAATAAATGCCAATGCAGCGATAAATGGAATGGCATATTTTTTTGTAATGCTGTTCATGATGAAGCTCCAGTTTCTGAATGAAAGAATTGTCTGATAAATGGTGTTTTTTGCAAGCAAAAGAATTCCACTAAAAGTGTTGTCAGTACACCAAACATGGAGGCCAGCAAGAGAGCAACGGCAGGCCCGAACAGCCACATGACACTGGCTTCTGCTGCCTGAGGCCCAAGTTCAACGGTTCGGAATCCCATCAATATCCAGGCCGGGGGATAGGCCAGAGCACCAAGTCCAAAGGTGAAGCCAAGAACTTTTTTCCAGCACGCTTTCAGGGATGTGAATGCTGTGATCAGCAACAGAACGGCTGAGAGCACACCAATGCCCATAAAGTGGATGTGCCCGCGCAGCAGTCGTTGCATGGCGTCCTGTGCGAGGTTTCCGGAATGTGAATGTTGTTCACCGGTTCTGTCTGCAACGGTGTCGTGACCGTGCTCATGTGCTGGAGGAGATGCAGTTCCATGTGAATGTTCTGCCTGCTCCGGTTTCATCTGCGATTCCACTGCGGTTTCAAAATCGCCATGTAGCTGCTCATGATGGGTTGCCATGTAGCCTGCCCACAATGCGCCGAGAATCAGAGCAGTCACAGCCATGATAAGGCCATGGCGAATGGGGGTGATGATACTATTCATGGCTATTCTCCATACGTTTGGTCTCTTTCCATTGTAGTATAAGACCATAGATCACGGGTAGAACCAGCAGGCTTAAGATGGTGGTGGTAACCATGCCGCCGATCATCGGGGCGGCGATACGTTGCATAACATCCGAACCTGTACCGGTGCCCCACATGATCGGGATCAGACCGGCAATGATGGCAGTAGCCGTCATGGCGATTGGGCGAACACGCTCGGCTGTGCCGGAGAGCACGGCCTGCATGATATGTTCGCTGGTCATCTCTTCACCATATTGCTTTCTTACTCCCGCAAGTTTTTGATCAATAAATGTAAGCACCAGTACACCGATCTCTGCGGCAACGCCTGCCAGTGCAATGAACCCGACACCGACAGCTACCGACAGATTGAAGCCCATCAGGTAGGTGAGCCAGAAGCCGCCAATCAGGGCGAATGGGATGGAGAGCATTACCACCAGTGGTGCCGTGAAGTTGCGGAAGTTGAGCCAGAGCAGCAGAAAGATCAGCAGCAGTGTCGCAGGAACGACAACTTTCAGCTTCTCTGCCGCGCGTTGCATATACTCATACTGACCGGACCAGCTGATGGTGTAGCCGGAAGGGATGGTGACATTCTCGTTGATGAATGCTTTTGCACGATTCACATAGCCACCGATGTCGGAGGTTTTGATATCGACATAGACCCACGCATTCGGGCGTGTGTTCTCCGTCTTGATCGAGGGCGCACCACGGCGAAGCTTAAGATCTGCGACCAGAGAAAGCGGGATCTGGGCCCCAACCGGCGTGGCGATCAAAACTCTCCTGAGTGCATCAAGATTATCACGCAGCTCACGGGGGTAACGGATATTAACCGGATAGCGCTCCAGCCCCTCAATGGTCTGAGTAACATTCATGCCACCGATGGCGGATTGGATGACATCCTGAATGTCACCCACGGTCAGTCCGTAACGGGCCGCATCTTCGCGGCGGATATCGAAGTCGAGGTAGTAACCCCCGGCACTTTTATCACCAAAGGCCGAGAGTGTGTCCGGCAGTTTTTTCAGTGCCCGTTCAATATCACCGGCAATCTTTTCAAGCTGCACCAGATCAGATCCGGAGACTTTTACACCTACGGGTGTCTTGATGCCGGTGGAGAGCATGTCGATACGGGTTTTGATCGGCATTGTCCATGCGTTGGCCAGTCCCGGGAACTTAATGGCTGCATCCATCTCATCCATTAGCATTTTGGTGGTTTTGGATGGGTTGGGCCACTCATCTTTCGGTTTCAAACGAACCGTGGTCTCCAACATGGAGAGAGGAGCCGGATCAGTGGCTGTGTCGGCACGGCCTGCCTTGCCGAAGACGCTCTCTACTTCAGGGAAGCTCTTCAGAATCCGGTCGGTCTGCTGCAACAGCTCCCTTGCCTTGGTGATGGAGATGCCGGGGTAGGTGGTTGGCATGTAGAGGATATCACCCTCATCGAGCGGTGGCATAAACTCCGAGCCGCTCTTCATGACCGGCCAGGCAGTGATCATCAAAAGAATCAGTGCAGCCGTGACTGTCAGCCAGCGAAGGCGAAGGGCCAGCTCAAGTAGTGGCGTGTGGATCTGTTTAAGCCAACGGCTGATGGGGTTGGCTGATTCGGATGGAATCTTTCCACGGATAAAGTAGCCCATCAGAACCGGTACCAATGTGATAGCCAGTATGGCTGCGGCTGCCATGGCGTAGGTCTTGGTAAATGCCAGTGGTGAGAAGAGCCTTCCCTCCTGCGCTTCCAGCGTAAACACAGGCAGGAAGGAGACGGTGATAATCAGCAGTGAAAAGAAGAGTGCAGGGCCGACTTCCCGGGAGGCATTGGCAATGGTCTGCCAGTGCTCTTTTCGGGAGAGTTCTTCGCCACGTTTTTTTATGGCCCTCTCCAGATGCCTGTGAGCATTTTCAATCATGACAATGGCACCATCCACCATGGCACCAATGGCGATAGCGATACCGCCAAGAGACATGATGTTGGCGTTGATGCCCTGATAATTCATGATGATAAAGGAGATCAGGATACCGAGTGGCAGTGTGATGATAGCGACAAGTGCTGAGCGGGCATGCATCAGAAACAGCAGGCAGATCAGTGCCACGACGATGGATTCCTCAATCAGTTTTTCTGTGAGGTTTTCAATAGCACGTTCAATCAGATTGCTGCGATCATAGACGGGCAGAATTTCAACACCTTCCGGTAGTCCTTTTTTCAGTTCTTCGAGTTTTGCACGAACGCGTTCAATGGTGGCGAGGGCATTTTCGCCATAGCGCATCACAACAATACCGCCTGCCACTTCGCCTTCACCATTGAGATCGGCCGCGCCACGACGCAATTCCGGCCCCAGATGAACATGAGCAAGCTGTTTCAGATAGATCGGGGTACCGTGGTCATCCACGCTGATCGGAACCATCTCCAGATCATGAATGGACTTGATATAACCCAGACCGCGAACCATGTATTCGGTTTCGCCCATCTCAATGAGTCTGCCACCCACATCATTGTTACTGCGCTGAATGGCATGTTTGATTTTGGATAGCGGAATATCGAAGGCCAACAGCGCATCAGGATTAACTTCGACCTGATACTGTTTCACATAGCCGCCAATCGAGGCTACTTCAGATACCCCTTTAACCGTCTGCAGCGGATAGCGAAGGTACCAGTCCTGAATGGAACGAAGCTGGGAAAGATCGTGCCTTCCACTTCTGTCAATCAGTGCGTACTCATAGACCCATCCAACACCCGTGGCATCCGGCCCCAGTGTCGGCGAAACATTTTTTGGCAGGCGTGCCGACGCGTAATTCAGATACTCCAGCACGCGTGAACGTGCCCAGTAGATATCCGTATCATCCTCAAAGATGATATAGACAAAAGAGAATCCAAAGAATGAGTAGCCCCGCACCACTTTGGTGCTGGGTACGGAGAGCATGGCTGTGGTGAGCGGGTAGGTGACCTGATCTTCAACCACTTGAGGTGATTGCCCTGCAAACTCGGTAAAAACAATCACCTGCACATCCGAGAGGTCGGGGATTGCATCCAGTGGCGTCTGTTTGATGGCCTGTATTCCGGCGACGACTACAATGACTGTAGCAATCAGGATCAGGAAACGGTTCCTGATGGAGTGATCAATGATTGAGGCGATCAATGGTCCATCTCCATCTCACCGTGGTCCATCTTCATGTCACCGTGATCCATCTGCATATCACCGTGGTCCATCTTCATGTCACCGTGATCCATCTTCATGTCACCGTGATCCATCTTCATGTCACCGTGATCCATCTGCATATCACCATGATCCATC
>JBEQLD010000109.1:0-5794 GCA_040326115.1 Mariprofundaceae bacterium | reverse complement strand
CCTAATTGCTCAGGCGATGGAGAATACAGGTCTGCATAAACGAATAGCTCTGAATATGCTGGCAAAATTGCATGCCAGTCCACTGCAGCTTGCCATCGGATTCTCAATCGCGACGGCATTTCTCTCCATGTGGATATCCAATACGGCGACAACGATGTTGATGGTCACCATAGCGCTGCCACTTTTGCACCGGCTCATGGAAGAGCATGGCGAAGAGAGCATCGCTCCGATGGCAGCAAGCTTCCTTCTGATCATTGCCTACTCGGCCAATATCGGAGGTATGGGTACACCCGTTGGTACCGCACCCAATCTTGTTTTTCTGGAAAATATTCGAGCCGTCTCTCCTGAGCTGACACCATCATTTCTTGAGTGGATGATGATCGGCATCCCCATGGTCATTATCGGACTGATTGTGCTATTCCTGTTTTTAGGACCGCAATTGGCCAGGCTGCCCTGGAAAGCATCCGATGCATCAAGCCTCAACAAAGAGCTGAGTAAGCTGGGCCCCATGCGCAGAGAAGAGCGCTACGTTGGCCTGATTCTCGGCATGACCGCCATGTTATGGATGGGTCGAAAAGGCATTACCACAGAGCATTTCTCCTTTTCCGGCTGGTCATCACTGTTGCCCTATCCCGGAGTGGATGACGGCACGGTTGCCATGTTTGGTGCCACACTCCTTTTTCTGCTTCGTGATGGTGATAGCAATCCTGTATTGAACAGGGAATCCTTTGGCAGACTTCCATGGGAAATTGTACTGCTATTGGGCGGTGGTTTTGCCCTGGCCTTCGGCATGCAGAGCTCCGGCCTCTCTATCTGGGTAGGTGATCAACTCAGTTTCCTCGGCGGTGTTCCGCTTCCCCTGATGCTTCTCGGCATTGCACTGGCCATCACCTTCCTGACCGAGATCACCAGCAACACAGCCACCACTCAGGTGATGTTGCCGATTCTGGCCGCCACAGCTCTCGCTGGTGATATGGATCTGATGATGTTCCTGCTTCCGGCCACGCTTGCCGCTTCCTGTGCCTTCATGCTGCCTGTTGCCACGCCGCCCAATGCCATTGTTTTCGGCAGCAACCATGTACCGATGCAGAGCATGATCAAAGCGGGCATTCGACTGAATCTGGTGATGGCAATCGTTATTGTTGCCGTCGTTATGTACATCCGCCCCGTACTGCCCGGAATGTAGTTTTAGCATCCGGCTACAGACATGATGCCGAGTATTAATTTTCAAATGCGTAAAAAGGCCGAGACAGGGATGTCGAGGCCGTATCTAACAAACTACAACTCTATTTCTAACCCTTCGCGAGCCAGAAAATATTCCGGATCTCCGGTGTGGCTCGTGTTACGGGAAAGTGCTTCGGCAAATACAGCTTCGAGCGCACCATCACTTCGAGTCGGTTCATGATGAGTACAATAAAGCTGTTTCGCCTTCGCCTCTTTGGCCATCTGAATCGAGGTATCAAAGGTGCCATGGCCCCAGCCGATTTTCTGCATATATTCATCCGGAGTATATGATGTGTCCGCGATCAGCACATCCACACCTCCGATAACATCCATCATCGACCTGTTTTTCTGATCCATGATCTCCTGATATTCAGCGTGATCTTCAGCATCATCCGTTGTGTAGATGTTTCGCAGAGGTTCGTGGTCTCCGGTAAAGAAGACGGACTTCCCATTGCAATCAATGCGATAACCAAAATTGGTGACAGGGTGATTCATCAACACAGGCGTGATGATCGCATCGCCTATTGTGACTTTTTCTCCCTCCATCAGAGAGAAATATTCGATCTCGGCTTTTAACTCGGCCTCACGAATGGGGAAGAATCGATACTGAAGCTGTGCGGTAAGAATTTCGGAAATGCCCTTTTGTGAAATGGGATCCCTTGCCCCATAAATCTTCACCCTGTTTCCAGGTACAAAAAACGGGATGAAAAATGGAAGTCCCTGAATATGGTCCCAGTGAGTATGGGTGTTAAACACATGTGCGGTTAAAGGAAACTCAGAAAAAAGCGACTGTGAAAGTGGAAATATACCAGTGCCCGCATCAAGAATAATCAGTTCGCCTGCATCACTGCGCACTTCGATGCATGTGGTGTTGCCACCATATTTAACTGTGGCCTGGCCTGGAGAAGGAATCGAGCCACGTACGCCCCAAAACTTAATCTTCATGTGCCAACGCTATCACATTAATATGAAAGATTCTGCTTTCTCAACTTCACTGCTCATATCACCCAGTGACTCGATTAATGCATCAAGATCCATTCCAAACCGCTCAACAACATGATCGGGAAATACTTCAATGATTGGATTTCCACCAAAACCGAATTTCAGCTTCTTACTAATTTGATCGGCGGCAAAAACACAATCATCCACCTCGTCAGAAACATTGGGGGAGTGATGATTTTGGATACAGGTCACCAGATCAGAAGGCAGTTGCCACTTCTCAGCCAGCATCGCACCGATTTCCGTATGGTCTGCACCAATAATCTTAATCTCCGCCTCATGCAGGTTGATGTTCTCTTCGCGTGCCATGGAAAGAGCACGGCTGAACTCTTCAGGCATAAACTGAACAAAAACAACCTTACCAAAATCATGCAGCAGACCTGCCACAAAAAGATCTGTTGCATCTGTACGGCCCAGATACTCCTTGGCCAGACGCTGGGAAATCGAGGCAGTCGTCATGGAGTGCAATAAAAATTGATTGATATTGAATCCTGCACAGCTACTTCTCGGCAATGACGCCACTGTTGCAATACTTAGTGCAAGATTTTTGACAGTATTCAGGCCCAGATAGACCACAGCATGGCGGACAGAAGAGACGCTCTTGCTGAGTGCGTAATAGGCTGAATTGACGAGCTTCAGAAGTTTCATCGTGATCACAGGATCATGCTCAATCACCTGCACCAGATCCTTTGGCGCACAATTGATATCGTTTGTCAGCTCAATGACCCGATGCACACTTTTTGGAAATGGCGGCATTTTATCCACCATGTCTATCAATCTGTTCTGAAGTTCACTATCCATTTAACACCCTATGTAATCATCGGCCGTGTCATTCGACAACAAGAAATATGCCAACACTCTCAAAAGTTCCAACAACAGACTTTGACGCACTGCGTCTTCATGGCATGCTATTCCGGTGAGTAAGGAAACTTCAAATCCACAAACATGGCTAACCGATCATGGCGATTATCTCTTTCGCTATGCCATATCGCGCCTGCGCAACGATGAGCTGGCCAAAGATATGGTGCAGGAGACACTCCTGGCTGCATGGCGAGGCTGGGACAACTTTGCCGGAAAGTCCTCCGTTCGCACATGGCTGGTTGGCATTCTCAAACACAAAATCACTGATCATATCCGTAAAGAGATCAGAGACAGAAGGCTCGCTGAAGCTGTTGAATCAGACCCGACATCAGCATGGTTTGGTGCAGATGGAAAGTGGTTGGAAGCTCCCCGGGCATGGAAAGAGAACCCGGAAGAGCTCTGTGAAAGCGAACAGTTTCAACAGGTACTGCAAGGCTGCATTGAAAAACTTCCGGATAAACAGCAGGTAGTGTTCCAGATGCGCGAGCTCACAGGTGAGGATACCGAAACAATATGTAATGAAGTGGAGATCAGCCCGACTCATCTTCATGTGCTGATCCACCGTGCACGGCTGGCTCTTCGTAGCTGCCTTGATCATCACTGGTTTGGAGGTACACGCTCGCAATGAAACATTTCTGCAAAGAGGCAAGTCAGCTTGCATCCGACCTGTTCGAGCGCAACCTGACTTTTGTAGAGCGCTTAAGACTTCGTATGCATCTGGCCATCTGTGACATGTGCAGAAATTATTCCTCTAACCTAAGCCTGCTGAACAACATATTCTCCGGCACACGAGATCAGGCCAAAGAAGATGAAACATGCCTCTCCGATGAGGATCGCAAACAAATTGAAATAGCCCTGGACCAGGCAGCCCATCACCATCACTAGCGTGATGGATGAACGCCTGTCAGAGCTCCACCACCCCTTTATAGAGTGTGTAATCATTAGAGTCGGCATGTTCAACTGCCTGCCTGATTAGTCTCTCCGCATCGCCTTCCAGCCCACCATGCAGTAAACCCTGATAGACGCCTTTGTAGAAATAATCCGGAATAACTTTAATTTCATAGCGTATCTGATCCGTTTCAGCCGGAGCATCTGATGCTTCAAATGCTCTTGTCTCGCCCGGCATCAGACGGGTATCACTTCTCTCTTTCCAGCTTCCATCAAAATAGACATTTCGAATAATCTCCCACTGCCATTTACGCAGGGATTTCCCGCTTCCATCAACAGCCTCGGCGAGAACCACCACTTTCGGTGTCACATAGGTCGGGAATGCATGACCAATCCATTTGGACTCAATAGTCAGCAGAGCTCCGTTCTCTTTTTGTACAAGTTTGAAATCCAGCCCCTTTCGGGTCATCTCAGGATCATGGATGCCTTTGAATTCATGTTTACGATCCGGCATATGACAGCTCTGACACTCTACTCCCTCACTGGCAAAGCGACTCTCCTGCCACTCTTTCACCGTGTTTTCCAGAGGCTTGCCATTAATTGCCATATATTGCGGGAACTGATGACAGCTTGCACAGAAATTGGAGCGTTCAAAATCCTTGATGCCTGTAAACCCGGAATGTACCGCCCCATCGATTTTTCCAATGGCGCCGGTATCACGCTGAGGTGGTCCGAAGCGCTGCCAGCCACGCACATGGCATGCTGCACAGCTCACGCCTGAATGCCGGAGTGGAAGGTTGCTTTCGCCCAGAACAGCTTCCTGAGAAAAGCCTTCCGGCTGCTTCAGCTTGGCTGATAGTGACTCCAGCATATCCTGACGTGATGAATATTTCTGTTCTTCAAGAGGTGCATGGCATTTGAGGCAGGCATCATTTCCTTCAGTGTGTCCCATGCCCGGAAACTGACCGATCATACCGGGTGAATAGGCATGCGCATGCAGGCTCTTCTTCCATGCATTAAACTGTTCAACATGGCACTGGGCACAGGCTTCAGGCTTCAGGTTCTTTTCCAGTGCAGACCAGTCATGTGGTGCATCACCCTTCGTGGCTACCGTATAGTTCCAGTACGCCTCCGTAAAACCGGTCTCCTCTGAATCTGATGCATCTGCTACATCGGCAGCCGATTGTGGTGCAGAGGTATCATCTGTCTGGTTCGCCTGGTTCGTTTGAACCTCAACGCCCTGACCTGATCTATCTGATTGGATAGCTTGATCCGAATCTATATATAGAAACAGGAGAACGAATCCAGTTGCTAACAACGCCAAAGGAAAGATGATTTTTTTCATTTTAAGATCCTTTTACCCACACCCGGAAACGTTAAGGGGTAGTGAAATCACTACCCCTTGTATCATCTCATATCTGTTTAGATATTTACAATTTTATTTGCGATTCTCTTGCAAAAACTGCATCCGGTATGCCCGGAAATAGGCCGCCATCGCTGTCAGCTCTTTCGAGTTCTGCTCAAACTGTTTACCCTTGATCGGGTTAAGCATGCAGTAATTAATCATCTGATCCAACGTCACAACATCACCCACCATCTTCACAAAGTGCGGATAATTCTGATTTCTATCCAGATTCAGCATTTCATAATCTGAGTGACACGATGCGCATGACAAACCTGAATTTCCCAGTGACTCGTCATTCCACATTTTTTTACCCAGCGTTACGGCCTCTCCGAAACTCTTAAATGCCTTGGGGCGAATCGGAGTATTCTGGGCTGCTGCACACGGATTGGCTGCACACGGGTTAGCTGCACACGGGTT
>JBEQLD010000108.1:0-5800 GCA_040326115.1 Mariprofundaceae bacterium | reverse complement strand
CAGTGGAATGGTCAGCTCTGTTGCAGCGCCGGCAATCTCAATCATGCCCTCTTTTGATCGGTGTGGCCGGGCATTGAGGCGAATGGGGGCTTGATTGGATGGCGCCTGTTTTGGTGTGGTGGTTGAGCCTAGATCAATCAGAATTTCTGTCTCACTTCTGATGTCTGTGTTGCCTCTCAGGTTGCGCATCCATGGTTCAATACGAATCTGGACATGGTTTGAATCGGCAGGACGTACCCGGGCAATAAAACCGGAAGTCACCGAGACAAGCTCCACACTGTTGCTAGAGATCACGCCATAACCTGCAAGCCACTGACGGACATGTTTGCGGTAGGGCTGAAGCGTACCGGTTTCTACCATGCCCTCTCGATTGGCGCTCAGGTGCAGGCTGAATGATTGTTTACGAGAGCTGTGAAGATCGTTGTCTGCAACTGTTAACCTGACCCAGCCACCCGGAAGCAGGGCTTCGGCATTTGCTGTTTTAACTGACTCATCCTGAATATGGATGATCTCCAGATGTAGAGCGTATTGAGCAGAAGCAACATCCAGCTTTTTCAGAAGTTTGCGGGCATCACGAATATTTTTGCTCTCGTCATTGATAATAAGAAGTTGACGAGACGGTAGTGTTGCCACGCTGCCGCGTTCTGAGAGCTGGCTTTTTACAGCTGCTGCGGCCTCATGCAGTGGCAGATGGAACACTTCGACTGTAGCGGTCTCGGCTAGCAGAAGCCGTGGAAACAGAAGACATACCAGTAGTAATAACCGGGGGATCCATGGTGAGGGGCGGCGCTGATTCAACTGCTCCCCTCTTTGGCATCATCATCAAAGTCAGCTGCCGGTTCCACGAGGCTGGCAGGGTCTTCATGAATAATGATCTCGGCATTGGGAAAGATAGCAAACAGTAACGCTTCAACCTCATCGGCAATCTTATGAGCATCTTTGAGCAGCAGATTATCATCGAGTTCCAGATGCAGTTGAATGAAATAGGTGATACCGGATTTTCGGGTACGAAGGTCATGCATGCCACGCGCTTTGGGGTGGGCGAGTACAATCTCCTTGATCTGTTTCCGCTCTTCATCGGAGAGTTCATGATCCATCAGATCATGGATTGCATGCTGCACAATTTCCCAGGCACTATAGAGGATAAAGATGCCAATACCGATGGCAAACAGGGCATCAAAACCGGCCCAGCCATAAGCTGCCAGCACCAGAGCCAGAATAACGCTGCCGTTTACATAGAGGTCAGTTTTGTAGTGCAAAGCATCGGCCTTGATAGCGGTGGAATTGGTTTTACTGATCACATGTTTCTGTACAGCCAACAGGCCAAGTGTGGCAACAATCGAGAGGATCATAACACCAATACCCACCTCGATAGCCTGAGGAACCTGTGGATGAAAGAAGCGGCCAAAGGCTTCCAGCATCAGGAATCCTGCCGAACCGGCGATAAACATGGCCTGCCCGAGTCCGGCAAGTGCTTCGGCCTTGCCGTGTCCAAAGCGATGGCTTTTATCCGCAGGCGTGAGTGCATGACGAACGGCCAGCATGTTGAGAATAGCGGCAGCGGCATCAAGTGTGGAATCAATCAGGGTAGCCAGCAGGCTGACGGAATCTGTCCAGAACCAGGCAATGAGTTTGGCAAGAATCAATGAGAGGGCAACCGATACGGAGGCATAGGTTGCCAGCCGCATCAGGCGTCCTGCCTCTTCCGGCGGTATTGTATTGGGTGTGTCAGATACTTCAGTCATGGCGATATTATGAACTGTCACTCTTATGGAATAAAGCCTTCCATGGAATGAAGGCAGAAACCCGGTTTCTGTAGTCGATATATTCAGGGTGCATGCGAATCATACGCTGCTCTTCAAACCGGGAACCGATCAGGAAGTAGAGTGCTATGTACAGTGCCAGATTCAGCGAATTCACACTCTGGGCCGGGCTGGCAAAAAGGGCGAGCATGAAACCACTGTACATGGGGTGACGAATGTAGCGATAGATGCCGTGTTCATGGAAAGGTTCTTTGTCATCTATCATCGATTTCATGCCCAGAAAGAGCGCTGTATCAAAAGCTTTAAGGCTGACAAGCACAATCCACAGGCCAGATAGCTGCAGGAGAACCAGCAACCAGTTCAGCCATCCTGAGACTTGATATAGCGGGCTGTCCGTTAGCTGATAGATATAAAAAAGCCATATCAGAGTGAGCAACACCGCAAAGATAGAGTAGAGGAGACGGTAGCGTTGAGGGGTCATACCGAGGCGGTAAAACAGGCGTTTGCAGGATTCCGCAGCAAAGAGTGAATGAATCAGCGCAAATAGCAGTCCGGAAATCCAGATGGGCAGGGAGATCATGGTAAAAGCATAGAGCACTTGCCTTGTATTGTCTGTTTGCCGCATGATCACGGGATGAAACGTTTGCCTTCACCGCATTTCAATGAGCGTCCGGATAGTTCGGCTGTTGATCTGATTGTATTGCATGCCATCAGTCTGCCACCCGGGGAATTTGAATCGAATCACATTGCCGATTTTTTTATGGGGAAGTTGGATTGCAATCAGCATCCAGACTTTTCAGGTCTGGAAGGGGTGCGTGTCTCTGCACATTTTGTAGTGGACCGGAAGGGAAAGATTATCCAGTTCGTGCCCATCTCCCGCCGTGCATGGCATGCCGGAAAGTCGAGTTGGGAAGGGCGTGACAACTGTAATGATTATTCGATTGGCATTGAGATGATCGGTGATGAGAAGGCACCGTTTACGCAGCTGCAGTATCGTGAGACTGCCCGGCTCTGCAGGGTGCTGATGCAGCAGTTTTCTCTGTTATCCAGAGAGCGAATTGTTGGTCATCAGGATGTGGCTCCGGGACGCAAGTGGGATCCCGGCAGGCAGTGGGAGTGGGCAAAGTTCCAGCGCTCTTTTTCGCGCATTCGAAAGCTGAATATTGAGGTAGAGGTATAATCATGGGAGAGACGCTTAGCTGGCTAAAGGCCTTTCCGGAGCTACTGAACATTTCAGAAAGCAGCTGGCAACGTACTGCAGAACAGGCACAGATCATGAACGTACCCAAAGGCACGGTGCTTTTCCGGGATGGAGATGTTTGCAGTGGCTATGTGTTTGTGGCTGATGGGGCGATCCGTGTTCAGAAGATGGATGCTCAGGGGCGAGAGATTGTGCTCTATCGGGTGGAGGATGGGCAGACCTGTATGTTGACCACATCCTGTCTGATAGGTGGTGAAGCCTACCCTGCTGAAGGGATAGCCGAGACTGATGTAACACTAGCCATGCTGCCCGCCCCGGTTTTTGAGAAAGCCATGTCGAATTCGGCTGATTTCAGACGTTTTGTGCTGGCATCCATCGGCCGGCGAATCGGTGATCTGATGGTTCTGGTTGAGGATGTGGCATTCGGGCGGATGGATGTGCGTCTGGCACGGCTACTGCTGAAACGCAGCGGTGAATTGGATGCTATGCTATGTTGTACGCATCAGGAGCTGGCCACGGAACTGGGCACGGCTCGTGAAGTGATCAGCAGGCTGTTGAAAGATTTTGAGCGTAAAGGGTGGGTATTACTGAGCCGGGGACAGGTTGAGATAAAAAACAGTCATGCTCTCGCTGAGTTGCATGAAGAGTGACAATGTCACTGAACTATCAAGTATATTCTAATATAATGTGGATATTGGTATGATAAGGAGGAAATGATGAAAGCAAATGTAGGAACGATTGATCGGGTTATTCGACTGGTAGCTGGCGCAGCACTGATTGCGTTTGGTTATATGGGTGGCCTTGAATCACCATGGAATATTGTAGCAATTGGTGCGGGAAGTGTGTTTGTACTGACTGCGGTGATTAAGTTCTGCCCGGCCTATGTGATTTTTGGATGCAACTCCTGCCAGAAGGCAGATGCTGAATAATTTTTGATTACAGTTTGTTGTGTGTATCAAGGCAGTCCTTTCCGGGCTGCCTTTTTTTGTTAAAAACGCCAAGTTGCATTTCCATACTGCGTTGCAACAATTTCTGCGATTCTCATATATACGAATATACTCCGATTCTCGAAAATGCTGCGCCTTGTCTGTAAATACAACTTGGCGTTTTTAAGAAGTTCCTTAGGTTATCCCTATGAGTGATGAGTCGTGGATTCGATTTTTGATGTTTTTCGGTGTGCTGGTTGTGATGGCTGCATGGCAGGCGGCACTGCCTAAAAAACAGCTGACACAAGGGTACAGACGCTGGCCTGCCAATCTGGGCATTGTAGTGCTTGATAGCCTGGTCGTTCGGCTGTTGATTCCGACCGGTGCCATGGGCGCTGCTTTTTGGGCGGCTGAAAATGGCTGGGGCCTGCTCAACCTTGTGGAGCTTCCGGGCTGGGCTGCAGTTGCGATTGCAGTCATCCTGCTTGATCTGGTGATCTACGCCCAACATGTACTGGTGCATGCCGTTCCGCTGCTCTGGCGATTGCACATGGTGCATCACTCTGATCGGGATATCGATGTGACAACGGGCCTTCGCTTCCATCCACTTGAGATTATCTTCTCCATGCTGATTAAGATGAGTGTGGTTGTCTTGCTGGGTGCTCCTGCTCTGGCCGTTCTGATTTTTGAAGTGGTGCTCAATGGCATGGCGATGTTCAATCACAGTAATATTCGCCTGCCAAAAGCAGTTGATGCAACCATCCGTACACTCTTTGTCACCCCGGATATGCATCGGGTGCACCACTCAGTGATCAGACAGGAAACCAACAGTAATTATGGCTTTAATCTCTCCATTTGGGATCGCCTGTTTGGCACGTATATCCCTCAGCCTGAAAAGGGGCATCAGGGCATGACCATTGGCTTGAGTCAGTTCCTTGATCAGCCGGCACATCAATTGATCTGGATGCTGCGCTTGCCGTTTTGTGGTGATATAGGCCAGTATCCGATTATGAAGTCTGATCAAGAGATAAAAAGGAAATCGTCAGATGTATGATGATTACGCTGAACAAGCCGAAGCCGCTCCGGTAAATCGCTGCGAGTGCATCAATAAAACCTTTGCACAGCTATTGGAACATGGAAGTTTTGAAGAAGCCCAGCGCAAAACAGGTGTGGGCGTGGAGTGTGAAGGGTGCATTCCCTATATGAAGCTGGCTTTTTCGACCGGCGAAACCAATTTCCCCATTGATGATCCCCGACTCAAGGATTTTAGATGACATCCGGAAGTGAGAAGCTGCTGATCTCAGGCGCATGCCTGGTCATTCTGGTTGCCGGAATGCAGGCCGCAGCAGCGCTGCTGGTTCCTTTTCTTCTCTCTGCATTTATAGCCTGCATCTGCCTGCCGCCGATGCAGTGGATGATGGATCGTAAAGTGCCTGCTTCAGCCGCAGTATTTATTGTTATTTTAGGATTGGTGCTGCTGGGTTTGCTAATTACAGTCTTTGCCGGCGCTTCGGTAGCTGATTTTTCACAGAATCTGCCGATCTATCAGGCAAGACTGGAAGATCAGATGGCCCAGTTTATTCTCTGGCTGCTCGGCCACGGCATTACGGTTCCAGATACCGCAGTTCATGATCTGTTCAATCTCTCTGCAGCGATGGGCATGGCCGGAGCTTTTCTTTCCGGTATCGGTAATGTGCTGGCCAATACATTCTTTATCGTTCTGACAGTCATTTTCATCATGTTTGAAGCCGTGGCCCTACCACATAAATGGGTGCTGCTTGGCGAACATGCGCCATCCACCGATGCAGTAAAACGTTTCTTGAATAGCGTGAACCAGTATCTGATTATTAAAACCGCTGTCAGTTTTGCAACCGGTGCTGCGGTTACGATCTGGCTAACGATCCTTGGTG
>JBEQLD010000107.1:0-5882 GCA_040326115.1 Mariprofundaceae bacterium | reverse complement strand
CCCTGCGCTGGTATCAGCTTCATTGGCATAAATCATCCAATCCACACCCGTAATCCATCGGTTGCCAAGATCGTAATCTATTCCGCCGCCATAGCTGAGGGTTGTTCTGGTAGAATGTACCGTACGCCCTAGTGGTGCAAAGTTGTATTTTGAATTGAGCGTTGTGCCACCGATCAGGCCATAAATGGTAAAGCTTTCTGCAACAGGATACTGAAGCTTGAACAGGTAGGAAACAAACCAGTCGACACTAATAGTGGCAGGAGTAGGTACAAGAAGTGTAATAGGGACCTCACACTCACCCGGACAAGATGTTTGAGGAACAATAACAGTCTTGCCTGTATTGCCTGTAGTTCCGAATCTAAATTCGACCCCGTAATTTTCATGCAGATCAGCACCCAAAATACCATAGCCACTAAATGCCTTTTCCGATCCTAGTCCTGCATCAATGAGAACGCCTCCAAGGCCTACGCCGGCGTATGGTTCAAACTCAATGGCCTGAGCCGGTAGAGCAGTAAAGCACAATCCGATAGCCAGACAGGTTAAACGAAATATAGTTTTCATAATCGCTCCTTTTAACAGTATGGTGGCTATGCCCCCATATCAGTAGAATGTTGAACAGCTATTCTATAGTAGTACAAACATGTAACCGAATCCAGACATAACCCTTTTTTTTATTGTGTGATATGATTTAGTCAGCACTCTATTAGAAGCCGAAAGCGGACATTCGGATTTCATCAGCTTGAGTAATTCCCACCCCACCTTTAGAGTTCGCGAATCCTGAAAGACGGTACTGCGTAAAGCAGACTGAAGCGGAAAGGAAGCGATGACAAAAAGAACTACTGCAGCCACGCTTGCAAAAGCAAAGGCTGCGAATGAAAAATTAGTCTGGCTGACAGCCTACGACACCAGCTCGGCACAATTGGCCGAAGTTGCTGGTGTGGATGTAATTCTTGTCGGCGACTCTCTCGGCATGGTTTCGCTGGGCTTTGACTCCACCATCCCTGTAACCCTTGATCATATGATTCATCACACTGCTGCAGTTGTTCGTGGCACGGGTTGTTCTGACAAACCCAGGGCATGGGTTGTTTGCGATCTTCCGTTCGGCAGCTACCAGCAATCTCCTGAACAAGCATTTGAGACTTCGGTTCGGGTTCTTCAGGAGACCGGCTGCGATGCCGTGAAGCTTGAGGGTGGCAGGGCGATGGCGGAGACGATTCGTTTTCTCTCTGATCGCGGTATTGCCGTGGTGGCACATATCGGACTGACCCCGCAATCGGTGAAGAAGTTCGGTAGCTACAGGGCACGCGGTAATAATCCTGATGAGTATCAATCTATTCTTGAAGACGCCAAAGCTGTCAGCGATGCAGGTGCTGTTGCCGTAGTGCTTGAATGTATTCCTGCTGCACTGGCTGAAGAGATCAGCGGAAACATAGCCATCCCGACTGTCGGCATCGGTGCAGGTGCCGGTTGTGATAGTCAGGTGCTCGTCTGGCATGATCTTCTTGGACTCTCTGAAAAGAACCCGCCTTTTGCTCCAGCCTATACAAACCTGCGTGAACAGATCACCACTGCGATCAGTGCATGGGTTGACGATGTACGACAGGAACAGTTTCCCAAGTCATGAACATTGTTAAAACCACCTCCGAACTAAAGCGGACACTCGCTCCGGTCAGAGGGCGCGAACGCGTGGCCTTTGTGCCCACCATGGGTTGCCTGCATGAAGGCCACCTGAGCCTGATTCGAAAAGCCAGGCGTCTGGCTGACATCGTTGTGGTCAGCATTTACGTCAACCCGATGCAGTTCGGAGCTGATGAAGATCTCGATGCCTATCCACGCACCTTTGAACAGGATCGTGAACTCTGTGAGAGAGAGGGCGTGAATATCATTTTCCACCCTGATAATCTCTATCCTGCCGATGGCATCAAAACATCCCTGAAAGTGGATGCGGATGATGCCCTTGGCAACTGCCTCTGTGGCGCCGCCAGACCCGGTCATTTCGATGGTGTGGTGACGGTTGTAAATATGCTGTTCAATATCGTACAGCCTGACATCGCCCTGTTTGGCGAAAAAGACTATCAACAGCTCACCATCATCAATCGCATGGTGAATGATCTACATGTGGATGTGGAAGTCATTGGCTGTGAAACTCTGCGTGAGACTGATGGATTGGCGATGAGTAGCCGCAACCGCTATCTGAGTGAAGATGATCGAAAAAGAGCTCTCTTTTTGCAACAATCTCTTCAAAAAATAGCTGAAAATGCAAAAAACGGTGAGAAAAATTGCAAAAATCTTATAAAAGATGCGAAAAAGTGGCTGAAATCGAAAAATATTGATCCTGAGTATCTTGAGATACGGAGCGCCACTTCCCTTGAACCGCTTGATACGTTGAATGAAGCCCCTGCCCGCATCTTTATTGCGGCAACCATTGGCAATGCCCGCCTGATTGATAACATTGCGCTTGAACATGTGACAGACAACATGATCAATGGCGCAACCGAGAATATTACGGAGACTCTTACATGAAGCTGACTATGCTGAAATCCAAACTGCACCGCGCTACGGTCACCCATGCCGAGCTGGAGTATGAAGGCTCATGTGCCATTGATCAGGATCTTCTGGATGCAGCCAACATCATCCCGTTTGAACAGCTGCATATCTATAATGTCACCAACGGCGAACGTTTCACCACCTATGCCATCACGGCGCCACGCGGCTCAGGCACGATTGGAGTCAATGGTGCAGCTGCACACAAGGCCAATCCCGGTGATCTGCTTATTATCTGTACCTATGCGGAACTGGATGCAAAAGAGGCAGAGCAATTCAATCCTGCACTGGTTTATCTGAATGAAAGCAATGCCATCACTCACACCAGCCATGGAAGACTGGCTGCGGTCTGAATAGCTACTGTCTGAATAGCTACTATCTGATTACATCAATGCTTTCCGGATACCTTCGGGAAGCTCAAATTCATTGATGGCGATAATAATCTCGCGTTGAATCCGGAAAATTTCACGCTGTAGCTGCTGCTGTAGCTGTTTGTCCGCTTTCAGCTCCATACCGATACGTGTTCCACCTTCATGGGCCATCAACCAGCGAATCCAGCCATGAGCCTTGAAATCTTTTGATCCCAGACTAAATCGGCACTCCAGTTCATCACCGGCACTGTATGGTGTCTGGTCACTCTCCTGCAAAATAAAACCCAGCCCGGTAATTGAGGCATCAAACAGATGAACCGTTCCGGTTCGCCTGTTCCTGTTCCAGAGCTCGACCGGCACGTTCTCCGAAATCTGAACGCCAAGGTTGTCCCTGCGACCTACAAATGATGGAGAGATATCCTCCAGAGAGAGTGTTAACTCGCGTCTGCCAAATTCAGTAATGGTGACTCGCACCTGATCCTCTGCTCCCGCACAGGAGAGATAAGCACGATTCTGCATGGGATGGCTGGCAAACACCTTGCCAATATCACGATCAAGGGCAATGCGAATGGTCTCTCCCTCTATCGACAGAACATCTGTAGAGGCATTCACCGGCAGACCACGATAGACATTAAACATCCGAACCCGTCCTGTCTGTTTCCACTCTAGCATACTGGCCAGCAGGACATTTTCCCGATGCTTCTCCACCTCTTTATCGCTCATTCCCATATATCCGGAAATTCGTTCATCAGCTTCAGCATCATCAGATTCCAGACTACGAACATTTTTTGATTCAACTTCAGCCAGATACTCTTCCCCGACCTCCATGACGTTGTCCTGAATTGCGTTAAAATCGTGAATCATATTCCGCAAATCTTCAAATTGAGTATGCAGAGGCATTGAAGCATGCCCAATAAAAAGTGCATGCATGCGGATGCTCTCACACTTGAGCAGTGCTGCCAGAACCTGGGTTACGCTAACGTGATTACGATAAAGAGTGCCAAGCACCTCTTTCAGAGGTTTTGAAACTTCTTCCTTACAGATATGCCTGGCCAATATGGTCAGCTCATCATGATAAGTTGTACCCAAAACAGAGTTCAGTGTTTTAAGTACCATTTCAAACTGAGCGGGCTTCTTAATTTTTGAAGACAGTTGCCTTTCTCCTTTACCTGTATGCAGCATTAATAATGTGAAATCATCCACCTCAACAATCCTGAACAGATTGCTGATCATCATGTGAACTATCGGGTTACTTCTAAGTATCGGAAAAAAAGATGAAAAGATTAATGCTTTACGGTTTAAGCCAATCCAGAGAAATCAGTCCAGAGCGGCAAGCCAGCTCTGGATGGTGGCCAATAGAAAAGAGAAAAGTGCGATCATCGTCAGCAGAGCCAGTTTCCAGAACATCTTCTCTTTTCGACTCATGTTATTGTTGGAATAGATAACAGACTCCCCTGACTGTATATTTTCAACGCAATTTTATACCCATCATTATTAAATGGGTATCGCATATTTATGCTATATAAAGCATAAACCGGTATCATTCAGGCATGGGCGTGAGTAGAAGTTTTAACTATGTTGCAGATGCGCAGGCAAGGGTGCTTATTCTTGGTTCTATGCCGGGCATGGAGTCACTAAGCCAACAGCAATACTACGCCCATCCCCGCAACCGGTTCTGGAACTTCATGCATGCAATTTTTGGTATTGATAGAGCACTTCCCTACCCCGAACGACTACTGAAACTCAAACGTTGTCACGTTGCCCTATGGGATGCTGCTCACCAGTGCGAGCGTTCAGGAAGCCTGGATAGCAACATCAAATCCGAAAGCATCATAGCCAATGATTTCAGCAGCTTTTTTGCATCACACCCGGCTATTAAAGTTGTTTTCTTTAATGGCCAGAAGGCAGCACAAATCTATCGCAAACTTGTTCTTCCCGGCCTGCCAACAGAGCCAAAATCATTGCCACTTTATACCCTGCCATCAACCAGCCCTGCACATGCAGCAATGAACCGTGATGAAAAGCTGAAAATTTGGCTGAAAATTAAAGGTTTTAACGATACTGTTGTCTCATGAAACGAACTATCACATTGATCCGTCATGCTAAATCAGATTGGGGCGCAGCAGGCCTCTCTGACTTTGACAGACCTCTGAATCATCGAGGGAACCGAGATGCCCCTCTAATGGGGAGCGCTCTCAAAGAAAAAAACAGTGCGATTGATCTTATTCTGGCAAGTCCGGCCAAACGCGCATTCGCTACGGTTCATGCCATATGCAATGTGATCGAATACAATCCTGACACCATCGACTTTCGTCCTGACCTCTACCTCGCCCCTGCATCAGATATGATGGGTATGATTCAGAGCATTGACGATCAATATCAGAACATTGCTATCGTCAGTCACAATCCCGGGCTGACTACACTTGCCAATATGTTGGGAGACAGACAAATCGATAACATGCCCACCTGTAGCATCGTCATATTGGAGACAGATATTTCAAGCTGGCAGAAGTTAAAAAGAGCATGCGCTACGACCACCGACTTTCTCTACCCCAAACAAATTCAATAGCCCCCTTGAAAAGCAGCTAGCCCAACCCCATCTATTAAGTCTAAGCAAATTTTACACCACACATGTGAGGAGAAGAGATGTCTGAAACCAAAGAGACCTTAAGTTTTCAAACCGAGGTAAAACAGCTGCTGGATCTGATGATCCACTCGCTCTATTCCAACAAGGAGATATTCCTTCGCGAGTTGATCTCCAATGCATCCGATGCAGCAGACAAACTTCGTTTTGAGGCCACAACCGATGACGCTCTGTTTGAAGGTAACTCCGATCTTCACCTGTTTATCAATGTAGACAGCGATGCCCGCACCATCACTATCCGGGACAACGGTATCGGCATGAGTCGGGATGAGGTGATTGATAACATCGGCACCATCGCCCGCTCCGGCACCAAAGAATTTTTC
>JBEQLD010000106.1:0-5924 GCA_040326115.1 Mariprofundaceae bacterium | reverse complement strand
TAAACATGTTGCATCGGGGCTGATGAATGCAGGCGTAAAGCCGGGCGATCGTGTTGGCCTGTTGATGGAGAACCGCCCTGAGTGGGCTGTTATCGACTATGCCATCCTCTCTATTGGTGCGGTCACCGTGCCGCTCTACTGCTCCTACAGGCCTCAGGATATGGCTTATGTACTCAAAGATTCCGGTGCTACGCTTGTCTTTACCTCGGGCGGGGAGTTGCTGCGGCACCTGAAAACAGCGGTGGCTGAATTTGATTCCAAATTGGTAAAAAAAATCTATGCCTGTGATGATCTTGGCGATGATCCGGGTGATATGGTTCATGATCTTGCTGAGATTGAGGGCAGCGAGCTTGATGAAGAGCGATTAAACAGACGGCTGGCCAAGATTAAGCGTGATCAGTTGGCAACACTTGTCTACACCTCAGGCACTACAGCCAGCCCGAAAGGTGTGATGCTTACCCATGGTAATATTCTGACCAATCTTGAAGCTGTTCCTGCCGTCATTTCACTGCTTCGTGAGGAGCGGCTGCTCTCATTTTTGCCGCTGGCGCATACACTGGAGAGAACGGGAGGGCATTTTTTGCCTTACTCCTACGGCATTTCGGTCGCTTTTGCCGAGCGTCCGGATACCGTGGCCAAAAACCTTGGTGAAGCACAACCGACCATGATGATGACCGTCCCACGTATGCTGGAAGTGATTCGTAGCCGAATTCTGGCTCAGGTTTCAAAGCAGTCTTCATTTAAACAGAAGATGTTTAACAGTTATTTTGATCTGGCCAAGAAAGAGAAACCCGGCCTTATAGAGGGCATGACCCTGAAGCTTCTGGATAGAGTGGTGGGTCAAAAGGTTCGTGATCGTTTTGGCGGCAAACTTCGGGTACTTATTTCGGGTGGTGCGCCTCTGAGTGTCGAGATTGGCCAGTTTTTTGAGACACTGGGGCTTCCGATCCTTGAGGGGTATGGCTTAAGTGAATCCGCCCCTCTTCTGGCTGTGAACCCTATGGTGGGCCGTCGAATCGGCACGGTCGGTCTGGTGGCCAAAGGCGTTGAGATTAAAATTGCTGAAGATGGCGAAATTCTTGCCCGCGGCGGCAACATCATGCCCGGCTACTGGAAAAACAAAAAGGCGACCAAAGAGGCATTGATTGATGGCTGGTTGCAGACCGGCGATATTGGTGAGTTCGACAAAGACGGGCATCTCAAAATCACTGACCGTAAAAAGGATCTGATTGTTAATTCGGGCGGTGAAAATATTGCTCCACAGCGTGTTGAGGCACCTTTGATTGCCGAGACACTGATTGAGCAGATCGTTGTTTATGGAGATCAGCGCCCCTATCTGGTTGCGATGCTGGTTCCGAACAAGGAGGCGTGCATGGCCTGGGCAGAAGAGTCCGGCATGCCAAAGTCAGGCTGGCATGAGCTGGCGAGCTCGGATGTATTGAGAAAACATCTGCAGAGTCAGATTCAACAACGCTTAAAACTGTTGAATGCGCATGAGCAGGTCAGGCGCATCTATATCCAGATTGACCCGTTCACCATTGAAAATGGCTTTTTAACACCTACGTTGAAACTTAAACGCAGGCTGATCTATGATCACTATGCCGAGATATTTGAATCTCTTTATTAAACGGTTAACAGAATAAAGCGGTGAAAAAAGAGAGTAATATGGATCATTACAGGATTAAATCCTGATGTTCCAAGCCTGAGAAGAGCAGATATGAGGAGAGGTCGATGCCACGGATAACATGGGATGATACATTCAGTGTACATAATGCCGAGATTGATGAGCAACATAAACAGTGGATTGCCATTATTAATGACCTCTACAATGCTATGGATAGTGAAAAAGGCATTAGCAAGCGTGCAATCATTCAGGCTCTGAAAGCGGTGGATCATTATACGCGCTTCCACTTTGCAGATGAAGAGGCGTTTATGCTCCGCGTGAATTATCCTGAGTACGAAGCGCATAAAAAACTCCATGAGGCGTTCCTGAAGGTTGTGGGAGAGTATATGGACGATATTGAGCGTGAACGTGTCATCATTGATGAGGTTATGAGTGTGCTGACGAAATGGTTCCCGAAGCATATTCTTAAAGAGGATAAAAAGCTCTCCAGTTACGGCGATCACTGACCGGGCTCGACTGCCTGTCAGCATTATCATTTATTAAGAGCTGTAAATAAAGCAGATGCCGGCTCTTGTAACAGCTTAAAATTCACCCTGTTTTTTGACAATCACTGCCAAGCCTTCAGCATGAGCTTTTTCCGCCTCTATACGGCTGTTTTTTATGGATATTTATGAAGTAACAGGAGAGATGATTGCAGCAGGATTTTGCCAGAAGAGTTGTTCAGGATAACCCACGCCCTTCCCTGTCGAAGCAACGCCCTTCGGCCAGGCGACCTCTTACGGTCAAGCCGATGATGCTGGGCGTGGCCGGCTTTGTGGCTGGTGCCTTTATGTTGACGCTGTTGCTGGTCGGAAACCAGGTGGATGCAGGTGTGCCTGTTACTCAGGAAGAGTGGCTTGCAGCCAGACTGGTAGAGAAGACCCCGGATTCAAATTCTAAGAAAGTCATTTTAAAACATGGTGATTCTGCAGCCACTGCATTGGGAGAGCTTGGTTTCCCGTTTGCAGAAGTGATACGGATGAGCCAGGCATCCAAGGGAATTTATTCGTTAAAGAAGGTACGTGCCGGGCACACTTTCTCCCGTAAGGATGAGCCATCCCGGACCCACGTCTATTATGATGTTGATGTAAGTCAGCGCCTGCATCTCTATATTTCTGAAGGGGAGTCCTGGAAATCGGAGTTGCAGAAGCGAGCCATTCACAGTCGTCAGGTGAGAGCATCGGGTGTGATTAAGGATTCACTTTTTGCTGCTGCAATTGGTGCGGGCATTGATGAGCGAACAACCATGAACCTGGTAGATGTATTTGGCTGGGATGTTGATTTTGCCAGAGATTTGCGACCGGGGGACAGCTTCTCCGTGCTTTATGAAGAGCAGTTTGATGATAAAGGGCGCATGCATGGCAGTGTGATCCTCACGGCTGAATTTATCAATCAGGGCAAGGCCTATAAGGCCATTCGCTATGAGCTTGCCAATGGCAGTGTGGAGTATTTTACGCCCAAAGGCCGAAGCATGCGCAAGACCTATCTAAAATCTCCAGTGAAATTTTCACGTATCTCTTCACGTTTCTCCAGAAGCAGGAAACATCCTGTGCTGGGTTATAACCGGGCACATCGGGGTGTTGATTATGCCTCGGCAAGCGGCACCCCTATCAGGGCGATTGGTGATGGCCGGGTGGTTTATGCTGCCCGAAAAGGTGGCTATGGCCGCTTTGTAGAGATTCGCCATACCAATTCGGCGCACTCCACTGCCTATGCGCATCTGCGTAGTTATGGTCGGGGGATTAAACGTAACAAGCGTGTGAAGCAGGGGCAGATTATCGGTTATGTTGGCATGAGCGGGCTGGCTACAGGGCCACATCTGCATTTCGAATTTCGGGTGCGCGGCAGGGCTGTCAATCCGCTGGCTGTAAAACATTCACCGGCAAGACCGGTTCCCAAAAAAGAGATGGCACAGTTCAGGGAAGTTGCATCGAACATGCTTGGTCAGCTATCGGCACCGCTGGTCGCTCTGGTTTGGGAGTGACTCAGATAGCAGGGAGTATCTACCCTTGCTCGGGGTTTGATCTGGCATCATGCTTGGTTACGATTATTCGAAATAACGGATGGTTCATTTAATGGCACAGGATAGAGAAGCGTGGCTGGAAAAAGCTCGCAAGGTTTTGGATATTGAGATTACCGGGCTCTCTCAGCAGCGTGACTCTCTGGGCTCGGATTTTGTCGAGGCAGTTGCAGCTATTCTTGAACTGAAAGGCAGACTGGTTGTTGTCGGTATGGGCAAGTCCGGGATTATTGCCCGAAAGATCGCAGCCACTTTTGCTTCAACCGGAACCCCTGCATTTTTTGTTCACGCCGCCGAGGCGCAGCATGGTGATCTGGGAATGATCACAAGCCATGATGCAGTCCTTGCACTCTCTCACAGTGGAGAGACCGATGAGGTTTGCGGGCTGCTGCCCACGATTAAAAGACTTGGTGCAACGGTGATCGCAATTACCGGAAATCCCGACTCCACACTGGGCCACTATGCCGATATCACACTTGAAGTACCGGTGACTCGGGAAGCATGTCCGATGAATCTGGCACCAACAGCTTCGACTACGGCAGCACTTGCACTTGGTGATGCTCTGGCTGTGGTTGTGCTGAAACAGCGTGGTTTCAGGGAAGAGGACTTTGCCCGCGTGCATCCGGCCGGAAGTCTGGGTCGTAAACTGATGCGCGTTGCCGATGTCATGCATACCGGAGATGAGCTGCCGCTGGTGAATATGTCCGCTTCACTGCGGGAGGCGATTGTTTCTATGAGTAGTCATCGCCTTGGCATCACCGGTATTTTGGAAAACAGTCGCCTTGCGGGCTGCCTGACTGATGGTGATCTGCGCCGTGTGATGGAGTCGGGTCATGTAGACCTTGATGTTGAGGCGAATACATTGATGCATCCTGATCCGGTTACCATTGCAGCTGACCATCTGGCCAGCGAGGCGGTGCGGATGATGGAAGAGCACAAAGTAACCGTGTTGTTTATTGCAGATGATGCAGGCAGCCCGGTGGGGATAGTCCATATGCATGACCTGTTAAAGGCGGGGGTGGCATGAGTGACATGAAGGCATCATTCAACAGCTTTCCGGCCAAGCTGGCCGAGGGCATTAAAATGCTGGTTCTGGATGTTGACGGCGTGATGACTCGCGGCGAGATCGTGATGAATGACCGGGGTGAAGAGTCCAAGGCATTTAATGTGCGAGACGGGCATGGCATTAAAATGCTGCAGCGAACCGGGATTCATGTAGCGATTTTGACGGGTCGTAATTCTGAAGTGGTGGCTCACAGGGCACGTGATTTGGGCATTGAGTATGTGGTTCAGGGATCGCTCAGGAAGGCTGACGGTATCAGAACTTTGTGTGAACAGGCTGGTATCACTGCTGATGTTTGTGCCTATATGGGTGATGATGTGATTGATCTGCCCGCCATGAGCCAGTGCAGATTAAGCATGGCTCCCTCAGATGCATACAAGGGCGTTTTAAACAGCGTAGATTGGATAGCTGGCTATGCGGGAGGCTCCGGTGCAGTCCGGCAGGCAGCAGAAGGCCTTATTCTGGCCAATGGATTTTGGGATAGCGTGGTGAAAGAGGCTTATGACCTTAAGCCGGAAGATTGCGGCTGGCCTGCATCCTGACGGTTATGAATGAAAAATAGAGAGTGGGCTCTGCTGAAATGGAGCTGTTTGGCTGTTTCTATTGGAAGCGTAGTTGTGGCGGCAGGGCTGTTATGGACCAGCTCAAAGAGTGTTTTGATTGAAGAACCACAGCAGGTAACGGGTGAAGCTGCAACGCAGCCTCAGGCCAAGATAGAAAAGCCACTTATTGTTGAGCGTAAGGGAGAAAAGATTATCTGGCGTCTGCAGGCTGATTCGGCAAAACAGCAGGAGAAGGGAATGTATCTGGTAGAACCGAGGCTGGAGCTGTTTACCGACAGCGGAGAAGCTGTCCCGGTTAAGGGACGCGAAGCCTGGTTTGAGCCGATTAGAAAAAACATTCGTTTTAAAGGTGGTGTGGAGATCAGATATCGTGAGTGGACTCTGCATAGTGAAGAGCTGCATTACGATAGCGAGCGGGATGAGATGGTGGTTCCCGGCAGCTTTAAAGCTGCGAAACCGGATTTTACGTTGCGCGGAAGAGGTTTGCGGGTGGATAGAAAAACACAACAGCTGACGGTTGATCATGATGTGCGGGTGAAAGATGCCACATCCAGAGCCTTGGGTGATCAATCATGATCAGAGGGCTAGCCATGATGGCACTGTTGTTCGGGCTGG
>JBEQLD010000105.1:0-5965 GCA_040326115.1 Mariprofundaceae bacterium | reverse complement strand
CCTTCAAGCTGCCGCCTGTAGCGCTGCTGTTCGTTATCAAGGAATGCGTTAAGATTACTTCCTTCATGGGATCCGGTTTTATAATCAATAATCCAACGAATGCCTTCTTCATCAATAAAACTTCGATCAATGATCTGATTTTGCAGCTGACCGTGCTGCATGGTGCTAAGCGCCCATTCACAATGGGCATCTTCATGGTTGCCGGAGAGAATCCATTTTCCCAGCTTGCTGTTAAGGGTTTTTTCCAGTCCACCTCTGCAGCGTGAATGCGCAGATTTTAAGAGAGCACCAGAGAGACCTTCACGAATCAACATGCGATTCATATCGAATTCTGCTTGTTCCGAATCCTGTTCACTCCACGATTCAACACCAATTTCAGCTACCTGTTGAAGTATGGCATGCAGCGTGTTTCCGACTGGCGCTGCCTCAGGCCCGGCCCAGCCATATTCTGCTTCAGGATTGATTTCCGAATCCGGTTCAGGAAGTGGGGCAGGGATGTTTTTTATACGCTGCAGTGGTATTCGCTGATTGGTGCTGTTTGCGTTCTCACTCTCTATGTGAAGAACTTCAGCGCCAAAACAGCTGTCATCCTGAGTTGATGCAGGTAGCAGCAGCTCCAGTAGCGAGCCTTTTTTTGGAGCTTTACTCTTTTTCGACAGGTCGCCAAACATATGGAGTTCAGTAATTGCACGTGTAGTGCCTACATAAAGAAGTCGGGCAAGTTCATTCGCCTCTTTCTGACTCTCGATTGATTGCACCAGAGAGAAGAGGCGATCTCTACCCCGTGTTTCAGCTTTCGGAGACATTAAAAAGAGAGCCTCACCCTTCATAGGCACATCCGTGAATGTTAATAGCGGTTGGTGACTGCTCTTGGGAGGTTTACCCAGTCCGGGAAGAATCACTACATCCCACTGCAGTCCTTTGGCACCATGCATGGTCATCAGTTCGACATTGCCTGCCTCAGTGGATGAGTCAGGCGCGGCAAACAGGCTCTCGATTCGTTCGTCCAGAAGTGAAAAGTCGATACGCCCCTTCTCATCAAGCGTGCTGATAAGTTCAAACAGGGTCTCTGCATTGGTCTGTGCAGTTTGATCCAGTAGTGATGGCATACCAAGGCGCTGCCATGCAGTTTGAACAAGATCGCGTACTTTGACATGCCCACTGATTTTTATGCAGGGACCAAGGGCATCTGTCAGATATCGGATTCGAGCCTGAGAATCAGTTTCCAGCCTTTCCAGAAGCTGTCTGTCCTGCATCATTTCCCAGATGCTTCTTTGATCACCATGCAACAGCTCAAACAGATCTTTTGTTGTCAGGCCACAACATGATGAACGCAATAGCGCTAGCCATGATTCCCTGTCTGCCGGATGCAATAGAGCACGTACCAGGGCACGCAGGGTACGAATCTCCGGTCTTGTGTTCAGCGGTAAAATTTTAATGGCCCGGAAAGGTATCTTCGCTTCGCTTAAAGCGGGCATGACGGCATGCAGATGTTTTCGTGTTCGTGAGAGAATGCCCACACGAAGTCCTCTCTCTGCAGCCTGTTTTACAATATCGGCAATAGCATGGGCCTCGGTTTGATTGTCATTGGCAGCATCATCGGAAGCTTCCAGAAGGTGTAGCTGGATAGATCCTGAATGAGAGAGGGCAGCTTCAGCAGGAGCGTGAGTAATAGCACCACTGACAGCATCCTGCTGATCCGGAAAAATGGATCTGAATGCCCGGTTTACCCAATCAACAATATGGGGTGATGAGCGAAAGTTTCGTTCCAGCTGCAGCTCTGTAACAGGGGGAAGATTGGCCATGTTTTTGGCTGCCTGGAGGAAGAGTCCTACCTCGGCTTTTCTGAATCGATAAATGGACTGCATCGGATCACCCACCATAAACAGGGTGCGGCCATCATCAGGTTGCCAACCGGAGGTGAGGCAACGAAGTAGATTCATCTGCATCTCTGATGTGTCCTGAAATTCATCAATGAGAATATGATGGATTCGGTAGTCCATTTTTAGCAACAGGTCAGAGGGATTTCCTTCTGTATCATTGAGAGCGTTGAGAGCACGGAGTGCAATTTCAGTGAAATCGGCGCTACCCTGAGAGCTGAAGATGGCCTGCAGGTGAATTACGGCTTGCGGCAGAAGTTCAAACAGCGCTTCTGCCAGCAGCCATTGATTCGGCTTAAACTCGGGGGAATCAGGCAGTGCTCGAAGCTTGTCCATCAGCTCAGCAAGGCCTGGAGTATCTGCAAGCATGGAGAGCAGACTCAACAGCTGCTGCTTTTCATCTTTAGCTGTTGTCGGGAAACCATTGGCTTTGGTAATGCTTTTTCTAAATTGAGGACCTTTATTGGTGAGTAGGAAATTTGAAACTGTTTTCCAGCCAGCCAGATGATCAATATCAGGTGATGGCCACCTTGAGATAGCGGTGAGTGCCTCATCGGAAAGTTGAGTTCCTGCAAAGTTGAGCAGGGCAGGCAGTGCTGCTTTGACCTCGACAGGTATCAGCGTGTCACACTGCTGGAGCTGATAGCTCATGAGTTCAGAAAGATTGGATTCAATGATCTTCTTTAATGCATCGCTGTTTCGGCCATGCATGACAATATACTTTAACCACTGCTCTCTGTTCCCCAGCATTTTTGCCATCAGATCAATGACAGAGACTGTATTGTGATCCTGATGCAGAAGAAGCGTCTCTACAGCTTCAGTGTCTCGCTTCATTGCCTCAGTCAGTGCTCTTTCAGAGGCCTCTCTACAGGCGGCGCTGGTGTGTTCACTGGGGGTCGGCATCTCACCAAGCCCTGAAAGCAGAGGCAACTGGCGAGCCAGCGAACCAGTCAGACTATCCAGCGTCATGATTCTTAAACGGGCAGGGTGGCTGGATAGATTCCAATCACGCTCTGCTGAGCGTGTCAGTGCCTGTTGAGCAAGTCTCCATGTGTCCATTTTATGTGAATCTTCATCATCAGGTTTTTTCATATCTAAAGCTTCACTGACCCGACTACCCATCTCGGCAGCAGCTTTGCGTGTAAAGGTAAGTGCCAGGATCTCTTCAGGCTCATCTACAATAGCCAACAGAGCCAGAATGCGCTGGGTTAACAGTTCTGTTTTACCGGAACCTGCCGGAGCCTGTACAAGATGGGATTGGGATGGATCAACAGCTTGTCTGCGTACTGCTTCACTCATGACGCATCCTCGGCTTGCATATCAAATCCGGTCTCTTCAACGCGGCAGAGACTTTCCAGTCCACAGTAATTGCATGCGGAACTGTTTCTGGGTGCAACATCGCATCGCCCATTTACAAACTCTTCAGCAAGCATGTTGAAGCTGTGTTTCCACTCAACCAGTACCTGCTGCCAACCTTCAGGGCGACCACGCTTACCATCACAGATAGCAATGCCATCGATCTCCGTATCTTCGCCAGCCAATCCTTCAAAGCCCATCTCATGGCCGGTTCGAACCGTGGCAAAGCTGACAGCATCATGTTCTGATAGCTGGGCTGCCAGTGCGTAGAGCGGAAGTTGTGGCTGTTCCATACGTTCTCCCAACCATTTTGAGGGGGACTGTTTGGCGCCTGTCTTGTAATCAATAAGGATTTTTCGACCTGTTCCATCCTGATCGATTCTATCTGCACTGATATGAAGAGGGAGTTTTCGTGAGCCCTGTTCAGGCAGTTTGAGAAGGTAACTCTGCTCTGTTGAAACAACCTTGAATGAAGGGCGCTTGGTTTCAAGATCCAGCCATTCCGTGAGTAGCTTTGCCATGCGTTTCTTTTCAAACTTTTGAATGGATGAGCTGTGGGATGATCGATTCTTTTCCCATGCATGCTCAATTGCTGACCGGATCAGGCTGTTCAGACTCTCTTCGGTAAGTGCGAGCAGAGCTGATTGGCTCTTTAACCGGTTCCAAATGAACTCCAGAGCAACGTGAATCAGTGAGCCTTTTGTTGTGGCTTCAATCCCGGGTTCTGTATCTCCGAGCGAGGCAACCGCGAGTCGGTGATTCATGAATGCACGGAATGGACAGGCCGACTGATTCTTCATGATCGCCGTTCCACCACGAATTTCTTCATTGGCCAATAGGGGCATATCAACGGCATCGATATAAGTTTCAAATTCCGCCATCTGTCCCGCAATTTGTTCCGCCGTTGTTATGTGAGGAGCGGGATTGATGGAGAGTGACTTGGCAAAGGATGATGGCTGAACCGTCTGTTCACCTTTCTGTTCGGTATAGCTGATTTCGATATGCGTTGATGCTTGCAATAGCTGCTGCCAGAGCCATGTAGAGGCATCAAACTGCAGTGCGCCATGACTCATGGGGATGTCATATCTTTTTTGCAGTGAGAGAGGCAGAAGAGGCTGTGGCCGTGCAGCAGGAGGTAGTGACTGTTCATCCAGAGAGAGAACAAAAATATGATCAGATGTGAGCCCCGGAATTTGAGAAAGCGGCATGACATTAATGTTCGGGTATCTACTTGGCAGTGTCAGTTTTATATCAGAGCAGGCTGTGTGCAGAATCGATAAAAACTGAGTCCATGAGATGCTGGAATGGATGGCATCAGCAGAGGCCAAGGAGATCAGGGCATCTCTGAATGCATTCATCTGCCTGACTTCGATGTTGCTGCGTAGTGGTTCATCTTCCATGCCTGTTTGAACCATTCCTGTGCTCAGCAGCAGTGCATGAATGGCTTGTACCCAACGGCTGGCAGACTGACTGGCTGTGCTCCAGCCATCCATCTCTTTTATGACTGCATGAAATGCAGGCATTGATTCGATCTCTGCTGAATTTATTAATCCTTTGAAGGTGAGGTGATGACGATTCTGTTGACGAAATAGAGCATCTGCCTTTGCACGACTCATCTGCTCATCATCAGCACCTTTAAGCCAAGGCGAGAAGAGCAGCATTGAGAAGTCACTAAAGCTGATGCTTCTTTTTCCCAGCAGAGAGAGAAGATGCATGGTCTGCTCAATCATGGGCCATTCAGATAAAGAATTACCTTGTATGGTGACAGCCTGTTGATTGCTGTCGGGGTTGATAGTGGATTCCGGGATTAAGGCTCTATTAAGTTCACGGCAGAGCGTGGCGCTGTCAGAAAAAGAGTCACTGGTCAGAATGGAAATTCTTGTGAGTGGATCACTATCAATCAGGGACTTAATGCGGGATGAAACATGTCGAATTTCAGACTGTTCATCAGGGCAGGGCGTAAGGGTGGGGATCGCATCTGTCTGATCAGGCTGAACAGTGAGGATGTTGCAGCCTTTTTCTTTAAATTGATTCAGTAGATGTAGCTGCATGGGCGCAAACAGTTCAAAGCCATCAAGTATGATGTTTTCGGGATGGTTCAGTTTTGAAAGTAGCGGAGCGAGAAGTGATGGAATATCAGCGGTCAATGATCGTTGATGAAGGTTGCCGGTTTGAAGTTCTGACTGGATGGCTGTGATCCAGCGCGCCAGTGCTTCACTCTCTTCACCACCCAGAGCGAGTTCAGAAGTGTCAATTCTGTAGTTCTGCATGAGTGCATAGGCATCTGATGCGCGTCTGGAGAGTCCTTTAAGTGATCTGTGTTGGGAGAGTGATTCACTGTTCAGGTTGTTTCGAATAACTTTTTCCCACAATAGAAGCTCCTGAACTTTTGTCAGTGGAAGTGGAAAGTCCGGGAATTTGTTAGAGAGCAGGGTGAGCCATTCATCCCAGTAATTGATCGATGGCGTGGCAATAACCTCTTCAGAGGCGTTAAGTAAAAGACGGCGTTTCCACTCTCCGACCAGACGTGGAGAGGCTGTGATAAGTAGTGATTTACTGTTTAAGGCAGAAGGGACATCCGATCTTTTTATGACGTTAAATGACATTTAAAAGTTACTGAGAAGCTTATTTATTTCAGATTGGAACTTGCTTTTGTTGTTCATTCGGATTTCAATAGGTTCTGCAGAGAGCATGAACCGTTCACAGCCGGAAAGGAGAGACTATGGGTC
>JBEQLD010000104.1:0-5975 GCA_040326115.1 Mariprofundaceae bacterium | reverse complement strand
CCTCAAGACAACCGGCGGTATTCAGCATCAGGGGCATGTAGATCACAGGGCTTTTGGTTAATTCAGGGATAGAATTCAAGAGAGACTTTTCCAGAGCTGCAATGGCTGAATAATCAGGAATTTCACCATTTTTGCAGGTGAAGAATATGCCACAAGGCGTGATCTGATCTGCAGTCCACTTTTCCAGAGTGTGTTGCAGGTCACTGTTTTTGAAAATTTCATTTGCACACTCACCTGTTCCGATCTCCGGGAGAGATGCTGTGTGGGTAATGGTTGAGCTGTTTTTATGGCCGATCAGGCCAATACATCTCTTCGGTTCTGCATCAAGCGCCAAACGCAGAATAAACTGCAGGGCATGACGCGCGATAGATAAGGAAGTTACAGGTTCGGAAGTGTCTGGCATTTGCGAAGCATAAAGAGTAGTTCGACAGGGTCAAACATGTGAATATTGTTACATCTTTTGCTTGACTAAGGTGTATGTCGGGCATAGTAAGCGTAGTTCGTGTGGAGGAATTTTAGAGCGTGAGCCATTTTTCAATCATGTTGGTGCCTGAATCCGGGCAGATCAAAAGCTATCGAATCAGTCGACGGCTGGTTACGACATGTGCGGTTTTTCTGGTCTCTCTCGCTGTTTTTGGTGGCTGGGGTGCTTATAACCTCTACAGCTCACACACGCTCTCTGCTGAACTTCAAAATGCCGAACATCACCTTGATCTTGCACGCTCCATGCATGAACAGGAAATTAATCGACTGCATGGTCTGGTGAGTGCTGAGCAGAAAAAAATGGCAGTCTACGCACGCACATTAGGTCAGATACAGGCTAAAGTTTCCCGACTGGATTCTCTGGGTGAGAAGCTTGTGAAAGTTGCTTCACTGGATAAAAAAGAGTTCGATTTTGGTTTGCAGCCTGCATTTGGTGGGCCTCGTCTGATTCAGTCTCCAATGAATGCGGATCTGGGTCTGCATGATCGTGTACAGCAGGTCAGCTCACGCCTCTCAAATATTGATACACAGTTGGCCGCCATTGACTATCTTCTGCAGGGCAGCCGCGAAGAGAAAAATGCCAGGCCTCATGCGTGGCCGAGTGAAGGTGGCTGGTTAAGTTCGCATTATGGTATGCGTGCAGATCCTTTCACCGGAGAACGGGCGGTCCATCGCGGTGTTGATATTGCCAATCGTTTCGGTGCCCCTGTTCTGGCAACCAGCCGTGGCGTGGTGACATTTGCCGGCAAGATGAAAGATTTCGGTTACATGGTTGATGTTGAGCATGGTTATGGATACAAAACCCGCTATGGTCACCTTTCCAGTCTGGCTGTGAGAGTGGGTGATGAAGTCAGTGATAACCAACTGGTTGGACGCGTCGGTTCTTCAGGACGTTCCACAGGACCTCATCTGCATTATGAAGTTCATCGCCACGGCAGATCTCTTAACCCATCCAATTTTATTCCTCGCGGATAATTTAGACATTCTGTTTTAATTTCATACTCGGTTTGACCGGGTATTTTTTTTACCTGGAAAGCATCAGAGAGAGTTAAGCTTTGGCGTCCGGATGCAGAAGCCGATGCACGTCATAGCTCAGTTCGTTGACAGTAAAAGGCTTGGATACTGTCGTTGTCAGCTCATTATAATGAATGCTCTCATCCAGTTTTTTACTGCTATATCCTGTGACAAAAATGACCGGCAGTTCAGGCTTCTCTTTGCGAATTTCCTCAACTGCCCTGATGCCATCCATAACAGGCATAATAATATCGCAGATAACCAGGCTCACCTTCTCCACATTCTCCCGAAATTTACTGAGACCCGTTTTACCATTATTGGCGATTAATACACTGTAGCCCAGGCTGAGCAGAATCTGGCTCAGGGTTGAGCGAACCACTTCATCATCATCAATAATGAGTATGGTTTCATCTGTGCTGGCCAAAATCGGCTGTTGCTTCTGCTCTCCATCTTCAACAATTTTATCCGTTAGCGGCAGACAGATTTCAACCTTGGTCCCGACTCCAACAGTGCTGCTTACATTGATAACCCCACCATGTGACTCAACTGTACCCATGGTCATGGAGAGCCCCAACCCGGTTCCTTCACCAATCCCTTTTGTTGTGAAAAAAGGATCGAAAATATGTTTAAGGTGATCTTCATCGATGCCAGAGCCGGTGTCTTCAATAACCACATGCGCAACCTCCGAATTACATACCGGACATGTATCACTACGTGGACAGCCTTCCCATGGCTTGCTCTCAACCGTTACTGAAATCCTTCGGGGCAGGCTTGTGGTTAAAGAGTCGCGAGCGTTGTTGATAAGATTCATCAATACCTGCTGTATCTCCATCTGGTCACAGTAGACAATGAGCTTTTCAGTGGTGAAATTGGTGATGAACTCAATATCTTCACTGATGCCCAGCTGAGCTGTTTTTGTGGCCTCTTTTAGCAGTGAAACAATCTGGGTCGCTTCCTTGTGTTTAATGCTGTCATGAGAGTAGCTAAGCAGCTGGCTGACAATCAGGGCCGCGTCATTGGAGATCTCTTCAATATCAATCAGGTGTTGGTTGGCTTCCGGATCGGTAGTCATCTGTTGAGCCAGATAGGCTTTGCCCATAATGGCTGCCAGCATATTGTTGAAATTATGTGCAACGCCACCAACCAGCATACCAATGGATTCTATTTTCTGAGTTTTTGCCAGCAGCTCTTCCTGTTGGCGAGTCTCTGTAATATCAGTAATAATACCGATATAGCTTTTTACATCTCCTGCATCATCTTTAATGGATTTAATCCGCAGGCTTTCAAGAAACAGTTCACCATTCTTTCGCTTGTTCCACACCTCGCCGGACCACTTTCCGGTTGTGATGATCGTATCCCACATCGTGCTGTAAAAGGCTTTGCTCTGCTTACCTGACTGAAGAATTCGTGGATTTTTCCCAATCACTTCATCTTGTGAATAGCCTGTGACCGTTGTGAAGGCTCTGTTTATGTAGGTCATGTTGGCATTTGAATCTGTGATGATGACAACGTCGGCTGCACCATCGAGAGCCTCTACCAGAAGCTTTAACTTCAGTTGGTAATCCTGCGAGAGCCTGATGACAGGCTTTATGACCCAGAAATAGATGGGCGCCGCACTAATAATAATCAGAAGAAAAGAGTCAAATAGTGCTTCAGCCTCTTGCGAAAGGGAGTCTTCAAGCCCGGTAAGGTCAAAGAGTATCATGACCGCATATTCAGAGGTGGTAATGACGGCTACGAGTATGAGCACATAGCGAGCGTAGATCGAAATACGCATGGGCATATTTATAATATATCAAGCAGAAGCTTTATAGACAAGCCTCTGATTCAGAGTGCTTGCCCATAAACCTATAAACCTGGAAAGTCAGGGTTTGAATTCCCTGTGTTGCTGATTACCTGTTCAGTTAACTATCACAAGCCCGTGCAGATGCGATGGCTGCCATATTCACAATATCATCAACCGATGCACCGGTCTGGAGTACATGTACCTGTTTGGGCAGACCGACCAGAATCGGGCCGATGGCAGTGCCACCACCGAGTTCTCTCAGTAGTTTATAAGAGATGTTGCCCGCCTGCATAGTAGGGAAGATCAACACGTTGGCGGCTTCTTTGAGTTTGCTAAACGGGTAGTGGCCGAGGGTTGCAGCATTGACGGCTGTATCAGCCTGCATTTCACCATCGACTGCCAGATCCGGATAGTCCCGGTGCAGAATCTGGACTGCCTCTGCCACCTTGCGTGTCTCGGAGTGTGGTGCACTGCCGAAATTGGAGAATGAGAGCATGGCAACATTTGCCTTGCAGCCCAGTGATACGGCTGTTTCAGCCGAAAGAACGGCAAGACGTGCCAGCTCTTCGGCATTCATCTCAACATTCACGGTACAGTCACCCATGAAATAGACACCGGACTCCATCACCATCATGTAGAGGCCATAGACGCGATGATGATGACCGGCAGTATCGTGGCCGAGTACTTTCAGAATCGGGCGCAGCACATCCGGATAGTGGGCGGTTCGGCCTGATAACATGCCATCGGCAAAGCCCTGGCGAACCATCATGGCACCCAGAATGTTTTTATCGTGGCGCAACGCTTCAACCGCGTTATTGCGCAGGATTCCCTGACGCTTTCGATCAATATAGTAGGCATCAGCCAGAGCATCAAAACGCGAGTCTTCTTCATTCGGGTTGATGATTTCAATACCGTCGAGATTCAGTTGCATGCTTGTGGCATATGCCTGGATGGTTTCAGGGGAGCCGATCAGCATCGGCTTGGCAACACCCTGATCACGCATGACCGTTGCGGCACGAATGACAGTGTCACTCTCTCCTTCAGGGAGAACAAGGCGCAGAGGATTATTTTTTGCCTTATCGGAAATCAGGCGCATGAAGGTGCGTGACTGGTCGATACGACCACCAAGTTCACGTACGTAAGCTTCTATATCAGTGATCGGTGCGCGGGCCACGCCGGTATCGGTTGCAGCCTTGGCAACAGCGGCCGGCACCACTTCAATCAGACGCGGATCAAAGGGTTTGGGAAGAATATATTCAGGACCGAATCTCATGGATTCATTGCCGTAAACCTGAAGAACGGAATCAGGAACCTCCTGACGAGCCAGCTCAGCAAGCGCATGCACAGCGGCCATTTTCATCTCTTCATTAAAGGTGGTGGCGCGAGCATCCAATGCACCACGGAAAAGGAATGGGAAACCAAGCACGTTGTTCACCTGATTGGGGTGATCCGAGCGACCTGTTGCCATGATCAGATCAGAGCGTGTCTTCATGGCAAGGTCATAAGCGATTTCGGGGGTCGGGTTGGCCATAGCAAAGACAATGGGACGATCCGCCATGCTGACAAGGGTTTCCGGCGTTACGATGTTGCCCTGCGAGAGGCCAACAAACACATCAGCACCAATCATCGCCTCTTCCAGCGTACGTTCAGGACGCTTGGTTGCAAAGTAGGCTTTGTGCGGAGGCAGCTCTTCATCACGGCCTTTGTGAATCACGCCTTTTCGATCAAGGAAGAGGATGTTTTCACGTTTTGCACCCAACTGTTCGATCAGCTTCATGCATGCAAAGCCTGCAGCGCCTGCACCGAGGCAGACAATCTTCACATCTTCGATCTTTTTGCCCTGAACAATCAGTGCATTGATCAGGCCGGCAGCTGTGATCACAGCCGTACCATGTTGATCATCATGAAGTACTGGAATGTTGACCCGTTTTTTCAGCTCCTCTTCAATAATGAAGCAGTCGGGCGCCTTGATATCTTCCAGGTTAATGCCGCCGAAGGTTGGCTCCAGACGGGCAACGGTTTCGACAAATGCCATCGGGTCGGTCTCATCGACTTCGATATCAAACACATCGATATCGGCGAATCGTTTAAACAGAACACCTTTACCTTCCATCACAGGTTTTCCGGCCAGGGCACCGATGTTGCCCAGCCCCAGAACAGCAGTTCCGTTGCTGACTACGCCGACAAGATTGGCGCGTGAGGTATATTCATCAGCAAGTTCAGGGTTCTTAGCGATTTCAAGGCAGGGCTCAGCAACACCGGGTGAGTAGGCCAGCGACAGATCGCGCTGGGTCAGACATGGCTTACTGGGGCGAACGCTGATTTTTCCCGGCGTTGGTGAACGGTGATATTCGAGCGCCTCTTCACGCATGGTATCTGTTGGCCCCTTTTTCGGCATATCTGGCTCCTGACTTTACAATTGGTAAGAACTGCCCACCCTAACCCGTTATGGTCAGGTTTGCAGCAGGCCTATTGAATCTTATTGGGGGCATATGCATGAAGGTTGGAATTGCCGGAGCCGGTGCAGTGGGTTGTCATTACGGGAGTTTTTTACAGCAGTCGGGGCTGAATGTAATTTATCTGACACGTGGCGAACATCTGGCTTCACTTCAGACCCATGGACTGGTCCATATCTCTAATGGGGATGAGCGTGTTCTGAAGGTGGATGTCAGTGATGATCCATCTGTTCTAT
>JBEQLD010000103.1:0-5990 GCA_040326115.1 Mariprofundaceae bacterium | reverse complement strand
CAACACTGCTCGCCGATGGAAAAGTAGTTGCCCGTGCGTCAGGTCGTATGGAATATGGACCTAGAGCCTTGGGCAACCGAACCGTCATGGCTGATTGTAGCGACCCGTCTATCAACAAGTGGCTTAATGACAAATTCCAGCGTACTGAGTTTATGCCTTTTGCTCCTGTCACTTTGGAGGAGTTAGCCGCTGACTATTATCCAGACTGGAAGCCTGAGCATATTGCAGCTCGATTCATGACTATCACCTATGATGTCTCTGAGCGGGGCAAAAGAGATATCCCGGCCGCAGTACATGTGGATAACACGGCTCGTCCACAGGTCATTCGCAGGGAAGACAATCCTGAATATTATGACATCCTTGCTGCGTACCATCAGAAAACAGGTATGGCGGGACTGATCAATACCAGTTTCAATATGCATGAGGAACCCATTGTCTGCACCGCCCATGATGCCATTCGTGCATGGCAACAGGCTGGATTGGATGCTCTGATATTAGGACCTTTTCTGATTTTAAACACAGATAATGCTGCAACAAAGGCAAATACGGAGTCACACACATGAGCCACAATGCCATCTCCGAACAGGGCTTTGATCAATTATGGGATGAAGTCTCCAAAACACTACAAACCATGGCAGGTCACCTGACAGATACAGAAGCCCACTTTTTAACGATGGCTGCTGCCATACCTGCATCCAAAGGTGTTATTCTGGAGATTGGTTCTTTCAAAGGCCGCTCGACCATTGCGCTTGCCAAAGCATCTGAAAAAGCTGGCGATGCCCATGCCGGACTCTGGGCTGTAGACCCATTCACTTCGCCAACAGAAACATGCCCTGATCTGGAGGTTCCCTCTTCCTACCCTGAATTCCGCGATAACCTGAATCGCGCAGGTGTCACGGATCAGGTTCAGGTTTTTCAGGGATTCTCATACGACCTTGCACCAACCTGGAAAGAAAAAATTCGTTTTTTATGGATTGATGGTGACCACACCTATCAAGGCGCAAAGACAGATTTTGACCTGTTTTCACCCTTTCTTGAAGATGGTGCCATCATCGCCTTTCACGACACCCTGCATAGTCATGATGGGCCTTGCCGGGTCTTTGCCAATGATATTCTGCTCTCACCCAATTTTGGTGAATGTGGCTTCAGCGGTTCTATCGCCTGGGCGCGCTATCATCAGCAGCCCGTTACTGATAAAAAATTGATTGCCAGTAAACGATCCCTCTTTAAAAAGCTCAGCAAACTGGTTGCTATCACCTGTTTGGACCAGGAGATCAGCGGCTTTCCAAAGTTGCAATATCGCATTCTTCGGCTGCTTATCCCGCACGGAAGAATCAAATACCGAGACTGGCTTAACGCAACCGTTTAGAGTTCACGCTACTTCGTGCATATAAATAGGAGTTTTCATTGCATCCAGTTCTAGGCTTTATTTATCACCACCGTCCACGGCTAACCATTCTTCTGGCGCTGGCCGTCATTGGCTGGGCAGAGCCCACTGTAGAGTCTCTTCTGTGGGGCAGCATCGTGCTTATTATTGGCGAAATCGGTCGCGTCTGGTCATCCGGCTACATTGAAAAAAATGCTGAACTGGCAACATCCGGACCTTACCGCTTTTCACGCAACCCGCTCTATGTTGCCAACTTCATCATGTTTGTTGGCTGTTGCATCATGAGCGCCAATATCTGGGTTGGCGCGGCTGTACTGATCGGTTACCTGGTCATCTACATCCCAATCATGAAACATGAATCCGACCACATGATTCATCTGTTCGGAGATCAATACCACGCATGGGCTGAGAAAGTGCCGATGTTTTTCCCCTGGCCGAGTGGCTGGATTGCACCGAACCCTAAAAAGTATTCCTGGAAACTGATGCGTGATCATAAAGAATTTTTCAATATGCTTGGCATTCCGGCCGGTATAGCCATATTTGTTGCTATCTACTGGTATCAAAACAGTTAAGATTAATTTCTAAAAAAATATATAAGGAGACCATATGGACTCGCAAAAATGGTGGAAAAAAATTGTCCCCCTGATGAAAAAAGAGGGCATTGCCAAGCTCAATATGGGCTGTGGTACTAAAGTCATTCCGGGCTGCACCACCATTGATTTCAATGCTGCCTATAACCCGGATCATGTACATGATCTGAATCAGTACCCCTACCCTTTTGAAGACAGCACCTTTGATTTTGTTTTCTGTAGTCAGGTGATTGAGCATCTGAATGATACGGTCAAAACTCTGGAAGAGATTGCCCGCATCACCAAAAATGATGGTCTGGTCTATATTGGTGTTCCTCACTACTCGTCCCGCATCGCTTTTGCAGACCCAACCCACGTTCGTCACTTTGCGGCAACCACGTTCTCTCATTATCTGCCGGAAGGCTGCTATATGAGCCTTGAAAATCTGCAGATGGAAGTTGTGGATATGCGTATGACCTTTAGCAAACTCTATTGGATATTCCTTATTCCTCTGTTTGCCAATGCCATGCCCCGTTTTTATGAAGATCACCTGACAGGTATCTTTCCTGCCAAGTTTATTGACGTTCTACTTCGTGTAAAAAAGAAATAGCATCAATTTAACTTCATGAACTCATCGCATACGCCACTCAGCGCTGTTCTTATCACCAAAAATGAAGAGGCCAACATCCGGGAATGTCTGAAGAGTGTGCAATGGGCTAATGAGATCATTGTGGTTGACTCTGGCAGCAGTGATGACACATGTAATATTGCCCAAAGTCTTGGAGCTAAGGTTATTCATAACGACTGGCCCGGTTATGGTCCTCAAAAGAAATTTGCAACCGAGCAGGCCAGCCATGACTGGATTCTTAGTCTTGATGCAGATGAACGTGTCAGTCCGGAACTGGCTAGAAACATAAAAAACGAGATGAGCGCTCCAACATATCAGGCATTTGCCTTAAAACGCCTGCACTATCTAATGGCAAAACCTGTACGTTATGGCGACTGTATGAATGACTGGGTAATCCGTCTTTTTAACCGGCAACATGCTGCTTTTAATAATGCTGCAATCCACGAGGCTGTCGACTTTCAAGGTGAAGTTGGACGCATCCATGGAGATATCCATCACCACACCGCTCCATCGCTTGCTGTTTTTATTGAAAAACTGAATCACTACACTGATCTACAAGCTACCAACCTGGTAACCAAAGGTGCTTATGTCGGCTGGATTCATGTGACATTTGTTCCATTCTGGCGTTTCTTTCGATCCTTTATACTCAAAGGTGGCTTTCTTGATGGCATTCCGGGACTGGTTTATGCCAAAACCGCAGCCCTCACCAGTTTTTTAAAGCACGCCAAAGCCCTTGACCAGAAACAGACTAACTCGAAGTAACCCCATGAATGCCAGACTCCAACAACTCACATGTGGCCTGCTTTGCATCGCAGCTTTGACCTTTCCATTTTCAGTTGCTGCTGCCAATACTTCACTGACTCTGGCACTACTCTCTGGTTTAGCTTCCGGACTTCTTTGGCAAGGAATGGTTGATCTATGGAAAAATCACCACACCTTATCACTCGCCATTCTGACTTACCTTCTTCTTGTATTGCTTGGCCTGAGTTGGAGTCTCGACAGAAGTTATGGTCTGGAAGTTGTCAGTCATCTCTGGCTCTGGCTTCTGTTGCCACTGGTTTATATGGCATCAAATGATCAACAATGGCGCTCGCGTTTCCTGCTATTTCTATCCACTGGACTGAGTCTGCATCTGGTTCTCTGTGTCATCCAGATGAATGGGCTTATAGAAATTGATGCAGGTGGTTCCGCCGCCCATGATGCGACCGGTTATATTGGTCACATCAGTTTTGGTATCATCTACAGTATTTGGGCAGGCTGGCTATTGCACTACGGATGGTTAGAGCATGGCTGGAAGCGCATGGTGCCATGGCTCCTATCCCTCTGGGCTTTTGCCATGATTTTTGCGGCCCAGGGACGAAGTGGTTATCTGGTTGCCATCGCTGTGCTTCTCCTTGTGTTCTGGAAACATCTATTAAGTGGCCAGAGCTGGAAACGCACCGCTATCACACTATGTATGTTTACCATCCTTGGCATCGTGCTGATATCCGGCCCAGGCAAAGACCGCGTAGAAAGCACTCTCCATGGGGTTCAGGCTGCATGGCAGGGTGACCTGAAACAGGTTGAAGCCAGATGGATTATCTGGCTTGGTGGTATCGAGCTATGGAAAGACCATCCTCTACTTGGAGTTGGCACGGGTGGATATCCGGAAGCCGCGAAAAACATTCGAACAGACCATCCTCATCTTGATTACCACGGTGTAAATTATAGCCACCTGCACAACATCTATCTTCAATCTCTGGTTCGCTGGGGTCCTGTCGGAGTCATCGTTATATGCGCACTTCTCTGGCTCTGGTTGAGAGCTGGTATTCAACGACCATGGTCCGTTCATAGCAACGCTCTGGTTAGCCTCTCTGCGGTTGCGCTTATTATTCATGGTGTATCATCTGTCAGTCTTGAAGAGCACTTTGCAACCATCCTGGCTATCTTGGCGCTTGCTATTGGTCTCTCAGACCGAGAAAGAGAAGAGACTTCCTAACCTGTAGAAAACAGTAACCACTGATTCATATGAATACTCAGCTATTATGAACATCCGAACGATGGCCAACAAAATGTAAAACACGTTGATGAACAACAGAGGCCAGCCCCTCAATAAACAGTAACAATGATGGTAGGCGATCCTGACTTGCACGATGGAAAGCCCATATTGCTGCTAATAAAAAAGTGAATTGCCCAAGCCACATGCTCCACCATGGAAGGTTTCCCCCCGTAACCTGCTGGTGCAATACAATCTGGACATTATATATCAGAAGCATCAAGGCCGTTCCAATAATATAGGAGCCGGCTCTTCCCGATCGCTTCGGCGCTATTGATAAAGGCAAGCAAAAAAACAGGAATACTATAACAGTGGTCGGTAATAGCAGGCGTCTGCTTAACTCAGCGATTGCATCAAGGCGTTCCTCATGAAAAGCCGCCTGCCACAATTCCGTTACTCCCATTTCAAAAACGCGGGCACGCCAGACCTGCACTTTCAGCAGCCCCATCTCTCCAAGATTGATGGATACCTGATACTCCTCGAAAGAGAGTGATCTGAGGCTCCCCATTGAACCTTCAAGTCGGACCCCATGATGAAGTGCAAAGGTCAAACCGGAACTGTTCTTTCCGATTTCAGCCCGCTCGGCCAGATAGACAACAGGTATGGTTGAGCGAGCATCTTCCAACATAAAACCAATCAACCGACCCTGTTCATCCTGCCCTTCAACATAGACCGTAAAATCTTCCATATCACGATTGAAACGTTGAGGATCAAAACCGGGAGCAGGTTTTGACTTCTGAATAGCTGCAAACAACCCCTGAAAAGCCTTTTGCCCTGACGGCATCCACTGTAGTGATGTCAAAGTCAGCGCTAACCAAAGTAATAATGCAACTGCAATAATTGGACGCAACAGCCTCAGAAATGAGACTCCTGATGCCCGAAAGGCATCCATCTCACTACCTTGGTAAAGTTTAAGAAACATGCTCTGCATGGCAAACAGGAAAGCAATTGGAACTGTGATTAACAAAAAGTATGGCATAATTGCAGCAAGCATGGTGAGCATAATGCTCCACTCCACACCCTTATCAGCAAACATCCCCAGTAGTTTCAGCGCTCGGCCCAGCAATAAAACACCGGTAACAATAAAGAGAAAACCGATAAAGGGGCCAGCCCAAAGGCGAAGAATGTAGCGATCCAGAACCATGAGCAAAAGTGTATCAGGGATTTAGCCTTATGTGCGAGGTTTTGATACCAGACTAGCCGACCATGGAAAATCGGCCTTAGTGAGTAAATCAAAATCACACTTTTGATTTACGGTTTAAGTCAAAGGCAGGAAGCCTTTGGCGAATCCATAAAAAAAGCGCCACCCGAACCGGACGAATCCACAACGCGCCGGTATCCCGCTGCCGCTGCTTCCTTCCGGATCTGACG
>JBEQLD010000102.1:0-5997 GCA_040326115.1 Mariprofundaceae bacterium | reverse complement strand
GCGATGGAATCGCGTTGGCAACAACTACGTGAACAGGAGCTTCAGCGTGCACTGGATGTTCGCATGGGCTCGGAACTGCTTGGTGAATCAGAACCGATGCAGGAACTTAAAACACTGATTACTCAGGTTGCGCCAACACCCTCCACCGTTCTTATCCGGGGTGAAACCGGAACAGGTAAAGAGCTGATTGCCCGTCGGCTGCATGCAGAGAGCCCTCGAACAGATCAACCGTTCATTGCCATTAATTGTGCAGCCATGAGTGCCGAGCATCTGGAATCGGAACTGTTCGGCCATGAAAAAGGGGCCTTTGCCGGAGCCACGAAGCGGAAACTCGGCTGGTTTGAACGAGCTAGTGGCGGCACCCTGTTTCTGGACGAAATTGCAGGCATGCCCCTATCTGTCCAGGCTAAACTGTTACGTGTACTGGAAAGTGGAGAGTTTGCCCGTCTCGGTGGTGAATCTGTCATCTGTTCGGATGTCCGGCTGCTCTGCTCCACCAAGGCAGATCTGGAACAACTGGTCTCAAAGGAAGAGTTCCGTGATGATCTCTACTACCGCATTCACGTGGTTGAGATTGAGGCACCGCCTTTGAGAGAACACATGGAAGACCTGGAACTTCTGGCCGAACAGCTGCTGATTCAAAAAGGTCTGGCGTGCGGTAAGCAGATTGAAGGCTTTTCGGATCAGGTGATTGAGCAGATGCAGCGTTATAGCTGGCCGGGCAATGTCCGGGAACTGGAAAATGTAATTGAACGTGCAGTTGTTCTTTCTCTAAGCAGCATGATTGAAAGCCTGCCCTCTCTGGCCGGCCCGCATGCCGCGCATGAATCCGAAGATCTGCTTGAACAGTGGCTCCATCAACTCCCCGACAGCGGAATCAAGGGAGAACAGGCCGTGGCTGAATTTGAGAAGCAGCTGCTACTTACCGCACTTGAAAGAAACGGCAATATCAAGGCAAGAGCCGGTCGCTGGTTGGGCTTTGGTGACAGGGCAAAAGACAAAATGCGTTATCTGTGCGATAAATATGAAGTGGTTACTCAGGAGGAGTGATGATTAGAACTCTGGTATGTCTGCTGCTTCTGACGCTATCGGCCCCTGTTCAGGCCGAGGAACAGGAGTATCTCTACTATCGGGATGTCACCATTCCGGCATTCCAGAACATGCGCGAATTTTTTAATCTCCCTGATCGTCAGGGCAACTATCAGGTCACGCTGGTATCTGACTCTATCGGCCCACTAACATTCCGAATCATTCGGGCTGAAGAAGATGCTGAACAAGAGATCAAACGACATCGCAGCTACAGTATCAGTGACCACGAGTTTCATTATCCCTTTACCAACACGGAGGGGAAATTTGATCTGATTGTTGAGATGGCCAACTCCAATCCGGCAGGCTCTGCAAAAGTTTCGGTGATTGTTGTGGAGCAGCCGTAATCCATTACCACAGCCTTGAAAACTGCATGCAGAGTTCCTATATAGTAATTATGGAAGCAACAAATGGACCTGAATAAAACCACTCAAAAGGTAAGTGAAGCTTTGCAATCGGCACAGGCACTGGCCGTGCGCCTCTCTCATCAGGAGGTCGATGGCGAGCATCTACTGGCTGAGCTACTGGCCCAAAATGGTGGCCTTGCCCCACGGCTGATCGAACGTGCCGGCGCATCTATTGACTCTCTGGCTGCCGATATTCAACAGGCATTGTCAAAGTTGCCCACAGTCAGCGGCGGCGTCAGTGAGGCAGGCAAGGTCTACATTACCCAGCGCCTCAACCAGTTGATGGTTAAAGCCGGTGATGAAGCCACATCGATGAAGGATGAATATATTTCGGTAGAACATCTGCTGCTTGGCCTGATTGATGAAGGCAACAACTCTGCCAGTGGCAAGGCTTTCAAAAAGGCCGGCATCACCCGTAAAAAGTTTATCACAACGCTTGAATCCGTTCGCGGACATCAGCGAGTCACCAACGATTCACCGGAAAGTGCTTATGAAGCACTTGAAAAATATGGTACCGACCTTGTTGAGCTGGCCAGATGCGGCAAGCTTGATCCGGTTATCGGTCGAGATAGCGAGATTCGCAGTGTCATCCGGATTCTCTCCAGAAAAACCAAAAACAACCCAGTACTGATCGGTGAACCCGGCGTTGGTAAAACCGCCATTGCCGAGGGCCTGGCTCAAAGAATTTTGAACGGTGATGTACCTGAAGGATTAAAGCACCGCACCCTGTTCTCTCTCGACATGACAGCGCTCATGGCCGGCGCAAAATATCGGGGTGAATTTGAAGAGCGGCTAAAAGCTGTGCTCAAAGAGATCAAGGAGTCTGATGGTCGCATCATTCTCTTTATTGATGAGCTGCACACCATTGTAGGTGCAGGTAAAACCGAGGGCTCATCCGATGCCGGCAATATGCTGAAGCCGATGCTGGCACGCGGCGAACTTCACTGTATCGGGGCAACTACACTGGATGAATACCGCCAGTATATTGAAAAAGATGCCGCACTTGAGCGTCGGTTCCAGCCCATTGTTGTCAATGCGCCCAATGTTGAAGATACGATCTCCATCCTTCGTGGCCTGAGAGAACGATTCGAAGTGCACCACGGTGTCCGAATTCAGGATGCGGCCATTGTTGCCGCCGCCACACTCTCTGACCGCTATATCTCTGATCGCTTTCTCCCGGACAAAGCGATTGATCTGATTGATGAGGCCTGTGCATCTATCCGCACCGAGATCGATTCCGTGCCGGCTGAACTTGATGAAGTCACCCGCAAAACCATGCGTCTGGAGATTGAAGAGACGGCACTGAAAAAAGAGAAGGATGCAGCCAGTAAAGAGCGCCTTGAAATCCTACGTCTGGAATTGGCCGAGCTTAAAGCTCATCGTGATGCCATGCAGGCCCAGTGGGATATGGAGAAGGCATCCATTGGAAAAGTTCAATCCCTGCGTGAAAAGATCGAACATACACGTCTCGATATTGAGACTGCTGAACGCGCCTATGATCTCAATAAAGTTGCTGAATTAAGACATGGAACACTGCCCGCTCTGGAGAAGGAGCTGGCCGAACTGGAAGCCAGTTCATCAGAGAAAGATGAATCCTCCCTGCTTCAGGAAGAAGTGACCGAAGAAGAGATTGCTCAGGTCGTTGCACGTTGGTCAGGTATTCCGGTGACCAGGCTGATGGAAGGAGAGCGTGAAAAACTTCTGCGTCTGGCTGATCTCCTGCATGAACGGGTGATTGGACAGGATGAAGCAGTAGATAGCGTTGCTGACGCCGTGCTTCGTGCCCGTGCCGGAATTAAAGATCCAAAACGTCCCATTGGTTCATTCATCTTCCTCGGGCCTACCGGTGTGGGCAAAACAGAGCTTGCCAGAACTCTGGCAGCCAGCCTGTTTGATTCTGAAGATAACATGGTTCGCATTGATATGAGTGAATACATGGAGAAGCATGCTGTCTCGCGTCTGCTGGGCGCACCACCGGGCTATGTTGGATTTGAAGAGGGCGGGCAACTGACAGAGGCCGTTCGCCGCAAACCATACTGCGTGCTTCTCTTCGATGAAATCGAGAAGGCGCATCCGGATGTATTCAATGTATTGCTGCAACTGCTTGATGATGGTCGGCTGACTGACAGCCATGGCCGAACTGTCAGCTTCCGGAATTGCGTTGTTATCATGACCAGTAACATCGGTAGCTCCCACCTGCTTGATGGCATCAATGAACAGGGTGAGATCACCGAGAATGCAAAACAACTAATCACAAATGAACTGACCAATCAATTCAGGCCTGAGTTTCTGAATCGTGTGGATGATACTATTCTCTTCAAACCGCTCTCACTGAATGAGACGGGTAAGATCGTAGAGCTCTTTCTTGCCTCGTTGAAAGAGAGGCTCTGTAATCAACAAGTCGAACTGCATGTTACAGATGAAGCTAAATCATTTTTAGCCCGCGAAGGTTATGACCCTGTCTTTGGAGCAAGGCCTCTGAAGCGCTTTATTCAGCAAGAGGTGGAGACGCCAATTGCCAGGCTTCTGATTGCCGGAGAGGCATCCCCCGGTAGCCGTATAGAGGTGAATATCGATAAAGATATACTGGACTTCTCTGTAGCTGACTGAGCTTGTAGATAGAGGTAAACGCCTGCCCTGAAATGAATAAATCACTTGTCAGGACAGGGCTTCACGGGTGTTCCGGATACTTAAGGGGAGGAATCGCCCCCTTTGGTTGCGAAGTTTCCACTACGATTAAAATTTTTTAATACTTATCATTGCACCCTAGGACGACTTCATGTAGCAAGTCGCTTCCAATTCACTAGAGGAGAGATTTTTCATGAAAAAGACTTTGATGATCGCAGCTGCAGCTGCATTTATGGTAAGCGGCTTTGCTGCAACCGAAGCTATCGCTGGCCCGGAAGGCAAGTGTAAAGCATGCCACACTTTTGAAGACGGTGGCAAAAAGAAAACTGGCCCTAACCTGTTCGGCATTATTGGTCGTACAATGGGTTCAAACGCAGCATACGCTAAGAAGTACGGTTCATACCTGAAAGCTCAGAATGCTGCAGGCGCAACCTGGAACCCTTGCAACATGAAAGCCTGGTTGGAAAATTCCAAAAAAGTAGCTAAGGCTGCTGGTGGCAAGAGCAAAATGCCTCCACAGAAGTTGAAAGGCGCGAAAGCTGATAAAGTTATCGCATTCCTTCAGGGTCTTAAGTAAGAACTTAGTTTCTTAACTATTTAAAAGGCGGCCTTCGGGTCGCCTTTTTTATTGGCTTAAATCATAAGACGAATGGCCTTATCAATCCGAATTTAACAAACTGTGTTCCAAGTCACGCGATAAATTATTTTTATTTCTTATACTGCCCCTCTCATGAGTCAGGAGAGAATATCATGACCATCCGAATATCTGATCTTAAATCGCAAAAACTGTTTGCCTGCCTCGATGAAGATGAGCTACAGCAGGTATGTGACTCCGGGGTAATTCAAAATTATAGTAAGGGTGAATTCCTGATCAGAGAAGGCTCGCTGAATCACTTTCTATTTTTTGTCAGCAAAGGTTCCGTGCATATCAAATCCTATGGGGTAAAAGTGGCAAAACTTTCATCAGGAAGCCTGATTGGAGAAGTCTCTGCTGCCGGGGTGGGCTCTCCAATTGCTGATGTTATTGCAGGTGGTTCAGTCACAGCATATAAATTCCCGATTGAAACCATTAATAAAATCGCATCGAAAAATGAATCTTTCAGCTCCTATCTACACAACAAGGCCATGGCCAGAGTCCTGCGATAGCAGTGATATAGACATGCTCCGTATGGCATGTTGTTTAACACCCCGATAGCCTCCCGCCCATGGCAACTGTTAATCGCCGGGCACGGCATGAATATCACATTCTTGAGACTTATGAAGCAGGTATGATCCTGACTGGACCCGAGGTTAAATCGATTCGGGCAGGACAGGCTAACCTTGCCGAAGCCCACTGCATTATCCGAAATGAGAAGCTGATATTAATTGGTTGCCATATCAGCCCATACAAACCTGCCGCCATGAACAATCCGAAAGAGCCTGCACGCTCCCGTGAACTTCTTTTGCATAAAAAAGAGCTTCTGCGTCTTCTGGGTAAACTTAAGGAAAAAGGATTAACTCTTGTACCTCTAAAGATTTTTTTTAATGAACGTGGTTACGCCAAGCTGGAAATTGGCCTTGGCCGGGGTAAGAAGTTTTATGATAAACGACAGGATAAAAAAGATCGTGATGTGAAACGGGATCTTCAGCGCAAATATAAAGTCTAATGAGTAAGCCTTGGGAATCTGAAATAACGACACTGCTATCAGGGTGCCGCATCGGATTTCTTGCCACACAAGGTAAGCTCGGCCCTGAAACATCCATGGCGCCATATGCCATCCATCAAGGCCATATTTTGTTACACCTTTCCAAACTGGCTAAACATACCGCTAATATTGCTGACCATCCGAAAGTCGGATTGATGCTCTGTACCCCGGAAACAGCAGCCGACTCTCCG
>JBEQLD010000101.1:0-6021 GCA_040326115.1 Mariprofundaceae bacterium | reverse complement strand
AGATTCATCAACTTGTGCAGGCGCTGAAGGAGATCGTATGAGTCTCCCCATGATCTTCCTGCATGGCTGGGGTCAGTCAAAGCAGGTTTGGCACCGACAGATGGAAGCATTCCCTGAAGCTCTATTTCTGAATCTTCCCGGCCATGGGGATACAGCAGAGGATTCCAACTGGATTGAAGCTGTTGGCAATCAACTTCCCGATTCACCATCCATGATCGTTGGCTGGTCTATGGGTGGCATGGTGGCTATGCAACTGGCGCTGCAATATCCCGAAAAGATTGCCGGATTGGTACTGGTTTCAACCACGCCGCTGTTCTGTCAGCAGGAGGGCTGGGAGTCCGGTTGCAACAGTGAGCTGTTTGAGGCGTTTGAGAACGGCGTGCAAAGCAACTCAGCTAAAACCATGAGCCGATTTTTTGCCATGATGTTGCATGGCAATGAACTTAGCCGCAGTGAATATAATCAGATTGCCAGAGAGGCGATTGATCGATCAACCCCGCCCTCAATCACAACACTGAAAACAGGGCTCGAATATCTGGCAAAAACAGACCTTAGAAAAGCCTTGGGCAAGCTTAATCAACCGACATTTATTGTGCATGGCAGTGATGATGCCATTATTCCCGTTGCTGCCGGACAGTTTCTTGCTGAACATATCCCCGATAGCCAGTGGCATATCTTTGAACAGTGCGGGCATGCTCCTTTTTTAACGCATACCAATGAATTTAATGAATTAGCGGAGAGATGGTGTCTAACAATTTAAACAGCTCACATATCAGCACAGCCCAGGTAAAACGTGCATTTTCATCGGCCACCGGCACCTATGATGAACATGCCGTGCTACAACGTGAAATTGCTGACCGGCTGCTTCAACATCTTGAGTTTACAAAAATTGATCCCCGGCGAATGCTCGATATTGGCTGCGGGACCGGTTATTTTACCCGTCTGTTATGCCAGCGATTCAAAAAAGCTGAAGTGACAGCCCTTGATCTATCGGAAGCCATGATCAAAACCACGCAAGCCGCCCATAGCAGGCGCCTGCCATGGCATGGTCGGCGCCAGCATGTGGTCAGTGACGGGTGCAGCCTGCCATTTGCTGATGCCTCATTTGATCTGGTCTGTTCAAACCTTGCCATGCAGTGGGTTTCAGATCCCATGCTAATGATGCAGGAGATGCGCCGGGTGCTGGCACCGGGTGGCCTTATCCTCTTCTCTACGTTCGGGCGCAGGACTCTCTCCGAGCTAAGACAATCTCTGGCAGAGATTGCCAATGAACGGGCCGGGCTTGTATTGCCGTTTCCGGATGTGACATCACTGGGTGATTCACTCATGCAGATGGCGGTCGAGTTGCCAGTGACAGATTCGGATATTTTTACGCTGACTTATCCCGATACCATGGCTCTGGTTCGCGAACTGAAAAACATCGGCGCTTCATCTGCCGGAATTCGAAGCCGACCAGGTGGCCTTTATGGCCGCAGTCTTCTTAGACAACTCGAAGAGAAATACAGCTCCAGACACAGGGATGAAGATGGCCGCATTCATGCCACTTTCGAAGCTCTTTATGCACAGGCATGGTACAAGGATGCCGGCTATGAACATGCAGAGAGAATCATTCCGATTCAGGTGGATGGTTCTCAGGAATGAAAAAAAAGATATTTGTTACAGCCGCTGATACCGGAGCCGGCAAAACATTTGTCACATCCCATCTGATCAGGCTGCTTCAGGATCAGGGGGTTCGTGCATCTGCAATCAAACCGGTTGCCTGTGGTGCGAATACCAACGGCATCAATGAAGATGTGGAGCTGTTAGCCAGAGCTCAAAATATCTCTGATCCGGACCTTCTCAATCTGCATACCTTTTCTCTGCCCGCATCCCCCAACATTGCAGCAGCAGCTGAAGGCAGGAGCATTGATTCCGGGGAGCTCACTGGCTGGTGCAACCGGCAGACTGACAACAGTGACCTCTGCCTGATCGAAGGCGTCGGTGGATTGATGGTGCCACTCAATGATCGCTATCTTGTCAGTGATTGGATTATTGATATGCAGCCATGCGAAGTGATGCTGATTATCGGGGCCCGACTCGGCTCAATCAATCATACTCTGCTGACGCTGGAGCATCTTGAAAAGTTGAGCCTTGCTCCAAAATATCTGGTGATTAATGCACTGGGCGATGATGACTGTTCAGAGCACCTGATTCGATCAATACAACCATTTTTATCCCCGGAAACACGGGTTGCTATGATCCCTTACAACGCAACCCCGGAGCATTTTCAACCACTTATAACAGACCTGCTTGCCAAATCTTAATACCTTGAACTATACTCCCATGAAGGGAATAGGGGTATTAATCAACATGAAAGTTCTATTAGTGGATGATGATCCTCTCACTCATGAGATCATCTCTCTGTTTATTGATCATTATGGTCAGGAACACAACATCGATGTTTCAGTGAAGGCACTGCATGATCCGGTGCAGGGGCTGCTTGAGTTGTCTGACAATCAAAGCGAATACGACATTATTCTATTGGATGTTCGTCTGCCAAAGCTTTCCGGCGACGAAATTTACAAAAGCATTGCCATAAAAGCACCGAAACTTCTGAGTCGCATCATATTTATCACGGCATCACCCAATGAACTGCACAGTAAACTTCCGGATCGTGATCTGTGTGTGTTGGGTAAACCTTTCCGCTATCAGATGTTGGAATTTCAAATCTCCAACATTTTTCAGCAGCATCCTCTTAAGCAGTCTAACCCCTAGATTTCAGGCTATACGGATTCCGAGGTTGAATATCTGCTTTAGCGGGTAGCAAAACCAATCCTTCAGGTCCGGTTAAGTAATCAGGCGGTAACCTTCGAGCAAACCACGAATGGCAACTGCACAGAGTAGTGCCACGCCAACAGAGAGGGCGATTGAGAAGAAGGCTTCCCTGCGGCCAATCACCTTTAGCATAACAGCAAATGTGGATATACATGGTACATAGAACATCAAAAAAATCAGGAAGGTACTGATCTGCACCCAGTCCAGAATGTTGCCCACTTCAAATGTCCCAAGTGCTTGATAGATCATCAGTAGTGAGAGTTCTTTACGAAGTACACCAAAGAGAATGGGAACTCCCAGAACAATTGGAAGACCGAGTGCCCAGACGGTGATAGGTGCAAGCATCTGGTTGATCCAGATATCAGCGCCGAAGTGGTGCAACAGTGCCAGAACTATACTGCCACCGACCAACAGCGGAGTGACAATGGTGAGGATATCACGGGTACGATGCCATGTGGCATGCAGGACAGGCCGCATTTTAGGAAAGGCGTAAGCAGGGATTTCCTGAATAAGACCGGGACTGATCTCCGGGTAACGGCGGGTCAGCAGCTTACCGAGGATTGCGATGATGACCAGATTGAGCATAAAGATGGCAAAGATGCCAACGCCGCCCAGATACTTTCCACCGAGAGCAAGAATAATGGCAGAGCGTGCAGAGCATGGAACAAATGTAATCAGCAGGGATGCCACCACCCGATCTCTCCCTTTCAGCATGTTTCTGGTTGCAGCGATGGCCGGAACATTACAGCCCAATCCAAGTAGAAAAGGTACGGCAACCTTACCGTGCAGGCCGATACGGTGGAAAAAACGATCCACCACAAAAGCAACACGCTGCATCACACCGGACTCTTCCAGTGCAACAAGCATGAGTACCAACGGCAGCATATAGGGAACAACAATGCCGATCAGTCCGATCAGCCCATCAACAACAGCACGCCCGATGACACCCTCTGTACTCTCCGGTTGCCACCTGCCTGCCATCTCCGCCAGTTGGGCGGCAGTGATTGAGTCCAGACCTGCACTGACTTCGAACACCATAAAAAGTACCAGTGCGAAGAGTGAGAGGCTACCTACCAGACCCCAGCGCGGATGCAGAAAGATGGCATCCATTCGATCTTCCCAGGTGACGGTTTTGGAGCGATGGGATAGCTGCGCAATGTTATCAAACAGTTTGGCGGCGCGATGGTGGTAATCAGCTGCAACTTCTTCAGCCAGTGAGCGAGGCAGTGCTTCATCAGCCTTGTCCCGAATGGATGAGAATGCTTCTGCTTCCTTTGGAAAATGGCATGTCAGCTCAGATGTGAAATATTGATCTGATTGCATCAACTGCATCATCATAAATGTCTGTGGAACACGAAACGCATCACGAAGTTCAGGGCTCTCCACTGCCTCATAAAGCAGTGAAGACCATGCCGTAATATGTTCGCCTGCGGGCTGGGGAATCGGGCAGCTTCTACTGCGCACGGTGTCTGCCGCTCTCTCAAAGAGGGTAGAGATGCCAAGTCCTTTGATGGCGGTCATGGGAACAACGGGAACGCCCAGCTCTTTCTCCAGCGCTTCAACGTCAATGGAGAGTCCTTTACGGCGTGCTTCATCCATCATATTCAGGCCAATTACAATCGGAAGACCCAGCTCGATCAGCTCCAGAGTCAGTTCAAGATGCCTGCCCAGCGTACTGGCATCCATGATATGAATCAGTATATCAGGGCGTGAAAAGGGGGCGGGAGGTTCGCTGCCTTCATGTGCCGAAACAAGCGGACGGCTATCTCCCCAGAGCAGATATTTGAGTCCTTCCAGGTCATCATCTTTAAGATTGTGCAGCGAATATATCGCTGGAAGATCAACCAGTTCGGCCTCATCCATACCAATCTGCACGGTACAGCGCTTGTAGGCTTTGTCGGTACCGGTTAGCTGGCCACGGTCAATGCTGGTACTCGCCACGGCATGGAAGAGTGTGCTTTTACCACTGTTGGGCTGACCGACCAGCGCAATGCGCAAGCGGTTTTTTCCACGGTAGTGTGGTCCGGAAAGTGAACCGGAGACCAGTTCGGAAGATGGAACCGGCTCGATTATGTTGCTGGAATCGTTAATGAAATCACCTCTTGAACGGGGAAATGATGCGCTCAGAATCAAATTTTGCAATAAACACCAGTTAAATAAACAGTTTATGTTGGCAGATGGCCGGGCGATAGATGGATAGATGGTCTTCTTATTTATATCTGTTGGGCGTACGTAATGCGTGATCGTGAAACTGCGGACAGTTTGGGACTTGGTGCTGACAGTAAGCAATCATCCAGGGGGAAGGCAGTAGACTTTGATGCCACCGCAAAGAGGATTCTTGAGCTGGCGAAAGAGAAACACCTGTATATTCATGAGGATGAGAATCTGGCACAGCTATTAGCACAGGTACCTGTTGGACAGGAGATACCGGAAGATGCCTATCAACTGGTGGCAGAGCTGCTCGCGTTCCTTTATCAGACCGATCAAAAACTGGCAGAGAAGATTAACTTAAAAGCGGAGTAGAAAAAGTAATAGAAAACCTTGAGTCTTCACTTCAGGTCGAATGATTATCCATCCGGATCGCTATCTTTGGCGAAAAAATAACAGCCTGCTTTAAAGATAAACGCTTATCTGCATTCCCACTTTTTCCCAACTTTTACGCAGGTGCAGCCACATGCTGCAGCCTGTTTGAGGCAATTGGCCTTGTTTCCCCATCTCGGCTTGCATGATGCACAGTTTCCGAGCCAACAACGTGCATTTTTACAGCGGTTGCCATTTGGTCTGCTGACGCACGGACAGCAGGCATTGCCACCAGCCGAGATCGTGATCAATCCGAACTTTCCACACTTTACAGTCGCCGCATCGGCGCGGGTGGGTATCATCACACCCAGAATTGCAGGCGGAACATAAACACTCAATTTAAGTAGCCGTCGTCTGGCCTGATCTTCCACATCACTCATATTTCATCTCTGCTTCGCCTTTCCCCTCTGCATGCGTGGATACAGCGGCGAAGTTACGCGGTTTTATGGAGAGATGTATGTGAAATAGCTTACCTCTTTGGCTCGTTATGATTCGTTATAGAGAGTGAAAGGTGGAAAAAGTATCCTGCCAAAAGGGGAAAAATATTCCTTTCGGAAAATCCTTCCCTATCACCCGTTCAAAATAACACAATAAAAACAAATGGTTATAACAAATCATTCTTTGGCA
>JBEQLD010000100.1:0-6028 GCA_040326115.1 Mariprofundaceae bacterium | reverse complement strand
CTATGCCATGCCGGGCATGAATGGTGTTGAGTTTCTGACCCGGGCAAAAAAAGTTGCCCCGAACAGTGTACGCATGATGCTCACTGGCTTTGCCAATATGGATAATGCCACTCAGGCAATTAATGAAGGTAATATTTTTCGTTTTCTGACCAAACCGTGCGAGCCGGCAGCGTTTGCAAAATCACTGGATGATGGGGTTGAGCAGTACCGGTTGGTGATGGCAGAGAAAGAGCTGCTGGAGCAGACACTCTTCGGAAGCGTTCGTGTTATGAGCCAGATCCTCAGTCTGGTCAATCCGATCGCTTTTAGCAGCACATCGCGCATCAAATTTTACATGAAACATGTTGCCAAAGAGCTTGGCCTGCCCGGAGGCTGGCGTTTTGAACTGGCCGCCATGCTCTGTGAACTGGGCTGCATCACGCTGCCGATTGAGACCCTCTCTAAAGTATCTGCGGGTCAACCCCTGAACCATAATGAACAGGAGATCTTTGATGCTCACCCCGGCATTGCCGCAGACCTTCTCAAAAACATCCCCCGACTGGGCATGATCTCCAAAATGATTCAGCATCAGAGGGTCAACTGTTCCGATCATCAGGGTGCTGATGATCGAACCCTGCCGAAAGATACGGCACTACTCGGTGGCTACATGCTTCGTATCGCGCTCGATTTTGATCATCTGTCAGGACAAAACATGACGATTTCAAAGGTCATTGAGACGATGCGTGCCCGAACCGGGGTCTACCACCCCACCATTCTCGATGCGATGGCAACAGTCGAACGTGTTGAGCGGAAGATGGAAATCCGCACCATGAATATCAAGGAGATCGATGTGTTCATGCTGGCTGATGAGGATATCAAAACCAAAGGCGGCCTGTTGCTGATGGTTAAAGGTCAGGAGGTAACCAAACCGACTCTGGACCGACTGCACAGTTTCTATCGCACTGCCGGCATTGAAGAACCTGTCAGGATGCAGATTCCAATGTAATGAAGGTGTTTTCACTCACATCTATCCATCACTGACGGCATTAAGCCTAAATACGCAGTTGTGAAACCACACCCAGCGCCACCTGCTTACCATAATCATTGATCTTCCAATGGGTTGGCATCCAGCCGACCAGGAAACGGTAAAAATCTGCTTGAGCTATTGGAAACATGATGCGCCACTCAGCTTCCAGAGCGTCGGCATCGACTTCTCTGTTTTTTCTGTGCAGAGCCTCTTTCAGTTCATCAAAGTAGATGTTCAGAAACTCTGACTCCCACCTCTCCTGCAACATCTCATCCAGACAACTGCCAAGAAAATAGGCCACATCCTTCATGCCACAACCTCCACCCACATACTGGAAGTCCACCGCTGCAACATGCTGACCGTTTTCTGAAAAGCAGAAGTTCGCAACTTTGGCATCGCCATGAATGATGGTCTGGAAATGACAATGGTTCAGCATCGCATCAATCTCAGGCGCTGCATCCCTTAAACCCGCATCCTCCATCACCGCCAGTTCATCAGGCCGGGTTGCAAGGTGCCAGTAAGTCCCGATTTTCCACAAACCTGTTGGAGATTCACCCATAAAAGTGGCGTGAAAGTTCGCCAGCCACTTCAGGCAAACCACCACCTCCGGCTTGCTCAGGTTTGATTTCCTTATAGGGAACCCAGCCGCATCCAGGTCTTCCAGCACCATCAAATGCTCATCTCCAACCGTTTCAGAGGCGTAACACTTTGGAATCCGGCAGGCATCATCACAACGGCTGCTCCAATCGTGATACCAGGCCATCTCCACCTCATAGGATTTTACTTTTCGGGTATGGGAGAGATCACTGTGCCAGCCACGTGGATGGTTCTGCTCGGTAGGAAAGCGCACATGTTTAAGTACAATACCTTCAGCGACCCCACCCTGTAGCTGCAAACGAACAATCTCGCCATAGCCACTCCAGAGAGTAGCAATAATCTCATCACGCTCTGCAGCCTCTGCACCGGTTGAACTCAGTATGATCTGATTGAATGTTTCATCCATATTCAGGTTCAGCTCTCTCAGGCATCAAAATCAACTACAGTTCGTTCACAGGTATGTTTTTTCACCAATGGAATCACTGCCTGATGTAAAGGGTGCGCCTGATAAGCTGCTAAAGCTTCCCTGCTCTCAAGCTCGGAATAGAGCACTATATCTGCAGCCTGTTCACCACGATCAAAATCGATACCAACCTCGACATGAATCAGCCCCGGAATTTTTCCCTGCAGATCTTCCAGTGCATGTTTAATCGTTACAGCATTCTCAGCTTTAGATATGCCATCGACTTCATCATGAAGCCGCCACATGACGATATGTTTTACCATGTTATCTCTCCTCTTCCGGAAAATATTCTACTGTCACATCCCTGCCCCAGAGGCGGGATATCATGACTCGGCCAGCTTCGGCATCTCCGCTACTAAAAAAGGTTACAGAACCCTCAGAGCTTTCAGGCGTGGTCAGATCAAGAGCCATCAGCTTGGGTACAATCAGTTCAGCTGCCTCAAGCTGGCGTTTCAACTCCGATGCAATCGCATCACCCGTATCCAGAATCACCACATCATCCCCTACAATCTCGCGAATCTGCGGAATAAGAAATGGATAGTGCGTACATCCCAACACCAGTGTGTCCACACCTTGTTTCATCAGAGGTTCAAGGTGTTTTTTTAGAAGCGAATGTGTCTCTTCACTCTCCATATTTCCCGATTCAACCTGTTCAACCAACCCGTCCCCTGGTTGAAACACAACCTCGGCACTGCTGCCAAAACGCTTCACCAAACTCGAAAACTTCTCACTGGCCAGTGTCCCACTCGTGGCCAAGACACCAATGACGCCTACTTGGGTGGCGAGAACAGCAGGTTTGACAGCTGGCTCCATACCGATAACAGGAATCTGAAAACTGAGACGCAGGCTCTCAATGGCTGCTGCTGTCGCAGTATTGCATGCAACTACCATTGCCTTTACACCACGGCTGATAAAAAACTCTGCAATAAGGTGGGAACGTCTCTGAATCAGATCGGATTGCAATGAGCCATAAGGTATATAAGCTGAATCTGCCAGATAAATCAGGTTCTCGGCAGGCAGCTGGCGATGAATATGTTCAAGTACCGACAATCCACCTACGCCTGAATCAAAAACACCAATGGGCTGATGATTACTCAATTCTCACTCCCTGATAAAATCAAATCTTATTTAGCTTGAATCCTAACCTGTCCGGCATGAAAATTGCTAACTATCTGTTTGATTTGTTTGATTTTAAATTGTTGTGCATATAAGTTACGTAATAAATCTGAACATGCTGGGAGAGCTCCATGTCTGATAATGAAGACCAGAAAACCGTTAAGTTCAAAATAACCCCGTCCACAGATCTGCTGGATCTGGATAGTACAATCCGACTGGATCTCGGTGGCAATCAAAATGTGGTTTCTACCTCACCTTCAAACGAGATCACTTCCGATGATTTTGATAAGACCATTGATGGACTGATGGACATTGAAGAGCTGCTTAACAGTGAAGACAACTCAGAACCTGCAGATGAAGTTGAAACTCTCTCCACCGATGATATTGATTTTGGTGAACTCGATGCAGGTATCGATGCTCTTTCAAAAGACCTGTTGGAGCCTGCCTCCGAGACAGATGAATTTGTAGCAGGCGATGACTCTCTCGACGACCTGGACAAGCCGTTTGATGAAAATAATGAAGATGAGGCCATGTTTGATTTCGAAGCAACCATTCCTCCCGGCGAAAGTGACAATGAAATTGATTCCTTTCTCTCTTCGCCTGATGATCTCCCAATCGTTGTGAATGAAGATGAAGAGGAATCAACCGAAACTGACCCTCTACTGGATATAGTTGAAGATATTGATCTGAATGGTGATGAAACGACTGAAGAAATTGAACAGGTTGAAGAGATGCCTCCGGTTATTGAACTGACTGAAGAGATGCTTGATGAGCCAGACCAGCCGTTGTCACCCGAGCTTAACGATTCTCAGGATAGTGAGAACAATAGTGAGGGCAAGAGCGATGAATACGAGGTTGTTGAAGATGATGGAGATCTCAATCTGGAGAACATCAGCGAAACACCGGAATTAACCACCACTGAAACCAACGTGCTTGCTGATGCAACAGCTGCCATCAGGGAGATTGCAGAAGAGGAGAAAGAGATGGCGGTATCAGAAGATGAGCCAACTATCTCCTCACCAGTCCAAACGCCTGTAGAACAAACCGGCAGCTCAAGCTCACTACCCGCTTTCATGGGGCTTCTGGGCATGGCCGTGGGTGGTTTTGGTGCATGGATGGCATATGATGCCAGCAATAAGGTTGCTGATCTGGAACGTCAGATCATGAATATGAGTCCTGTGGCCAAATCAGATCAGGCTCAGGGCATTGCAGATATCCAGCAGCGTCTTACAAAAGTTGAGCGCCGCTTAACAGGCACACCAACCATTGAAGCTGCAGCACCTTTGGGTTCAACAGCTTCCACGCCTGAAAAAGCTGTGCCTGAAACCAAAGCCGTGGTTAAAGTCATTACGCCTCAAACCAGTCTGAGTGAAGCGGTGGCAAAGCCCGGTGATTGGGTCGTAAACCTCTCATCTCATGCAAAAGAGTCCCTTGCAATAAAAGAGCAGGCGCGCCTGCAAAAAAACGGCTTGAATGCACAGGTTCATACCGCTCTGGTGAAAGGCAGAACATGGTACAGAGTTCAGATCACAGGCTTTGCAGCCAAAGATGAAGCCAAGGCTCAGCTCAGGGATATTCAGCAGAAATCAGGCATCAAAGGAGCCTGGATCGGTAAAAAATAGAACTTGGTTAGAGGCTTTTTTCTCTCTCAAAGAGTGCCCATGCCATGCATCATATCAAGTACGAATGCATATAAACACATGCCTGTAGTGGTGCTAATAATGATCATGTCTCTAGCGATGCTGATTCCAGAGAGCGGAACGGCTTTGGACAGATCAACACCAAAAGAGAAAGTCATCCATATCGGGAAATTTTCTGATGGCATGCTCGCTGGCTGGAAAGAAAGATCCTTTGATGGCAGAACAATCTACACGCTCATTACAGAGCCAACATCAAAACAGAACCTCAAAATACTCAAAGCCAAAAGTGATGACACTGCATCAGGTCTTTTTCGGGAAATCCGAATCGATCTAGAAAAGACACCCTGGATTCACTGGTCGTGGAAAACAGGGCAACTGTTTTCAAACATCAATGAAAATGAAAAGCGTGGTGATGATTTTGTCCTGCGCCTCTATATTATTATTGATGGCGGTATCTTTTTCTGGAACAGCCGTGCACTGAATTATGTCTGGTCATCCTCACATCAAACAGGTGAAGCGTGGCCAAATCCATTCACCTCCAGCTCTACCATGTTTGCTGTAGAATCGGGCAACAGCGGACTTGGTCAGTGGCAGCATTACAGACGCAATGTCCGCGAAGACCTTCGCCAGCTCATCGGGAAAGATGTCCGCCATATTGATGCTGTTGCCATTATGACAGACAGCGACAACTCAGGGCAAAAAGCCACCGGCTACTATGGCGATATATTTTTTACTTCTGATTAGGCTTATTTAAAATCCTTTTCGACAGTCATTGATGAAGTCTTTATGCTTACCGCCTTGGTTTTAATCACATTAGGAGATTCACTTCATGGCATTAAACATTGACCGCTCACTGAAAGATTTTGAGCAGGCGAAAAAGCTTCTTCCCGGCGGTGTAAACTCTCCGGTTCGCGCATTTAAAGGCGTAGGCGGAACACCCCGCTTCTTTGATCATGCCAAAGGCGCTTATGTCACGGATGTCGATGGAAATAAGTATATCGACTATGTCGGTTCCTGGGGGCCGATGATTCTGGGCCACTGTAACCCCCGCGTTAATGATGCGCTTAAGAGAGCGATAGATAGCGGCACCAGTTTTGGCGCTCCGACGGAGCTTGAGATAGAACTGGCAAAAATGGTGATTAATGCAGTGCCCTCCATAGAAATGGTTAGGATGGTAAACTCCGGTACAGAGGCGACTATGAGCGC